>CALFLJ010000184.1 GCA_937880335.1 uncultured Succinatimonas sp.
ACGCTCACGCTCTGGATCTACCTGTAAAACAACAGCGGTGATCTCATCACCCTTCTTGAAGTCGCGAACAGCGTCTTCACCTGACTGCTGCCAGGAGATGTCGGATAAGTGAACTAAGCCATCAATGCCACCATCTAAGCCGATGAAGATACCGAAATCAGTAATAGACTTGATCTTACCGGTAACCTTGTCATTCTTAGAGTGGGTCTCAGCGAACTCAACCCATGGGTTCTGCTTGCACTGCTTTAAGCCTAAGGAAATACGACGACGCTCTTCATCAATCTCTAAAACCTTAACCTTAACGTTATCGCCAACAGAAACAACCTTAGATGGGTGAATGTTCTTGTTAGTCCAATCCATCTCAGATACGTGAACTAAGCCCTCAACACCCTCTTCGATCTCAACGAAGCAACCATAGTCGGTAAGGTTGGTAACCTTGCCTTCAATGATGGAGTCAACAGGGAAACGAGCAGCTATATTGGCCCATGGATCCTCACCTAACTGCTTTAAGCCTAAGGATACACGCTGACGCTCACGGTCAAACTTTAAGACCTTAACTGAGATCTCGTCACCTACGGTAACAATCTCAGATGGGTGCTTAACACGCTTCCAGGCCATATCAGTGATGTGGAGGAGACCATCTACGCCACCTAAGTCAACAAATGCACCGTAATCGGTGAGGTTCTTAACGATACCCTTGACTGTCTGACCTTCAGCTAAGTTAGCTAATACATTCTCGCGCTCGGAGGAGTTCTCTGTCTCAATAACAGCACGACGAGAAACAACAACGTTGTTGCGCTTCTGATCAAGCTTGATAACCTTGAACTGCTGCTCTTTGCCTTCTAAGTGAGAAGTGTCACGAACAGGACGAACATCGACTAAAGAGCCAGGTAAGAAGGCACGAATGCCACCTAACTGAACAGTAAAGCCACCCTTGACCTTGCCATCGATAACGCCAGTAACAGTTTCCTGCTTGTTGAAAGCGTCTTCGAGTTTGATCCAAGCTTCGTTGCGTTTTGCCTTCTCGCGAGAGACCTGGGTCTCACCGTCGCCAGACTCAACAGACTCAAGAGCTACGTCAACTTCGTCGCCGACTTTAACTTCAAGCTCGCCAGCTGGGGTCATGAACTGCTCCTGCGGAATTGCAGACTCAGACTTAAGACCAGTGTCAACAATGACCAGGCCGTTGTTGATAGCTACAACAACACCCTTAACCATAGCGCCCGGACGGGTTTCTACATTCTTCAGAGACTCTTCGAAAAGTTGTGCAAAAGATTCCATTAAGGTAAAATTTCCAAATTTGCCCCTCTGCATCCTGCATGCGGGGAGTGATTAAAAATAAGTGGTCATCCTCGACCACAACAAAAACAATGTAGATAACTACAATTTACATTCAAGACCGGTACGCTCTTTAATAATTTGAGCGACCTTACTGAAAACTTCTTCAATACTGAGATCTGATGAATCTATAACGATTGCATCATCTGCAGGTTTTAAAGGTGCGACCGATTATCACGCTCTTCAATCTCAGATAAGATTAGTGCATAATCGGCACTTTTTCCTAGCTCTTTAAGCTGTGAAACACGTCTTTTAGCCCTTACCTCAGCAGAGGCATCTAAAAAGATCTTAATCTGAGCTCTTGGGAAAACAACAGTTCCCATGTCACGACCATCGGCAACTAAACCTGGCTCTCTTAAAAAGTCTCTTTGACGTTTAAGTAAAGCAGCTCTTACCTCAGGGATGCATGCAACACGACTGGCGTTTACACCTGCCTCTTCAGTACGGATGGCTGATGTAACATCTTCTGCACCTAACATAACCTTGACACCTTCGTCATCATTATCAAAGTGCAAATCTAAAAGTCTAGCCTCTTGTATCACGGAGTCCTCATCAAAAAGAGCTAAGCCTGCCTTTCTTACAGCATAAGCTAAAACTCTATAAATAGCTCCAGAGTCAAGAAGTTCAAAGTCCAAAGCTTTAGCCAGACGGCGAGTTAATTCCCCCTTTCCAGCTCCACCAGGACCATCTACAGCTATGACAATTGCGTTACTCATGAATTTCCATCCTTGTTTAAACCTAATGATTATAACAGAAATAAAGATTTTTTTTCGACAAACAAGCTAATTTTTTGTTAAATCCTGATTAATTTAAGGATTTTTATTTCATACACCCAAAATACAACTTAATTTGCATCTTAGATTAGTAAGAGAAAATGCCTAAGTAAATATAATGTGCAGTGCATCACATAAATTTAACAATAGCAATTTTTTCAAGTCTTAAGGAAAAATTGTCTACTGTGAAACAGAAGTTTAATTTTTAAAATAATCCTCAAGGTTAAACATTAAAGTGCACTTTTAACCTCAAATCAATTTTTTTATTGAGGAATTTTAATGAAATCTTTAAACAATAGCATGGACAATAATGTCAGCGCATGGATAAGTCCTACTGATGAACAACAAAAAAAACTGCCCTTAAAGGAAGGAATTGCTCTAATTATAGGTGTACTTTTATGGCTAGGTTCCTATTTGGGAATGGTGGGAGTTCTGGTACCTGCAAGAATTGCGGAAATAGATCCACAGTCAAAAGCTACGGCTTTAGCTGCAATGTCTGCAATCGCTATGGTTGTCTCAACATTGGCAAATATTGTTGAAGGAGCCTTCTCAGATCGCACGCGTAGCCGCTTTGGTCGACGTACGCCTTGGCTATGGTTTGGATCAATTGGAGCTGCAATCAGTATCTACTTCTGGGGTACTGCAGACTCAATTACCGCTATCATTGCCTGGGATGCTATCTATATGATCTTCCTAAACGCCATTGTAGCCCCATTAATTGCAGTTATTTCAGACAGAGTCGCCCCCTCTCATCGTGGCACAATCTCCTCTATGTACGCCATTGGACTTTCTGCAGGTAACTATGGTGGACAAATTCTAGCCTCATTCTTTATTGGCGTAAATGAGTACCAAGGTGTAATTCTCATGGCTGTTTTAGCCCTACTATCAGGCCCTGTCTCATCCTTGATTTTAAGGGAAAAAAGCACCATCAATATGCCGGTTGAAAAACTTACATTAAAGAACCTATCTGATAATTTTGCTTTCCCTTTACGCGACTGTCGAGATTACTATTTAGCCCTGTTTGGAAAATTACTCGTTATCTCTGCCCAGTTTACAATTTCAGGATATCAGCTTTACGTTCTAACTGACTACATAGCTTTAGGTAAAAATGACGCTGGTACCTATATAAGCTATATCTCATCTATTTTGATGATAAGCTCAATAATATTCTCCCTAGTCTCAGGACCTATTGCAGATCGCTTCCACTGGCGTAAGTGGCCTGTTGTAATTTCATCCTTACTAATGGCTTTAGGATGCATAATCCCAAGTTTTGACAATCAAGCCTACCTAATGCTTATTTACGCTGTTGTCTCTGGTATTGGATATGGCATCTTCTCATCTTTAGATCAAGCCCTAAATATCGACGTTCTCCCATCTCAAAAAACAGCTGCAAAAGATCTTGGAATATTAAATATTGCCAATAATGGAGGACAAATAATTGGACCAGTCTTATCAAGCATAATTATTGCAGCTTTAGGCTATGGGTATATTTTCCATCTAGGATGTGCATTAGCTTTAGTTGGAGCCCTGCTTTTGGCAATGATAAGGAAGGTTAACTAATATGAAAAATATTTTAGATAATATCCTGTTTGGCTGTGCATACTATCGTGAATATATGCCGTATGAACGCATAGATGATGATATTGCTTTAATGAAAAAAGCTTGTATAAACTATGTAAGAATAGCAGAAAGCACCTGGAGCACCTACGAAAAAGAAGACGGAGTATTTGATTTTAGTCAGGTCATTACAGTCCTAGATAAAATGCATGCGGCTAATATCAAAGTGATTGTAGGTACGCCAACTTACGCAGTACCTGCCTGGTTATGTCGCAAATATCCTGAAATCCTAGCCACTACAGCACAAGGACAATATAAATACGGTCCACGTCAACAGATGGATATAAGTCACCCAAGTTATCTTTACTATGCCGAACGCATTACAAGAAAACTATTGGAGACTGTATCAAATCATCCGGCCATTATTGGTTATCAATTAGACAACGAAACTAAATATTACAACTGCGTATCAAACAATGTGCAAATAGCCTTTGTAAAATATCTAAAAGAAAAATTTAACCATAACCTTGAGACTTTAAATAAAGCTTTTGGTCTTGATTACTGGTCTAACCGCATCGATAGCTGGGAGGATTTCCCTGATGTGGTAAATACTATAAATGGAAGCCTGTATTCAGAGTTCAAGCGTTTTCAAAGAAGCTTAGTTACTGACTTTTTAGGAAAGCTTGAGAAAATTGTCAGATCCTATCTTAAGGAAGATCAGTTCATTACCCATAACTTTGACTTTGAATGGCGCAACATGTCATATGGAGTTCAACCTGATGTAGATCACCTAAAAGCATCTGCTTGTCTTGATATTGCAGGCGTTGACATCTATCATCCCTCACAGGAGTATTTAACCGGCGCTGAAATTGCCTTTGGTGGAGATGAGATTAGATGTTTAAAGAATCAGCGCTATTTTGTTTTAGAGACACAGGCTCAGGCTTTTAAAAACTGGACACCATTTAAGGGGCAACTATACTTACAAGGTCTATCCCATATAGCCTCAGGTGCAAGTTTAATAGGATATTGGCACTGGCACTCAATTCACAACTCATTTGAAACCTACTGGAAAGGACTTCTAAGTTATGACTTTAAAGAGAATGAGGTATTCAAAGAGGCTTGCAAATTAGGAGCTGACTTAAGAAGATTAGAACCCTATCTAAAAGGTTTTAAAAAGGAAAATAGCGCCTGTCTTGTTGTTTCAAATGAGGCTTTAAGTGCCATAGATGTATTTCCGTTCAAAGGTCCAAGTCTTAACACTGAACATTTTAACTATCATCAATATAATGATGTTGTCCGAGCCTATTATGATGCTCTTTATGAAAATAATATCGAAACTGATATTAGATTTATCGATGACGACAGAATTTTTGATTACGATCTTTTAGTTCTTCCACTTATTTATTGTATTAGTGATGAGCGTTTAGAGAAAATTTGTAATTTTGTAAAAAATGGTGGGCATGTCCTACTCTCATTTAAGAGCTTTGTTACAAATGAAAATATAAAGGTAAGAACAAGCACACAGCCGTCTTTTATCTCAGATCTTTTAGGTGCATCTTATGATCTTATTGCTGAACCTCATGATTTAATGATCACAAGTGATGTCCTTGATCTGTCAAAGTCAGTCTCAAAAATCACAGACTTTATGGATCTTCTAAAAATTCAAGATGAAAAGACAATAAAACTTGCCTCTTTTTGCCATAAATACTATGAGGACTATGCCGCTATTGCCTATCGTAGAGTTGGTGATAAAAAGGCAGGCTCAATTACCTATATCGCAGCTAATGTTGACAAGAGCGTAATTAAGGAAACTGTTGAGTATATCGCAAAAGATAATGATCTTTTTAAAAAACGCACAAAGCTTCGTTTCCCGCTTATTGTAAGAGAGGGATTTAATAAATCTAATGAAAAAATTCACTTTATAATGAATTATTCAAGCTCAGATTTATGCTTTAGCTGTGAATTTGGTCAATGTTTATCCTTACTTGACAATCAAATCATAAAACAAGGTGAGACTGTAAAGATAAAGGATTGGGGAGTAATTATTCTAAAAGAACTGAAATAAACAAAACAAATTTTTATCTGCTCCTATTTTAGCCTACAGATGTAAATTTTAAATTTACATCTGTCTCTTCTTAAGACTTTTATCTTATATTTAAATTCAACTTAAAATTTGCCTTGACACTGCGGTACTGCAAGGGAGTCATGCCTTCAAATTTTTTAAAAAATCTGAAAAAATACGTGACATCTGAAAATCCGGCCCTTAGAGCGATTTCATTTATAGAACAGTCGGTAGTGATTAAAAGTAAACGAGCTACCTTTAATTTTTCTTGATTTAACCATTTTATAGGGCTTATACCAAGTTTTTCCTGAAATAGATGAATTAGTCTTGTTTTAGAAAGATGAACCTGACATGCTATATTCTCAAGACTTAACTTAGGATTATTTAGATTATCTCGCATGTAAATCTGAGCTACACTTATCCTATTGTCTAAATTTAAATTTAGATCTGAATTACTGCAAATCTCCAATCTGCGCAAGAGCAATAATTCAAGGAAGTTAACAGCCACCATTCTACTTACACCAAGATTAGAATTAGTTCGCTTGATGATTTCTAAAAACAATCCTGAAAATTCGTCAAAATATTCTTTAGCCAGAGTGTAGCGCTGGACCTTATTTAAACTGTTATGCCAATCTAATGCCTCAATCCAGTAAGCCTTAGGGTAAAAATAAACCCACTGATGGTACCAGTTCTTAGCATGAGGCGCTATATGGTAGTAATGTGGGACGTTAGGCGGAAATAATAAAAGATCTCCTTTTTTACAGATAAATCTATCATCTCCATCTTTAATAAGCCCTGCACCATCTATAGTAAGGTTTAAAACGTAACCTTTCATACCAGATGGTCTATCAATGATTTCATCAAATGGTGCTCCTACCTCCATAGGAGTAATACCGGAGATAATGGTATCGTTAAAAACTATTGTTGGAGGAGCCTTTTTAGGATCAGGCATAAACATATCGTATTGCATGGATAATTAAGCCCCAAAAACTGTCAAGAAAAATAAAACACTATATAAATAAAACTTTCACAAACTAGCGGACTATAAAAAACTCCTTAAAGTCCGCTTT
>CALFLJ010000185.1 GCA_937880335.1 uncultured Succinatimonas sp.
AAATTGCTTCTTTAAATTCTTTTAAAATAAGATCATAGGCTTTTGCTTCTAAAACCTCATCTAATGCAGATGAAGCTTCATCTAAAATCAAAATATCAGGCCTCATAATTAAAGCACGTATAAATGCAACTCGTTGCTGCTCTCCTAGTGAAAGCATCATAGACCAGTTATTTTCCTCATCTAAATGCTCAATTAAATGCTCTAAATTTAAAAGCTTAAAATACTTTTCTATTTCAAGTTGATCAAATACTGTTAAAGGATAGCAGGCAGCTTCTCTTAATGTTCCCTGAGGTAAATAAGGTCTTTGGCTTAAAAATAAGGTTGTAGACTCTGATGGCTCAATAATTTGACCTGTAGCATAAGGCCATAATCCGGCAATAGTCTTAATCAAGGTTGATTTGCCACATCCTGATGGTCCCCGGATTAAAAGACTCTGGCCTTTTTCTAATCTTAAATTAAGATCTTTACAGAGAACTTTTTGTAAAGGATTTCTTACGGTAACATTTTTTATCTCAAAACCATTTAAAGGATGTAGACATTCAAGATTAGAATTTTCATCCATACTGTCAAAATACAAAGCAAGACGATCAACCACTGCCTTGTATGAGGCCCAGGATGAGAAATTACTAATTACAGTAGATAAAGAATCCTGAACCCGTCCAAAAGCTGAACTAATTTGCATAATACTACCCATGGTAATAATCTTAGCAAAATACATAGGAGCTGAAATCAGTATAGGGAAAATCACTGCTAACTGAGCATAACCTAGGGTAAAGAAACCTAGACGTTTTTCACAGCTAATAAGGCGCATATAGTTTTTAACTACCTCAAAGAAGCGCTTCCTTAATACTACCTCCTCCTGCTTCTCTCCTTGATAAAGAGAAATAGACTCAGAGTTTTCTCTTAAACGTATAAGCGAGAAACGAAAATCAGCCTCATAACGTTGTTGCCTAAAATTGAGTCTGACTAAAGGTTTTCCTAAAACGAAGGTTAATACTGTTCCACATACTGCATAGGCTAGTGCTAAGTAAAGCATATAGCCATCAGGTAAAGTAATTGTTTTGTCATTCCATAAGGTCAAAGTAACACTATTTGATAAATCCCATAAAACCAAACCAAAAGTTCCTATCATAGCCAAATCGGTTAAGGTTCCTAAAATAAGATTTATGGTATAGCTTACAAAACTATTTAAGTCCTCAGAGATACGCTGATCAGGGTTTTCCGTCTTGCGATCTTTTAACTGCATCTTGTAATAAATGTTATTAGATAGCCAATCATGCATGACCTTACCTGTAAAGTAACGTCTCCAGGCTATAGCCAAACGAGATCTTAAATAGGCATTATAGACTGAGACAAAAACATGAATAGTAGCCAAAAGAGCAAATATCATAAGATGGTATTTAAAACCATCTAGATCATAATTTTGAATAGTGTCCCAAAAGTCTTTATACCATCTATTTATGGCTGTGGCCAAATAGATGGACCCTCCTGTTAAAATTAAAATCAAGCTTAATAAAAACCATGACCATAGGCTTTCTTTTGATGTCCAGTAGATCCTTATCATATGAAAAGCACTACGGATTGAGACTTTAAGAGGCAGACTATCAGCGCCTTGATAGCGTTGTCTTTGCAAGAGTTCCTCTTTTTTATTACTACTTTTAAAAATAGATGTTTTAAACATAAACGACCTTTAAACTAGGTTTTCAACCACACAAGCTACGCCATCCTCTTCATTTGAAAGAGTAACTAAATCGGCTTGCTGCTTTAGCAAAGGCACAGCATTCCCCATTGCAACCCCCAAACCTGCAGTTTCAATCATAACCAAATCATTTTCTGCATCACCAAAAGCTACACAGCTATCAGGACTTATTTGCATCGAGGAACAAAGCATAAGCAAAGCTTTTCCTTTAGAAGAATGGCCTGGGATAAATTCAAGAAAATTAGGATCAGATCTCATAACTTGAAATTCATCGGTTATAAAGTCAGGAAGGTTATTTCTTAAAACATCAAGTTTATCGTTGTCACCTACAGCTAAAATTTTAAAGAAACGTTCTTTAGGGTCGATATTTTCGAAATCAATCTCTGCAAAAGGGACATGTGAATGAATAATCTCACGCTCAGAGCAGGGATTTCTATCCTCAACTAACAATCCTCGATCACGTGAATAGCCATGAACTTTCAAGCCAAATTTATGAGATAGCTTTGTAATTTGCATAATTCTCTCCCCACTTGCATAAACAGCATCAACAACAGGGAAAGATACTACATCATTAGACTTAGCATAATCTTTGAGTCTTACCACTGCAGCTCCGTTGTAACAAATAGCTAGAGCATTATCATCAACACAACCTAGTTTTTCTGCATATAAATTAGCACTAAATGGATGACGTCCAGTAGCTAAAATAATGGTAAACCCATTTTCTTGAGCTTTCTTTAATGCTTTATGAGTGCGAGGACTTATAGTCTTATCTTTGCGTAGTAAGGTGCCATCTAAATCTAAAACAATGGCTTTAAAACGTTCTTTATTTAAAGGTGGGTTTTGGAGAATAGAAACAGACACAATGACTCCTAAAAAGATATAAAAGACCTTCGTAATTAAAAAATATACGAAGGTCAATTATAAACTTAAAGAGTCAAAAACTATACACCAGCTTTTTTCAAAGCAGCATTAACAATTTCTTGAGCTTCTTTTTCGATAAGCTTTAAGTGATCATCGCCCTTGAAGCTTTCCATATAGATCTTGTAAACATTTTCAGTACCGGATGGACGGGCTGCAAACCAACCATTTTCAGTTACAACCTTAAGACCGCCAATCTCAGCGCCATTACCAGGAGCTTTAGTAAGTTTATCTACGATCTTCTCGCCAGCTAGCATATCAGCCTCAACTGCAGATGGATCAAGTTTCTTTAATGCAGCTTTTGCAGCAGGAGATGCAGGAGCATCAACACGGTTATAGAAAGGCATACCATACTTTGCAGTTAAATCTTTAAAGTGCTCTGCAGGATCTTTTCCTGTAACAGCTAAAATTTCAGCTGAAAGTAGAGAAGCAATAAGACCATCCTTATCCGTAGTCCAAACAGAACCATCCTTACGTAAGAATGATGCACCAGCGCTTTCCTCACAGCCCCAGGCTAAAGACTTATCAAAAAGACCTGGAACAAACCACTTAAATCCTACCGGAACCTCATATGCCTTACGACCTAAGCCTAAAGCAACACGATTCATTAAGTTTGAGGAAACGACAGTCTTACCTACCATAGCCGCTTGTGGCCAGTTTGGACGATGCTTGTAAATATAGTCAATTGCAACTGATAGATAATGATTTGGATTCATAAGACCACTGTGGCAAACGATACCATGACGATCGTAATCAGGATCATTACCCCACGCAATATCAAAATCATCCTTAAGCTTAATTAAGCCTGCCATAGCATAAGGAGATGAGCAATCCATACGAATCTTGCCATCGCGATCTAAACACATAAAGGAGAAAGTAGGATCAACGGCATAGTTTACAACCTTAAGATTAAGCTTATAACGGTCTGCTATGCGATCCCAATAGTAAAGACCTGAACCTCCTAATGGATCAACACCCATATTAAGACCGGCCTTACTTATAGCCTCCATATCAATAATCTCACCTAGTGCCTCAACATACTGGGTAAGCATATCGTGCTCTTTTACATTAGGAAGTTTTAATGCCTGAGCATAAGGAACACGCTTGCAGCCTTGCAAGTTTGCACGTAACAAATCATTTGCACGATTTTGAACCCAGGATGTAATCTCAGTTCCAGCAGGACCACCATCAGTTGGATTGTATTTAAAACCACCATTTGATGGAGGATTATGCGATGGAGTGATTACTATACCGTCAGCTAAACCACTAGTACGACCACGATTGTAATCTAAAATAGCAAAAGAAATTGCAGGGGTTGGGGTATAGCCATGATTTGACTCTATACGAACCTCAACACCATTAGCACCTAAAACCTCAACTGCAGTAGCTAATGCGGCCTCAGATAATGCATGGGTATCCATACCAATAAAAAGTGGCCCGTCTATACCTTCCTTCTGACGATATTCAGCAATTGCCTGAGAAATTGCCACAATATGAGACTCTGTAAAAGAGCTATTTAATGAGGATCCACGGTGGCCTGAAGTTCCAAAACTTACCTGTTCCTCAGGATTTTCCATATTTGGACGGTTTAAATAATATGCAGCCATAAGACGAGGAATATTATCTAAATCCTCCAAACGAGCCTTTTGACCTGCAAATTCATGAATTGCCATAAGATAAACCTCAATTTAATTTTTTTAAGAAATAATTTATATACTATTCTAGCGCAGCCTGGATTTAAACCCAAAAACTCTTGTAAATTGTGTGATTTTTAGCATCATACAAAGACCTTTAAACATATAAGCTTGACCTTTCTCACGATTTATCTAATATTTTTTTATATAAAAAAAAAAACAAAACGGCTGTATCAAAGCCTACCCATAAAGTGCGTTTATAGATAAGTATAGACGCATTATTTTTATCTAATCTT
>CALFLJ010000186.1 GCA_937880335.1 uncultured Succinatimonas sp.
TCTCAATAAGCGCTAATTCTTCTTTGTGCTCATCAATAATATCTGCAATCTTATTTAAGATAGCAGCACGTTGTTTAACTGTAGTCTTAGACCAAGAAGGAAATGCATCAGATGCAGCTTTTACAGCAGCATCTACATCGTCCTTACTTGCATCAGCAAATGAGGTAAGGTAATCTCCATTAGCTGGGCAGAAACTCTTCAAAGTTGCGCCATCTGAAGCATCACACCACTTACCATTGATAAATAATTGATATTTATCCTTAAGCTTAAGATTTGAAGGTAACATCCCTAACTCCTTTTGTTAATTTCACCTATAACTAAGAATAGTTTGTAATTTCAAAAAGGCTAATTTTTTTAATGAATTTTTATATCACAAATGTAAATTATTTTGCTGGTAGAATAATTAGGTATATTAATTTTAAATTAAAATAAATAAGCTATTTATTTAGTTTTAATTAATTGATAAAAGAGTAATATATAAAAACATAAAAAATTAAATTCCAAAATATTAGAGATAAAACTTAATTTATGTCAAAAAACAACCTTGCAAATGAAAATTAATTATCTTATCTAAGACAAAAAAAAGACCGACAAAATATGCCGGCCAAATTAGTATCAATTCAGGAGAGATGGTATAAGTGGTTTTACTGACCTCCACCTAATAATGTCATGGCAATCTGAGGTCTTTGGTTGGCCTGAGTTAAAATACTTGTTGAGGCCTGCTGTAAGATAGTCTGGGCTGTAAGATTGGCTGTCTCTTCTGCATAATCGGCATCGCGAATTCTTGATCTTGCATCCGATACGTTCTCAGATACATTGCTTTGGTTTCTTATGGTACTTTCCATTCTATTTTGCATGGCACCAAGCTCTGCTCTTTTGGTATCTACTATATTTATTAGCTTATCTATACCTGCAATCGTTCCTTGAGCAAAATCTGCTGTTGAAACACTAAAGCGTAAGGCTTTTGTAGTCGTTGCTACAGAAACATAAATTCCAGATTTTGCAAGCTCATCTTTATTATAATTACCCTTCTTTATGAAGCCATCAAGGCCTGTAGCTTTATTTAAGCAAATACCAGAAATAGTAAAGCCAGTTGACATGGTAACTGTTAGTGTATCCATAGAATAGGCACCAACCTGGAAGGTAACATTGCCCTTAGCATCAAGCATACCCTTAGCAGCACCGGCTAGACATTGCTGACCTGCATAAGTTGTTTTACATGCAATACGGTTAATCTCAGTTGATAACTGAGTCACCTCATCCTGAATGGATTTTCTGTCAATATCTGTATTAGTACCGTTTGCAGCTTGAATAGCTAAGGTACGAATACGCTGTAGCATTGAGGTTGTTTCATCTAAAGCCCCTTCCATAGTCTGAGCTAGGGCAATAGCATCATTACAGTTACGGTTACCCTGATTTAGGCCGTTAATTTGAGAGGTTAAACGGTTTGAAATCTGAAGACCTGCCGCATCATCCTTAGCTGAGTTAATTCTCATGCCTGAGGCTAAATGTTGATAGGTTGAATTTAAGGAATTAGTTGCGTTGGTAAGCTTACGCTGTGAGTTCAACGATGAAACGTTGGTATTTACATAAAGGGCCATAGTTATCTCTCCTAAGATTTAGCAGTTTGTACTGCTTTTGGCATTAAAGTGCCTTTTTAATTGCTGTACTTAAACTTATGAAAGATCTATGCCTAAATTAGTAATTTTTTAAGGAATAATTTTATCTATATGTAATTAAATAAAATTTTATGCAAATTTGTTTTGTTGTAAAAAAATTTTTAAATCAAGGTGGCAATTTTTTGGCAAAAAAGTTAAAAAAAAATTTTGCATAACAATATATTAGTTCGTATATTTATTAGAATGTACGAACTTAAGATTGGATCATTTAAAATTAAAATACTACTTTTTATTAAGACAAAAAAAGACCGGTACTAAAAATAAATACGTACCGGCCAACTGAGTTTTCACTCAGGAGAGAAATGGTTTACTCTTAACCACCTAAGAGAGTAGTTGCAATTTGTGGTCTCTGATTGGCCTGAGTTAAAATTGTAGTTGAGGCCTGCTGTAAAATAGTCTGTGCTGTAAGATTGGCTGTCTCTTCTGCATAATCGGCATCGCGAATTCTTGATCTTGCATCCGATACGTTCTCAGATACATTGCTTTGGTTTCTTATGGTACTTTCCATTCTATTTTGCATGGCACCAAGCTCTGCTCTTTTGGTATCTACTATATTTATTAGCTTATCTATACCTGCAATCGTTCCTTGAGCAAAATCTGCTGTTGAAACACTAAAGCGTAAGGCTTTTGTAGTCGTTGCTACAGAAACATAAATTCCAGATTTTGCAAGCTCATCTTTATTATAATTACCCTTCTTTATGAAGCCATCAAGGCCTGTAGCTTTATTTAAGCAAATACCAGAAATAGTAAAGCCAGTTGACATGGTAACTGTTAGTGTATCCATAGAATAGGCACCAACCTGGAAGGTAACATTGCCCTTAGCATCAAGCATACCCTTAGCAGCACCGGCTAGACATTGCTGACCTGCATAAGTTGTTTTACATGCAATACGGTTAATCTCAGTTGATAACTGAGTCACCTCATCCTGAATGGATTTTCTGTCAATATCTGTATTAGTACCGTTTGCAGCTTGAATAGCTAAGGTACGAATACGCTGTAGCATTGAGGTTGTTTCATCTAAAGCCCCTTCCATAGTCTGAGCTAGGGCAATAGCATCATTACAGTTACGGTTACCCTGATTTAGGCCGTTAATTTGAGAGGTTAAACGGTTTGAAATCTGAAGACCTGCCGCATCATCCTTAGCTGAGTTAATTCTCATGCCTGAGGCTAAATGTTGATAGGTTGAATTTAAGGAATTAGTTGCGTTGGTAAGCTTACGCTGTGAGTTCAACGATGAAACGTTGGTATTTACATAAAGGGCCATAGTTATCTCTCCTAAGATTTAGCAGTTTGTACTGCTTTTGGCATTAAAGTGCCTTTTTAATTGCTGTACCTAAGCTTATGAAAGATCTATGCCA
>CALFLJ010000187.1 GCA_937880335.1 uncultured Succinatimonas sp.
AAGTTAAAAGGCCTGTCTCCAATTAATTTTAGGAAACAAGCCTTAAATTCTGTTAGTATGAAATAGAAAATTTAGTGATCAATTTCTGGGTCCATACTAAAAACTTGTTTTTTTATTTAAAGCTTAAGTTTAGAAAACTACGGTTTTATTACCATGTATAAATACTTTGTCATCTAAAACTTTACTTATAGCTCTCATAAGAACCATCTGTTCCACATCATGGCCTGCTTTAGCTAAAGTTTGCGGATCATAACGATGATTTACCTTGATTACATCCTGTTCAATGATTGGACCTTCATCTAGATTATCAGTGACAAAATGCGCTGTAGCACCGATAATCTTAACACCACGGTCAAAAGCTTGGTGATAAGGTTTAGCCCCCATAAAAGCAGGCAGGAAAGAATGATGAATATTGATAAGTTTCCCTAAAGGATAATGTGCTACAAAGTTTGGCGATAAAATACGCATATACTTTGCTAAAATCACATAATCAGGGTCACAACGATCAATAACCTCCATCATTCGTTTTTCTTGCTCCTCACGAGTGATACCTTCATGAGAAACTAAGGTAAAAGGCACATTAAACTTACGGCACAGCTCACTTAATTCAGGGTAGTTACCAGCAACACCAACTATATCTGCATTCAATGCCCCTGCGTATGTCTTCATTAAAATCTCACCTAAACAATGAGATTCTTTTGTAACTAAAATACATAAGCGGCGGCGGTGATTGTCAGCAAGACGAACATGAGCTCCATCTGGTAAAACAGACTTAACATCTTCAAGAAAACGATCTGCGTAAAAGAAGTCACCCTCAAGTACAGATCTCATAAAGAACTTTGAGTCAGTAGAGGAGGCAAACTGATCCTGTCTTATCACATTCAAATGATGATCAAAGCAGCAATTCGTAATTTTGGCAATAAGACCTATATCATCGTTGCATTCAGTAAGCAGTATTCTCTTTTCCATTTTCCTACCGTAAGTTATGAACATGAAATTTAGTTGTAATGTTTGATTGTAACCTAAAACACAGCCTATTTAAAACTGTTCCATAAAAGTGCAAATATATGAAAAAATGCGAGTTCACAAAAAATTTGTGATTATATGGTTATGAAATATTAAGCATAAGCTTTGTGTAACAACGAAAAAGGGACATCACAATGTCAATCGAAGAAACTCTGCCGCAAATTGATAAATTTGCCACTTTGATTATTCCCGGAAAGGATCCGATCAAATTACCAATCTTACGTGGAACTATGGGTCCTGAAGTAATAGACATTCGAGAATTAGGTAAAAAAGGATATTTTACCTATGACCCAGGTTTTGTTTCCACCGCATCATGTATGTCCAGAATTACATTTATTGATGGTCAAAAAGGTGTTCTGCTCTACCGCGGTTATCCAATAGATCAGCTAGCCACTAAGGCTGACTACATGCAGGTGTGCTATTTGCTATTTAAGGGTGAACTTCCAGATAAAGAAGAATACAATGAGTTTGTTTACCGCATTAAGCACCATACACTTGTCCACACCCAGATGGAATCCCTATTCCAAGCTTTCCGTCGTGACTCACATCCTATGGCCGTACTATGTGGTGTTGCTGGAGCTTTATCTGCGTTCTACCACGACAGTTTAGATATTTATGATCCTGAACATCGAGAAATGACCATGACAAGACTTGTAGCTAAAATGCCGACCCTTGCTGCAATGTCATATAAGTATTCTATAGGTCAACCTTTCGTTTATCCTCGCAACGATTTAAGTTATGCCGGTAATTTCCTGCACATGATGTTCTCAACCCCTTGTGAACCATATAAGGTAAACAAAGTTGTAGAAAAAGCCTTAGATACAATTTTCACATTGCATGCAGATCACGAACAAAATGCATCAACCTCATCTGTACGTTTAGCAGGATCATCAGGAGCTAACCCTTATGCATGTATTGCTGCTGGTATTGCCTCTTTATGGGGACCTGCTCACGGTGGAGCCAATGAGGCCTGCCTACGAATGCTCCAGGAAATTGGCACTGTTGACCGCATCCCGGAATTCGTAGCTCGCGCAAAGGATAAAAATGATCCATTCAGACTCTACGGTTTTGGACATCGTGTCTATAAGACATTTGATCCTCGTGCTGTTGTAATGCGTGATACCTGCCATGCTGTGCTAGATGCCCTACATATAACAGACAACCCTGCATTAGAGGTTGCAACAGAGCTTGAAAAAATTGCCTTATCAGACGATTACTTTATTTCACGCCACCTCTATCCTAATGTAGACTTCTACTCAGGCATTATATTAAATGCTATAGGCATTCCAACCTCTATGTTTACAGTAATCTTCGCCTTAGCACGTACAATAGGCTGGATCACTCACTGGAATGAAATGCAAACAATTAAGGATAGTCGTTTAGGACGACCTCGCCAAATCTATACAGGAAAAGAATTAAGAACTGTAAAGAGCTTAAGTCGCCGTTAAATTTAACAACAATATCCTGCTTTAACAAAAAAGCAGGATTATTAAGTAATAAGGTTTTATAAGACTTTGTTTAAGATGTGTCCTAGCTCATAGAATAAGGACTTAGAATAGACTA
>CALFLJ010000188.1 GCA_937880335.1 uncultured Succinatimonas sp.
GCTCTATATGCCAGATCATAAAAGTAGGTATCAGCTGAAATTTCTAAGGCTCTATAGAGGTCCAGCCAACCATGTCCCCAGGATCTCCAGTCACGAAATTTATGCGATGAATTAGGGAGTTTAAAGTAGGGTGCCCCAAAAAATGAACCTGATGGTGTTATAAGGTTTTCATTAAGTCCCATTACACATAGCAAAGGTTTTACAGTGGATGCAGGAGCATATCCACCTTGTGTAGCTCTATTTATAAGAGGATGGCCTGGATGATTTAATAATCTTGAATATTCTTTTGATCGAATTCCTCTTACAAATAAATTTGGATCATAAGAAGGATTTGAGTACATAGCTAAAATCTCACCTGTGGCAGGCTCTATAGCTACAACAGCACCTTTCATATCGCCAAAAATTTCCTGTGCATAGTATTGTAAACGTATGTCTAAGGTTAAGATAAGATCTTTTCCTGACTCAGGCGCATTGAAGCTTAATGTACGTATGATCTGACCGTGAGAATTAACCTCAATCTCTGAAGATCCTGTTTTGCCATGTAATAGATCCTCATAGTATTTTTCAATGCCAAGTTTACCAATCTCAGTTGAACCCTCATAATTATCAATTTTGCCAAGCTCTGTTAATTTCTCTACGTCCTTTTGGTTTATTCGAGACACATAACCTATAGCGTGAGTTGCAATGTCTGCAAAAGGATAGAAACGTTTAAGATTAGCTACAACCTGTACATTAGGATATCTATATGAGTGAACAGAGAAGATTGCTATTTGTTGCTCTGTCAGGAAGTTGGATATTTCAAGACCTGAAAAACGGTGGCGTGTTTTGGCCTCATAAGTTAGATTTTCAATTTCATGTTCAGATAGCTCAAGATTTAGCAGATTATTCAAATCTTTTATTGTTGTCTTGGTATCATACTGCTTATTAGGTGTAAGCATTAGATGATATACAGGCACATTATCAGCAAGTACAACGTGATTTCTATCGTAAATCATGCCTCTTGTTGGTACCACCGGTACTACTTTAATGCGGTTTTCATTAGATCTTGTTTTATAGTCTTCGTATGATACTACCTGTAGATAGTAAAGATTGGCAAATAGTATTGAGATCATAAGTAAAGCAATAGCTATGCAGATATATACTCGATGGTGAAATACCAGCAAGGCTAGATCTTCATTACGATTTTTTTGCTCGTCTTGATTTGATATACCAGAACCTCTTTTTTTCTTATTATGAGAAAAAAGGGGCTTTTCTTTACGAGAGTTTTTCTTTTTTAAAAACACTTCTGTCCGCTAACTTGGCAATAAGAATAAGATATTTTTTACATTTATAAAATGCTTAAGCCCTATGGTATGGTAATCCTTTTGCAATACTATAGGCCCTATAATGTTTCAGCTAAAAATACTCTAACCAAAGGATGGGGTAGAGTAAGTTTGGATAAAGACCATAATTCACGGGCTTTATCTCTTACCTCGTCAGTAAGACCATTAGGTCCTCCGATAATAAGAACAATGTCCATGCCTAGGTTTTGCCAAACTTCAAAACGTTTTGCCAATTCATTTGAATCAAATTGTTTCCCTCGCTCATCTAGGGCAACAACGTAAGAGCGCTCCTCAATAGAAGCTAAAATAAGCTTAGCCTCCTCAAGGCGAGCTTTTTCATCATCATGCTTACCGCTTCTTTTATAAGGAGGAATTTCCTCTAAAATAAGTTTTATCTCAGGTGGAAAGCGCTTTTCGTATTCTTTGTAGGCTTCAGTTACCCATTTAGGCATTTTAATTCCTACGGCTTTTATGATTATTTTCATAAGATCTTTATTCTTCTAGCTGTTTATTCATTAAGTCTTCAGGGGAGAGCATTTCACCTTGAGCCATCAATCTATAAAGATCTTCTAAGCGGTAACGCTCACGTATTTGTGGTTGCATGATATGTACTAAAAGACTTCCTAAGTCAACTATTACCCACTCGCCTAGTTTATCTCCAGATAGCGTTATGCCATGAACTCCACTTCTGTTTAAAAAGTCTTCAAGACGATAGGCAATAGCACTTACATGACGATCAGATGTACCTGATGCAATTATCATATAGTCTGCTATAGATGATTGGTTTTTAAGGTCAATTCCTACAATATCATGGGCCTTTGCCATCTCAAGATTGTTCTTACAGGCATTTATTAAATCATCAAGGTTTTGAATGGATACAGGAGTGTCTTTAATCATAAGTATCTTTTGTTTTGTAAATTAATTGTTGTTTTTTCTAGTCTTTATAGAGTTTACAAGTCAAAATATAGTCTAGAACCTTTTGGGGAAGATGCTCTTTTAGACTAGACAAGTATCTTGTACTTTGTGTTTTATAATAATGTGAAAAATCCTCACGTATTTTACTTGAAGAAATTGCATGGAGTTGTTCATTGATCATAAAGCATTTACCATAAGGTAATTTTGATGCTTTATCAAAAGTTGTTGTTTCCTGATCGTAGATTGCTCGCTCCTTTAAGAATTCCTCTACTTTAGAATTTAAATTAGCTTTTTCGTAGCCTTTACGGCACATTACCGCCAGATTAGTGTAATCTGTGAGTTTAAATCCTTCATGCCACTTATCTAGGGATAAAAGTGAGTCTGATCCCATTATAAAAAATAAGGATGAATTAGGATTTTGCTCATGTAATTTCTTAACAGTATCAATACTATAGTGTAGAACTTTATCGTCTTTTTCTATATCGGATATTTCAAAACCATCGATCCCCTCGCAAGCTAAATGCAACATATTTAGTCTATCCTTATAAGATACCTTACAGGTATTTTTGTGAGGAGGTGTTGCGTTGGGAATTAAGACAATTTTGTCTAAATGCAATTTCTCTTTTATATAAAGACCTAAGGCTAAATGATCCTGATGTACAGGATTAAAAGAGCCTCCTAAAAGACCTACTCTTTTCATAATGGTTTAATTTTTAAAACCTCAAAATTACCTACAGATGCA
>CALFLJ010000189.1 GCA_937880335.1 uncultured Succinatimonas sp.
ACAGGGCGAGGTGGTCCTTGCCGCTCTTCTCAGAAATGGTGTCTAATGCGCCATAAACGATAGCTTCGGCAATTGACTTCTTGCCGTCTTTCATAACTACGTTGATGAACTTAGCTAAAAGCTCAGAGTTGAACTTTGGATCAGGCAAAATTTTGCGCTGAGCAACTTCACGACGTCTAGGCATTTTTTAATCCTCGTAATTTCAGGTTTCTCCAAAACAGAACCTGGATATAAATTGAAACGTTTGGCCTTACTCTGCGGGGATGTCATTAAGCCTTAGGCTTCTTGACACCATACTTAGAGCGAGACTGTTTGCGGTCTTTAACGCCAGCGCAATCTAAAGAACCGCGGATAGTGTGGTAACGAACACCTGGGAGGTCCTTAACACGACCGCCACGAATCATAACTACAGAGTGTTCCTGTAAGTTGTGACCTTCACCACCGATGTAAGAGGTAACCTCGAAACCATTGGTTAAACGAACACGGCAAACTTTACGCATGGCCGAGTTAGGTTTCTTAGGGCTAGTAGCATAAACACGGGTGCAAACGCCACGCTTCTGAGGGCATGCTTCCAAGGCTGGAACCTTGTTCTTAGCTACTGCCTTAATACGTGGTTTGCGAACCAGCTGATTGATAGTAGACATTAAATAAAATCTCCTGTTAGTCCATTAGTTGGACAGACTTTACTATTTCACCCATTATTGGGTGACCATGCATTTTAATACAAGAAAAAAAAAGGAGCAATTAAATAAATGTTAATTTTATGCCTTTTTTATTAATTTTTTAAATTTTCACCTTTTTTTGCCTTTTTATGCGTTTTACGTCCCCAAAAATGCTCTGTAAAATTTCATAAATTAATTTATACTAGTTTAAGTTCTATGTTTCTAGCTCTTACATCATCGCACGCTTGCTTTGCTAACTTAGTGTCTGAAATAATAAGATCTAACTCCCTAAGATCAAATGCGACAAATGTAGCAATTTGTCCAAACTTACTACAATCACAAATCAGTACAGATTGACGTCCGCTAAATAAGGCAGCCTGCTTAACTGCAATTTTCTCAATATCTGGAGTTGTAACACCACGTGCATCCCATGAGGACGCTGACATAAAAGAAACATCAAAAGTCATAGATTTAATAATTTTTGTAGCCATCTCGCCCACACTATAGCGATAACGCTTTCGAACCATGCCTCCTGTATGAAAAATTTGGCAAGTACTATGCTCGCTCAAATAATCCATGATTACAAAATCATTAGTTACAACAGTAAGATCCTCTCTATCTGACAGTAATTGAGCCAAAGCAAGAGATGTAGTGCCATCATCTAAAAAAATACAACCATTACGAGGAATATACTCAAGAGCTGCTTTAGCTATTCTTAACTTTTCCTCTGCAGCTAAACTCTCCTTTACTAAATGCTCTGGCTCAGCACTAAGTTTCTTTGAAATTTGGACTCCACCTGAAACTAAAACTACAGCACCTTCTTTCTGTAATTTTTCAAGATCACGTCTGACTGTCATATGGGATACATTTAGCATTGAAGCTAATTCATATATACCTACAACACCCCTGACAGCAGCTTGTTGCAAGATAAATTGTCTTCTCTCAAGTGGGATCATATTTATACCTAATTTAGAAACTTATTTCTTAAGCTAATTTAGTTACAGAAAACTACCTTAATAAACATATAAATACCATACAAAATTATCTTTCAAAATTATCTTTTAATTTTAAATTAACTTAGTTTGTTACAAAGCTATAGCTATATTCTAAACACTAAAATATACAATCTAAAATTAAAGATTATATTCAATTATAACTAGGTCAAGTTTTCTTAATAGACCAAGTCTTATCGCAAATAAATATATTTCATAAATATTTATTTAAGACAAGATCCCTTCTTCACAATTATTTACAAAAGTTTTCACTTTAATAAAAAAGTAAAATAAAAACTCTCATAAAAATTTACTAACCTAAGCGTCATCAGGACTCTTTTCTAAAATGTTAGTATCAAAATCAAGGTTTACTTATATAATAAAATTCACAAATCTTTGTAAATTTATGTGATAAAAATGGTTTAATTTGTGAATATAAAGAAAACTTTTGTGAACATATATTTTTATAATTTTTTTCAAAAAAACTAAAAGTTATCACTTTTTTTAGAAAATAAGCGTGCTCAGCAACAGATTTTAAGATTTATATATATATAAGTATATTTTATTAAATAGTTTTTATATGTTAATTTTAATCTCGTTTGTGAATTTATGATTAGTATCACATTATAAAATAACGCACTATAAGCAAGTTTCAATTATTGATATCAATCACAATCTTTTAAATAAATACATTCTAAACTCAGGCAAAAGAAAGTGAATAATACTTCACAATAATTAACAACCAAGCAAAAATAATTTAACAAACTTTGTAAGGGGTTCATCATGCTTAAATTCCTTCAACCCGCGAAACACATAGCACGATTACCAAAGGATCAAATAGATCCGACATATCGCAGACTACGATGGCAAATTTTCTTTGGAATTTTCTTTGGTTATGCAGCCTATTATTTGGTAAGAAAAAACTTTGCACTAGCCATTCCCTATCTTCAAGAAGAAGGTTTTTCTAAAGCAGATCTTGGCTTTGCATTATCTGCAATTTCTATTGCATACGGCTTTTCTAAGTTTATTTCAGGCTCTTTCTCAGATAGAGCAAACCCACGTTTCTTTTTACCATTAGGTCTCATCCTAGCAGCATCAATTATGTTGATTATGGGAATATTCCCTTGGGCAACATCATCTATTGCTGTAATGTTCGCGCTTCTTTTTATCTGTGGTTGGTTCCAAGGCATGGGATGGCCACCCTGCGGAAAAACCATGGTTCACTGGTGGTCACAAAAGGAAAGAGGACGCATTGTTTCTGTTTGGAACTGTGCCCACAACGTAGGTGGCGGTATTCCCCCATTGCTTTTCTTGCTGGGTATGGCTTGGTTTAATGATTGGCACGCTGCTTTCTATATGCCAGCGATCGCGGCCATTATCGTAGCTATTTTTGCATTCATTATGATGCGTGATACCCCGCAATCCTGTGGACTACCACCAATTGAAGAATACAAAAATGACTATCCTAAAGATTACGACAAAAAAGACTCTGAAATTGAGCTTACAGCCCGCGAAATCTTTATGAAATATGTTTTTCCAAATAAAGCTCTATGGTTAATCGCAATTGCCAACGTTTTTGTATACCTACTGCGCTACGGAATCTTGGATTGGTCTCCAGCTTATCTTAGCGAGGTCAAGATGCATGCTATAGATACAAGTTCATGGGCTTACTTCTTATATGAATACGCAGGTATCCCAGGAACCTTATTCTGTGGCTGGATGTCAGACAAAGTTTTTAAAGGAAATCGTGGTGCTACAGGTGTTTTCTTTATGAGCTTAGTTACTGTTGCAACAATAATCTACTGGTTAACACCTGCCGGTCATCCCCAAATTGATATGACATGCATGATTGTTATTGGTTTTTTAATCTACGGTCCTGTTATGTTAATTGGCCTACATGCCCTAGAGCTAGCGCATAAAAAAGCAGCCGGAACTGCAGCCGGATTTACAGGTCTCTTTGGATATTTAGGAGGTTCTGTAATCGCCTCTGCAGCTATAGGTTGGACAGTTGAACACTTTGGCTGGGATTGGGGATTCTATCTGCTAATCGGTGGTTCTGTTCTAGCTGTACTTTTATTACTCATAGTCATGATAGATGAAAAGAAAACTATAGCAAATAACTCTACTATTGAATAAACATAAGGCCCTTAGGTACACGAATGCAACGTGTACCTAATTTTTATTAAATGGGAGAAATTTATGTTGAATACAGATGTCGTAATTATTGGAGGAGGTGCCACTGGAGCGGGCATTCTGAGAGATCTTTCCATGAGAGGCATCAAAGCAATTTTGGTTGAAAGAGGAGATCTTGGGTGTGGTACAAGTTCTCGCTTCCATGGGCTTTTACATTCAGGAGCTCGCTATGCAGTAAAGGATAAGCACGCTGCTATTGAATGTATTAAAGAAAACAAGATTTTAAGAAAAATAGGAAAGCATTGCGTTGAACCTATAAACTCCATTTTCATCAGAACTCCTGAAGATGACGTAGAATACCAAGATATTTGGTTAAAATCTTGTGCTGAGGCCAATATTGAAACTACCTCCTTGCCATTATCTGAATTATTTAAAATTGAACCTAATGTAAGCAAAAAAGTTCAAGCTGCATTTATGTGCCCAGGAGCTGCAATAGATAGTTTTCGCTTACTTTGGCAAATCTTTGACAGCGCAAAACATTATGGGGGTAAGACCATTACCTACCATAAGGTTATATCTATAGACTCAAGTCAAGGTAGAGTTCAGGGAGTAACTATAGAAGACACTCGCAATGGTGAAATAAAAAAAATTTCCTGTTCTTACGTTATCTCTGCTGCAGGTCCTTGGTGCGGAGAGGTTGCTTCATTAGCTGGTATTAGATTAAAAGTTAGTCCATCTAAAGGATCTCTTATAGCTTTTAACCATAGAATCTGTCACAACGTAATACATAGATTACATAAACCATCAGATGCAGACATATTTGTTCCACATGGAACAGTAACAATCTTAGGAACAACTTCTGTTGACAGTTCTCCTGACGACAATTCAACCTCTCAAGAAGAGGTTGAAAATATGCTAAAAATTGGTACTGCAACCTTTGAAAATCTTTACGACTATAGAATTCTTAGAGTTTTTGCTGGCTGTAGGCCTTTATACAGCGCTGATGCAAGCCTATCAGGACGCAACGCATCTAGAGACTTTGTTGCCTTAGATCATGAGAAAGATGGATTATCAGGTTTTATGTCTGTATGTGGGGGAAAGTTCACTACACATAGACTTATGGCCCAAAAGGTATGCGATATTGTTTCGTCTAAGTTTGGATGCAAGAAGCCGTGTCTTACCGCAGAAACTCCTTTAATTGAAGAAGCTGATCAAATTATTGTCAATAAAGCAAAATCTGTATTTCCAAACTACAGTGCCCAATTATGCCTGGATCGACAAGGACCTAAGCGTTTTGAAAAAATTACAAACAATATTATACAAAATACAGAGAAAGCTGAACTCATATGTGAATGTGAAAATGTAACTCGTGCTGAAATAGAAGCTGTAGCAAATGAGCCCACAACCCACTCTATATCAGATGTAAGAAGACGTACTAGACTTGGAATGGGAACTTGCCAAGGAACATTTTGCACTTACAGAGCTGTAGGAACTGTAAAACGTCTAAATTTGGACTGGGCAGAGGATACTGCATCTTTGTTTAAAGAATTTTTAGAAGCAAGATGGAAGGGAATTAGACCTGTAATGTGGGGTAATCAAATGCGTGATGTTGAGTTAGCTCGTGGTATTTACGAAGTTAGCCTCAACATAAACCACAAGGAGAAATGCTATGAATAAGTCTGTAATTATTATAGGCGGTGGTATAAGTGGCCTCTTTGCGGCATGTATGTGCGCTAAAAAAGGGTTTAAAACCACTGTACTTTCATATGGACAAGGAGCTCTTTCCGTTGCTGGTGGCATAATTGATGTTATAGGTTATGATAAAGATGGAAAACTTATAAAAGATCCCCTTTCCTATATAAACAGACTTCAAGAATCACACCCTTATAAAAAAATTGGTATAGAACAAATAGAAAAAGCACTGAAGGCATTTTTAGATCTAAGTGAAGATGCCGGTTATCCTTATAAGGGAGACCCTCACCACAATCAGTTAGTTCCCACTGGGATAGGTACTTTCAAACCAACTTGTTTAACCCCACCTAGTATAAATGCATCAGTTATAAACCATGCTCAAAGAATAGTTGTAGTTGGTTTTAATGGGTTGAAGGACTACTTTTCAGATCTTATCTGTGAAAATCTTAGACAAAATATTACAAACAAGGCTTGTGAAATCATTTCCACAGACATAAATCTCGCTTTTGAGCAAGGAAAAAATTGCCGCGATTTAAGTTCACTTGATATTGCCCGTAAGCTTGATACCCATGTTGGGTACCTAAACTTTAAAGAACAGCTAAAGCCCTTTGTTAAACAAAGTACGGTATTTATCCTTCCCCCAGTATTAGGGGCAAGCCCAACAACTGACTTGCTAGATCTCCTTCATATTGATCTAGATGCAGAATTTGTTGAAGTATCCGCTATTCCTCCTTCTATAACAGGCTATAGGACTGATCTAATGCTCAAAAACATGGCTCAAAAATTAGGAGTTGAGATTATAGAAAAAGCTCATGTTATTGGGGCTAATCTAAAGGATGGTCAATGTATAGAGGTTCTGTCCCAGGGATTTGATAAAGTTCGCAGTTATAAAGCCGACAATTTTATTCTTGCCACAGGAGGCGTTTTTGGTAACGGTCTTATATCTCAAATGGGAAGAATGTACGAGCCTATTTTCAATATTGAGATAAAAGTCCCTAAAAATCAACAGGATTGGTCTTACAAATATCTATTCACTGGTAAACCTCAACCATTTGCAACATATGGTATTACAACAGATCAAAGTCTACGGCCTATAAAAGAAGGAAAATTACTTTTAAAAAACGTCTATGTTATTGGACGTGCACTTTCAGGTTATGACTTTTGCTATGAAAAATCAGGTAATGGAGTAGCTATATGTTCGGCATATCATGCCGCTTCTTGTTTGGAGTAAAGATATGACAATCTTAAAAACAGATAATCCCGATCAATGCATAAGTTGTAATATCTGTCTTACAGCCTGCCCTGTTGCCAAAGCAACTATGCGCTATCGCGGTCCAAAACTTACAGGTCCATCTTTGAGTCGTTTAAGAAAATTAGTAAATGATGATGACTCAATGCTCAAATATTGTTCTAATTGCAAAAACTGCGAGCGAGTCTGTCCCTCTGGAACACCTATTGCTTCTTTTAATATGAAAGCTCGTTCAGAATTCTTCAAAACACATAATCACTCTATAGCAGATCATATTTTGTCTAATAATGAGCTTTTGGGAAAAACAGTTACAAAAATACCATTTTTGCCGATATTAGCAAACTCAGCTATTAAAACAACAAAAAAATTAAAAGCCTTTGATGTATTGGGTATAAGTTCTAAAGCACCATTACCTCAATATGCAAAAGAAGATTTCTACAGTCTTTTTAAAAAGCTAAACCAACCAAAGTTTACAAAAAAAATTGTTTTCTTCCCTGGCTGTTATGTTAACTATAATGAACCTCAGATAGGACTTGACCTTATAAAGATTCTAAATCACCAAGGAATTGAGGTTATAGTTGATCCACGTTTTAAATGTTGTGGTTCACCGCTTATCTCAACAGGCTTTTTAGATAAGGTTGAAAAACTTGCCTTACATAATACAGAAATTTTAAGAAACTATGCTTTACAAGGTTATGACATTTTAACAACTTGTACTACATGTGCTTTAATCTTAAAGCAAGAATACAGAGAACTCTTTAGACTAGATAAAGTAGTTGAAAGCTATGCATGTAAAATGTATGACGCACTTGAATACCTTTCTCTCCTATTAGACAAAGGAGAGCTAAAAAAAGATTTAAATCCACTCAATATTGATGTTATCTATCACACCCCTTGCCATCTTAAAGTTCAAGGCTATGGTAGGCCTGTATTTAAAATTCTTCCTCTAATTCCAGGACTTAAGATTGAGGATGCAAATGCCGGGTGTTGTGGACTGTCAGGAGTTTATGGTTATAAAAAAGAGACAGGCCATATTGCAAAAATAATAGGAAGTGAACTTAAAGCAAAAATCTTACAATCTAAAGCTAGCTTAGGAATTAGTGAATGTAATATCTGCCGCTTACAAATGCAAAATGGAAAAAATAAAAAAGCAGTACATCCTTTAAGACTTTTATGTAAATCATATTTTGGAGGACAGTAAAATACGAAAAAAATTAAATTTTAAAACTAAAAGTTTTTTAGATTTAGTACCAAGAGCGAACTTTTTCTGAAGATAGAAGCAATGAAGATAGTTCTTCTACTTTCATTCGCTCCTCATATAGCAATCCTTTTGGATGGGAGGTATTTTCCTCCCATCCCCTTTTCATAATTATAAGAATATCATCATCCCTACTATATTTAAGGCATTCATTTAAAGCCTTTTCTGAAAAAATCAAATTTATCATCTTAAAAACAAATAATAGTTAATGCACACTTATAAATTTGCCTAATATCACAAACATCCTTTACAGTACAGTATGAAAATGGTATAGCCCTTGAGCTTATAAGAGGAATGTCAAAAAGTTCTAACTGCTTTAATTTCTTTAAATAAACACTATCTTTTGAACAATTCTCTATTTTAGATAAAAAATCCCCCTCTATAGATACAGAACATTTAAGTTCTAAATCAGACAGAGTCATTGCAATTTCAAGACCTTGCTCAAAATCAGAGTTTTTATCAGGATCAGAAGTTATAACAATAATATAATCCACTAAAACTCCAATATTTTATCTGCTTTAACTATATTGCTAACAAGCTCCATATTACCAGAGAGAATAAAACCAGAATTTAAGTCTTCTGACTTAAATCCTCTTTCTGCAAATGCTCGTCCGCAAACTAAAATTTCAAATTTAAACTGCTTTGCAATTTTCAATAATGTATCTTGCTCTATACTTGAATTTGACTTAGAAGCCAAAACACAGGCATCAGAAGTTAAAAAGATGCTTAAAAGCTGCGCCCTTTTTGCTAAATCTTCAATAAGTTTTAGTTTAGGGACAGCTTCTCTTTGAATAATTAATAGTTTCACTTAACAGAAACAACCACTTCAATTTCGCACAAAGCGCCTTTAGGCAAATCTATACCACCAACACATGATCGAGCTGGAGGATTTTCCTTAAAAAACTTAGCATAAACAGCATTAAATGCTGCAAAATCATTAATATCTTTTAAAAAACAAGTTGTTTTCACAACAGAACAAAGATCACTGCCTGCAGCTTCGACTAAAGCTTTTACGTTCTTTAAAGCCTGTTCTGCCTGCGTTGAAATATCATTCCCAACTAAAATCCCTGTTTTTGGATCGAGAGGAATTTGTCCTGAAGCAAATAATAAACCACCTACGATTTTACCTTGAACATAGGGGCCAATAGCAGCTGGGGCTTCGCTAGTGCTTAATACCTTAATTTCTGACATTTTATTCACCTTGAAAAACAAAGCCCACCTCATTAGGTGGGCTTTTTAAATTTAATTTAGAGTTATTCTCCGGTAACGTCCGCAGCCTCAAGAGCAGCACCAAGTTGCTTCTGCAATTCCTCTGCAGAAACAGTTACTGTCTCAGCTGCACGAGCATTACTGATACGCTCTAATTCGTCACGACGCTGCTTATGATACTTAAATCCAGTACCAGCAGGGATTAGACGACCCACAATTACATTTTCCTTTAAGCCACGTAATTCGTCAACTTTGCCCTCTACTGAGGCCTCAGTGAGAACACGAGTGGTCTCCTGGAATGAAGCTGCAGATATAAATGAATCAGTACTTAAGGAAGCCTTAGTTAAACCCATTAAAATATGATTATACTTAACAAGTTTCTTTCCTTCGGCTTGAAGTCTTGCATTAACTGCGCGAACATGACTTACTTCAGCATGCTCACCTTCTAAAAACTCAGTACTGTCACCTGGATCTGTGATTTCGCACTTGCGTAACATCTGACGAACAATTACTTCAATGTGCTTATCATTGATCTTTACACCCTGCAAACGATAAACGTCTTGAACTTCATTAACAATGTAGTTTGCTACAGCGTTAACACCCCTTAAACGTAAAATGTCGTGTGGAGACTCAGGACCATCTGCAATCATCTCGCCTTTGGAAACGGTTTCGCCTTCAAAGACATTAAGGTTGCGAGATAAAGCAATCATCTCCTCATGAGGCTCTATTGGATCTCCATTTTCATCTGTAGAACCAACTGGAGGTGTAATCATCAAACGACGCTTAGATTTTGTATCCTTACCGAAGGAAATAGTACCAGATATCTCAGCTAAAATAGCTGGCTCCTTTGGAGCTCTTGCTTCAAAGAGATCTGCTACACGAGGTAAACCACCGGTAATATCCTTAGTACCGCCTGCAACTTGAGGAATACGAGCGATAACATCACCGATATTAACCTCAGCACCATCCTGTAATTGAACGATAGCTTTAGCTTGAAGCATATACTGAGCTGATACAGTAGTTCCTGGAATAAGAACGTCATTACCATTTATATCAACAATTTTAACAGAAGGACGCTTTTCCTTACCTTGAGTTGGACGAGCGGCAAGCTCACGCACCTCAATAGAGGAAATACCTAAAGCCTCATCTTCCTTCTTATCTACTGTTACACCCTCAATAATATCAGAGAACTTAATGTAACCATGTACTTCAGAAATAATAGGATGAGTATGAGGGTCCCAACGTGCTACTGTCTGACCAACCTGAACTACATCTCCTTCCTTGACCTCAAGAACAGCACCATAAGGAATCTTATGACTGTCACGTATAGATCCAAAGTCATCTAAAACAAATAACTCTGATTGACGAGATGTAACTACTACCTTACCCTCTGTATTGATTACAAACTTGGAGCTTTC
>CALFLJ010000190.1 GCA_937880335.1 uncultured Succinatimonas sp.
TACCTTACCCTCGTCGCTGTTGGTGGTTACGGTAGAGCTGAACAATTCATTGAATCTGACATTGATCTTTTAATTGTATCTAATCTTGATCCAATTCCTGATAATGCAAGAGATGCCATTGAAAAGCTGGTTTCTTTTTTATGGGATCTAAAACTTGATCTAGGTACTTCGGTTAGAACCATAAAAGAAACTGTTTTAGCCTCTCGCGAAGACATCACCATTATCACCAATCTATTAGAAACTCACCTTATAGCAGGCAATAAAGATGTCTACAACCATCTTTTAACAGCCCTGCATAACGACGAATTTTGGGATGATGAGAGATTCTTTGAAGCAAAAATCTCAGAGCAGATGCAAAGCTACCACAGCTTTAGAGATACTGTTTATTCACTAGAGCCTGACGTTAAGAACAATCCTGGTGGTCTGCGTGATCTTCACATCATGCAGTGGCTTGCAATTAAAAATTTCCATGCCACAAAAGATGACGATTTGTGCTCCGTAGGATTACTTACAAAATCTGAATACGATGAATACCTAGCCCGCCAGTCATTCTTATGGGATGTACGCTATGCTATTCACTGCAACTCTAACTCTAATATCTTAAGATTAGATTTTCAAAAGACCGTCGCCTCCATCTTAGGTTACGGTGATGAGGGTAATGCACCTGTTGAAGCAATGATGCGTGATCTTTTCCGTATCTTCCACAGAGTGCGTGAATTAAACTATATTTTAGTTCAGCAAGCTTCAATTAAAGTAAAAGGTTATGTAGGCAAAGAGTTCTCTGATCCTGTCTTTATCGACAGCTCTTTTGTACAAAAAGGAACTTTCATTGATGTTTTAGATCATGAACTTTTCAAAAATGATCCTAGAAAAATCTTAGATTTGTTCTTAGCTATCGATTCTCGCCCAATTATCCATAACATTCACGTTAACTGCTTGCGTGCTCTTCGTGAAGGTCGCAGAGTTTTAAAAGATTACTTAATTACCGATCCTGTTTGCAGAGAGAAGTTCAGACAATTACTGCAAAAAACTGAGAGTGCTCCTCTTTTGTTCTCTTTAATGCATGAAACTCGTGTACTCTCAAGCTATATGCCTCAGTGGGCAAGAATTGAAGGTTTGGCTCAGTTTGACAGATTCCATCTATTTAGTGTCGATGAGCACTCTATTAGAGTAATCAAAAATATTCACGATTTAGCTTTATCTAAAGATCCAATCTATCAGCTTTTTAAGATCGTCTCTAAAAAGATCTCTGAGCCTGAACTTTTAATCACAGCAGCTCTCCTACATGATATTGCCAAAGGTCGTGGTGGCAATCATGCTCAAAAAGGGTCAAAAGAAGCAGAATTATTCTGTAAATTGCATGGCTTTAATGATTACCAGACAGGTATCATCAGCTGGCTTGTAGCCTCTCACCTGCAATTTAGTACAACTGCTACAAGACGAGACATTACCGATCTTGAGGTGATCAACAATTTTGCTGACTTTGTTGGCGACGAAGAGCATCTAAATTTACTGTACTGCTTAACTGTTGCCGATATTAGTGCAACTAATGATAACGTCTGGAACTCATGGAAAGACAATATTTTCAAGCAACTATATCAGTCCACTAAGATAGCTATTTCTCAAGGAGAGACAGACCTTGAAACTAATATGCAACAGCAGGCTTTAGAGCGTAAAGAAAAGGTAATAGAGCTTACAAAAGACTGCAAGAAGGATGATATTCTAAAGTACATAAGACAGTTCCCTATTGAGTACTTTATCCACTATCAGCCCGAGGACATCAGCTGGCATGCACGTAATATCTTAAGATATTCACATACAGATAAACCTCTAATTCTGTTCTCTCAGACTCCAAACGTAGGTACTGAGCTTTTGGTTTACTATCAGAGCAACTCTCCAAAATTCTTTGGAAACCTTGTAAAAACCATGGCGATAAAGCAGTTGAACGTTTTTAGTGCACAAATATTTTTAACGCACAATTTTCATGCATTATGCACAATTATGTTCCAAAACAAAAAAGGTCTTCCCCTTGATCATGACCGCCTGAATGGTCTGAGAAAAGCAATTTTGTCAGGTCTTGATGACAAGTCACAAAGCCTTATTTTATCTAATTCAGGACGTAAAATTTTCGATCTTCCAACCACAATTTCTTTCTTAGATTCTGGCTCTGAAAAGCAGACTAAGCTTGAAATCTCTACGCTTGACAGGCAAGGTCTATTGGCTAAAATCGGCATAACACTTGGTAATTTAGGTTGTCTAATCAGTGCAGCTAGAATCACCACCACAGGTGAGCGTGCTGATGATTATTTTGCAATTACCGATGAAAACGGATTACCTTTAGATTCAATCAGAAAAGAAGAACTGACCACAGCATTAAAAGCAGCTCTTGATGAATCTTAAATGCAGAAAATGCCAATAGGAGATTTAAATGTCTGTTTTAGACTTACAACCAGTTATTGAAGAGGCTTTTGAAAACCGTGCTTCAATCAATTCAAAGACCGTTACACCACAGTTAAGAAAAGCTATCGACGAGGTTATAGCAGCTCTAGATGCTGGTGTAATTCGCGTAGCTGAAAAGAAAAACGGTGACTGGGTTACCAATCAGTGGATTAAAAAAGCAGTTTTACTTTCTTTTAGAATTGAAGACAATTTCTTAACTGAAGTTCCTGGTGGCGCTTTCTACGATAAGGTTCACTTAAAGTTTGAAGGATACACAGCTGAGCGTTTTGCCAAGGAAGGCATTCGTGCAGTTCCAGGTTGTGTGGTTCGTCGTGGTGCTTATCTTGAGCCAAATACCATTTTATTACCATCATTCGTTAACATCGGCGCTCACGTCGGTTCTGGTACCATGGTTGATACATGGGCTACTGTAGGTTCTTGCGCACAGGTAGGTAAAAATGTTCATATCGCAGGCGGTGCTGGTATCGGAGGTGTTCTAGAGCCAGTTCAGGCAGGTCCTACCATTATCGAGGATAACTGCTTTATCGGTGCAAGATCTGAGGTTGTAGAAGGTGTTATCGTAGGTGAAGGCTCAGTTATTTCAATGGGCGTATTCTTAGGTAAATCCACAAGAATTTATGACAGAACCACAGGTGAGATTTCATACGGTAGAATTCCTCCTCATTCAGTAGTAGTTGCAGGTAACTTACCTTCAAAGGATGGTAAGTACTCACTGTATGCTGCTATCATCGTTAAGCGCGTTGATGAGAAGACCTTATCAAAGGTTGGCCTAAACGAGTTATTACGTCAGGCTCAAGAAGAAGTTCACGGTTAACAGGAGCTGAATTCTTCTCTTTTGAAAAATGCCAGCTCTCGCTGGCATTTTTATGATTAAATGATCCTTATTTTACAACTGCCATCTAATCCTTAACTTTGATTTTTCCTCTTTTACTTAAAACAGTCAGTTTGTCTACTTTTAAAAATAGTTCAGAGAATCCGTTATGATCGAAATAATAAGGTTTTCCACTGACTCTAACCCATGAATTATCTTTTGGAATGTAACCATCGTAGTCAAGGTACATTCCTGCTAATACATCATTAAAACAGCAACCTGGTCCATACCTGTAGACAAAGGCAAATTCTTTTTTCTGATCAAAATCAGGATCATCAAAAGTTCCTCTTTCAAGATTACCTTCAAATGTAACAGTAATTTCTCTGTATTCATCAAGATTTAGGTAGATATCATTAATGGTTGTTATAAAGTACTTGTCTCCAATCACTATTTCTTTTGCCTGTACGCATTGAAACAGTAAAAGCAAAAACAAAAAAATTATCATTTTCATTTTATCAATCCAAGTTTTCCCACGATAAAGTGTAATGCAAAAATAAATACATTTATAAGAACTATGCTTGCTCCTGTCGGAGTTGAAAAAAGGTACGAGGTAAACAGTCCAGATGAAAAGGTTACAACGCTTAAGATTAAACTGTAAATAACAACTGATTTATAGCTTTTAAGAACAGTCATGGCACAAATTGCCGGAAGAACAATTAAATTGGATATCAGTAATGCTCCCATCATTTTCATTCCTAAAACAATGATCACTGCACATATCATGGCCAGAAACATATTTAGAAGCTTTACATTAAGGCCTAAAGCTGTCGCATAATTTTCATCAAAAGTAACAGCAAAAAATTTACGGTAGAGACATGCATAGATAACCATAATCACAGAGCACACCACTATTGTTATATACATGTCAGAAACTCTCATTCCTAGGATCGAACCGAACAGGTAATTGCAGACATCAGTGTTCATTCCTGTTGTTACAGACAGAATCATTACACCTACAGCAAGAGATCCAGTTGAAAGTAAAGCTATCGCAGAATCTGATCTCAGCTTTGTTTTATTGGATATAGAAAGAAGAAAAAATGCGCATAATATGACTACCGGCAGAGAAAAGGTTATAGGAGATTTTTTTAAAGCAACGGACAGTGCCAATACGCCAAAGGCTACATGGGACAGTCCGTCGCCCATCATTGAATAGTGTTTTAATACTAGATTTACGCCTATAAGACTCGCACATAAGCTTATAAAAATGCCGGTGATAAATGCTCTTATCATAAAGGAATATGAAAACATCTGAACAATTTCATCCATCATACACTGTGCTCCGATAGTTCTCTGAAAATTGCACTTTCAATAAATTCCTTACTGTTTCCAAGATATTTGACTTTATGCTCAAGACACAAAACAGAATCACTTTCTTTACAGATCCTGCTTATATCATGACAAACAATCAGGATGGCAACTTTATAGAACTTATTTACATGTCTAATCAGACTGTAGATTTTTTCTCTTGTTCTGCAGTCTAAGCCGGCTTCGGGTTCATCAAGGATCAGAATTTCAGGGCGTGCACAAAGAGCTCTGGCCATGAGAATTATCCTTTTCTGACCACCTGACAGTGAAAAGAAAGATCTATCCATAAGATCTTTTATACCTAATTCTTCAATTACACTTGATAAATGGATTTTTTCCTCCTTTGATAACCAGAAATTGAATAATTTCTTTGAAAATCCACTTACAACTATTTCATACGCTGTAGCTGGAAAGAATTCTCCGTCCTGGTTCTGTTGCGACATATAGCCACAGGTTACGTGTCTGTCTATGGATATAGAACCATGGTATCTTTTAATCTCCTTGGTAATAGCCTTTACTAAAGTGCTTTTACCTGATCCATTTGGACCAATAACAGCAAGATACTGACCTTCAAAAAGAGAAAAAGAAACGTTGTCGATAACCTTTTGCATACCAAAGGTTATGGTCAAATTGCTAACATTAAGAAGAGAGTGCATATAAAAGCAGCAGCTTTCACTGCTGCCTCCTATGTTAATAAATACTATTGAAGTGCTTTCTTTAATACAGGAAGATTGCTTCTGAACAGAGAAATAAGACTCTCATTATTCTTAAACTGTTCTTTTGTAACATTGTGCCCTGTATTGAACACTGCTACATTAGCATCTACTGCCTGAGCGACAGTATTTGCAATAGAATCAGAAGTCAGCTCAATTTTAAGAATAGTTTTTGATTTGTTTTCCCTGGCCTTATCAATCAGAAACCTAATAGTTGCAGGAGATACTTCAGAATCGTCAGAACAGCCTTTAAATGCGGCAAAATAATCTAGTGAATAGTCTTTTACAAAATATAAAAGGGGAAATCTGTCACCAAAAATTAAAACCGATTTATTTGAATCTTTGATGATATTTCTGATCTCACCATCAAGTTCTTTAAAGTCTTTGATATAGAGGTCAGCATTTTTTCTATAGGCATCCTTATTGTCAGGATCAAGCTTAATGATTTCATCAGCAAGAAGTTTAATTAGCTTCTCATCATTTAAAGGAGATGTCCAGACATGCTCATCATATTCAACTTCATCTGAATCATGACCTGCCTCATCCTTTTCTTTCTCCATTCCCTCCTTTTCCTCTTCTTCACGCAGTTTTACCTTATCTGTAAAAGCAAAATGCCTGATTTTTTTATCTGAAGATTTTAAAAGATTTTCAATCCACTCATCATTTTCACCTCCGTTGAATACAAAGAGATCTGAATTCATGATTGAAATAATATCGTTTGGTGATGGCTCAAAACTGTGTGAATCTGCTCCTGGTTTTAAGAGGATTTTTACCTTTGAGTGTTCACCTACGATATGTCTTACAAGATCATACTGAGGGAAACCGGTTGTAACAATATTAAGCTCTTTACCATAAGCTTCTGAAAAAAAAGAAAACACAATTGATAAAAGAACAGCGTATGTTCTAATTTTAGATATAAACATATAAACCTCGTAAAAATAAAAAAAGTAATTAAACGTTTAGTTACTTTTTTATTCTGTCTTTTTAACGCGGTTTGAAACGAGAGTTTCCTTTGCAAGAAATAGAGAAATGATTGCTGTTTTTTCTGAAGAAAAAACAGAGCAGAAATTAAATAAGTTAGAATTTAGTGAAGATCCTATAGGAACATTGTTATCGCCTGAAAGAGCATGAATACAGATACAGGTTGGACAGTCTTCAGGATCGTCACAGTGGTGATTCGCATTTGAGACTGCATAAAAAGAATAGAAACATGTTGTAGCGACTAGCAGAAATGAAAGGAACAATATTCTTATATTCCAGTTTTCATTTCTTCTGAGCATGTCTAATCACCTCTGATGTTTTTATACAGCTTAAATTTTGTTTCGTCAAGTAATTTAATAGCAATTATTACTATTAATACAAAGTAGCACTGTTAACCTCTCATCATTACGGTTCAAATGCAACATCAGTCCAGGTTCCGCTTTTGATACGACAAAGCTGATTTACCACTACTTAGGATCTATAAAAACCTATAAAATAGACTTTTTACCTAATTCCTGCTTCAACACTGCTGGCTAAAAGAGAGTTTCTTATAAAACTCTCTTTCAGAGCTGTCAGCTCCACAGGCTTTAATTCGGGAGTAGCTCTCCCTATGATGTTTACCTGTTTACTCCGGTTAATTGCTGCATTTAAGTCCATGTCTATGACGGTCCCACAGTCAGGACATTCATAGACACGGTCTTTTAACGTAATATCTTTCCTGATATAGCCACAGTGAGAGCAGTTCTTTGTACTTGGATAGAATCTGTCTGCTTCGACAATATTTCTTCTGTACTCTCTTGCCTTATACATAAGCTTTTCTTTTAATTTATAGAAACCAATGTCAGATATGGCAAGAACAAGACGATGATTAGGCATCATGCCTTTTACATTCAAGTCTTCTAAAACAATATATTCATAATGTCTTACAAGAACAGTGGTAAGCTTGTGGACAAAATCATCTCTGATATTGGAAATTCAGCTGTGAAGCTTAGTTAATCTTTTAGAAAACTTTTTATAGATTTATCGCAACTTCAAATTATCCATACAAATATTCTAATAAGGTACAATGATATCATCATCAATATCAGCATCAGGATCATAATCAGAATCATCGTCTTGATAATCTTGATATCTGTCCTGTTCAATGGTCATCTTGTTTCCCTTGTCATTGATTACATCACCATCCATATTAGTATCGTTCTTCAAAGATACATCAGGAAGTTCTGCTCTGTCATAAGGAAAGTTCAGCAGTGCATTTGTTTCTATTATGCAGGCAAGGCCTTTTACAAAACTAGCCCTCCACTGCTCAAGATAACCTTTATCTACTAATTCATCTAAGTAGTCATCTAGAGCATGGTAGTAATCAAGCCATAACTCATTTAAATCATTTAGATTCTTACCATCCTCATCTGAAACATTAGTTATGGACTCTAGTCGATACTTATACTCTTTTGAATAGGTGTAATAGGCCTTATGAGCCTCATAGCCACAGATATCCATATCACGGCTTGAGATACACTCTCTTAATAAGAAATAATCACCAAAACCATAGAGTTTGAACATAGATAAGATCACTAAGCCTAAATTTGCTCGAGGATGCTCACCTACTGCATCATCAATACTGTCGTTGTAGAACTGCGAATGAGACCAAGCATTTGAAAAAGCATCCCACTTAGATACAACTTTGCTGTACTTATCAGTATTTAATGGGGAGATCCTCATATAGTCTTCAATACCGTTAATACAGCTGTCTGAAGCAAAGTAGAACTGTTCGCCATTAGCTCCTTCAAAGAATGAACACTGCGACTCTAATGTTTCACCAGTTACGGTCTTACCACCAGTTCCCTGCTTAAATGCATTTTCAGGTAATAGTCTAATACCTTGTGGTTTACCAGCTAGATTCCAAATTCTCATCAGCATGGTTCTGTAAATAATAGGTCTTATAGCCTGAGCCTGCTGAATATTTGGTAATGCACCTGATAATTGCCTGTAAAAATCAGACCAGAGTTTTAAAGACTGCTCTACAGCATTTACTGCTGAAACAGAACCTTTTACCCTTCTGTATAAAACTGATGAATACTTTAAAAGTTCCATTTCATAGCGATTATCGGTATCATAGACAACAGTCGTAGGATCACCATGCAATGATTTAATGGTATAAAAGCTTCCTGGGAACTCTTTAATATGTCTCTTTCCAACTAAAGAGTACAAAGCTAAATACCATTCTCTGCCATCAGCTTTTATTGGTAAGTTTAAAGCTGAAGCTGAGCTTAAAGATATAACCTTATTCCAGCTTTCATTGTATTTACTAAAGCCAGAGTTCTTGTCATTAAAGAGCTTATAGATATATGAAAGAGGTCCTATACCATCCTTTTTATAAAAACGGTCTAATGCTAACTTACAGGAATCGGTGTAATTGAATTTATAGAGATTTGGACGCAACTGTGCTGTACAAAGATCATCAATATTGTCTATATTGGACTTTTCGTATCTGTCTTGGGGCCAAAGTAGAGAGGACAACAATGGAAAATTACATTTAAAATCATTGCCAATGCACAAAGCAGTACACTCTGAGGCAACATTTCTTAAAGTCATGTCAGCGCCTGACATGGAAACATCGATAGTAGCAGGAATACCTAAATATTCAGCATCCTCTTTATCAAAAACTAAGGCAAGCTTAGTTGAATCTGGAATAGCTAATAGAAGATTCTCATCCATCTGCAAGTCTAAAGAATTCCCTGAAACCTCACCATACTCTTCAACATTCAATTCATCTGTTTTTACATTTACCTTAATTACAGAATCAGAATCTAATTTCTTCGGTAACAGTAAAGTAAAGCGATAGTTGTTTTGAGAATTTTTTGAGCACAGCACTGCTTGAAGCTGTGTATCTCCAGGAGCATTTACAAAAGCAGAAACTTCAGTCTCACCATTTGCATAGGTAAGATCGCCTGCTGCCCACATTGCTGCATTTGAATTTGTACTGTAAGTAAGAGCTGTAAGTGCAAATAAATAAGATAGTGACCTCATCATAATAGTAAGTTTTTTGTAGTTCTTATTTTTTTGATAGTATATATCCAATTACAAAAAATGTTACTTATTTTCAGAAAAAAAGTAAAACTGCTCAATAACAAGGAATGACAAGATAGCATTTATGAATGAGTTAAACTCATTTAAGTCATATAGAGATGATAACTGTTTGAGTTTAGTTTTTAGAAAAGGTAAAGAAGCGAAATTTATTGCAGTAACAACAAGGCCTGCTAAAAGCAGGCCTTGATTTGCTATTAGATAGCCTAATTACTTACTAGCCACCGAAGTTATCGAATAAGATATTCTCATCTTCAACGCCTAATGAATGCAGCATATCAACAGCTGACTTAGACATCATAGGAGGTCCGCACATGTAGTACTCAACATCCTCTGGATTCTTATGATCTCTTAAGTATTGCTCGTAAAGAACGTTGGCAATAAATCCAGTTAAGCCAGTCCAATTGTCTTCTGGCTGAGGATCTGAGAGAGCCAAGTGCCAAGAAAAGTTAGGATGCTCTTTTGCAAGTTGATCAAACTCTTCACTGTAGAAGCACTCGGATAAAGAGCGTGCGCCATACCAGAAAGAGATCTTGCGCTTAGAGTTTAAACGCTTTAACTGATCAAAAATGTGAGAACGCATTGGAGCCATACCAGCACCACCACCGATGAAGACCATCTCATTGTCAGTATCGCGAGCAAAGAACTCACCGAATGGACCGGAAATGGTAACCTTATCACCTGGCTTAAGACTCCAAATGTATGAGGACATAATGCCAGGAGGAGCGGACGGATTGCCAAACGGAGGTGTAGCAATACGTACGTTCAACATAATAAGTCCCTTCTCACCTGGGTAGTTAGCCATAGAGTAAGCACGGATTGTTGGGGTATCAACCTTTGATACTAACTTATCAAAGCCAAAATGCTTAAAGGCACCTTGGAATTGTGGCTCAATATCAAAGTCTTTGTAATAGACTGTGTGTGCTGGAGCCTCAATCTGAATATAACCACCAGCGCGGAAAGGAACTTCCTCGCCCTCAGGAATACGCAGACGTAACTCTTTAATGAAAGTAGCAACGTTGTGGTTAGAAATAACCTCACATTCCCACTTCTTAACACCAAATACGGAAGCTGGTAACTCGATTTCGCAATCATTCTTAACAGTTACCTGACAAGCTAAACGCCAGCCTTCCTTAATTTGACGCTTGGTGAAATGAGAATACTCAATTGGTAAAACATCACCACCACCTGCAGTTACCTTGACCTTACACTGACCGCAAGCACCACGACCACCACAAGCAGATGAGACGAAAACGCCTGCATCGCCTAAGATGTTCAAAAGCTTACCACCGGCCGGACAGGTCATGGCTAATTTAGGATCACCATTTACACCAATGGTGACGTCACCTGCTTGGACTAAGAATTTCTTAGCACCAAGAATTAAGGCGACCAGGACGGCGACGATAACGACGAACATCACGACGCCAGATACAATAGTTAACATGTATCCCCCTTAGAGCTGAATACCAGAGAAGGACATAAAGCCGATTGCCATAAGTCCTGCAGTGATAAAGGTTAAAGGCAAGCCACGTAAACCACCAGGGGCGTCAGCGTATTTAAGACGCTCACGAATGGCAGCTAAGAGGACAATAGCCAAAGCCCATGATGCACCGGAACCGAAAGCATATACTACGGACTCGGTGAAGTTATATTCACGCTGTACCATGAAGGATACACCAGCGAAGATAACGCAGTTTACGGTAATTAATGGAAGGAAAATACCTAAGGCAGAGTACAAAGATGGTACATACTTGTCTAAGAACATTTCCAAAATCTGTACTAAAGCTGCAATAACACCAATATAGGTAATGAAGCTTAAGAAGGACAGATCCATACCCTGAACTAAAGCATCAGGCTTTAAGATATACTCATTGATGAGGTTATTAGTTGGAACAGCTAATACCTGCACCATAATTACGGCAGCACCTAAACCTGCGGATGTGGTAACTTTCTTAGACACAGCTAAGAAGGTACACATACCTAAGAAAAAGGCTAATGCCATGTTCTCGATAAAGATACTCTTAACGAGTAGGGACAGATAGTGTTCCATTATTCGTAATCCTCCCGATGGGTATCATATTCAAGAGGCTCTTGCAGGTCCTTACGGAAAGTCTTTACTAACCAAATTAAGCAACCTACTAAGAAGAAGGCACATGGAGGCATTACGAGGAAGCCACAAGGTACATACCAACCACCGTTATTTACAGTAGGTAACAAGGTAATACCAAACCAAGTACCAGAACCGAAAATCTCACGGATAGTTGCAACTACGCATAATACCAACATATAACCAATACCATTACCTAAACCATCCATTAAGGAAGGCATTGGAGGATACTTAAGGGCAAAACCCTCAGTACGTCCCATAACAATACAGTTAGTAATAATAAGACCAACATAAACGGACAACTGCTTAGATAGGTCGTAAGCAAATGCACGCAGGATCTGATCTACGATGATTACCAAGGAGGCGATAATTGTCATCTGAGCGATGATACGTACACTTCCTGGTACGAAACTACGCACAAAAGATACTGCTAAGTTGGATAAAGCAGTAACAGCGGTTACTGATAAACCCATTACGAAAGCAGTTTTCATGCTTGAAGTTACAGCCAACGAGGAGCAGATACCCAATACCTGAATCATTACCGGGTTATTGGCAATGAGAGGCTCGAGGAAAGATTCCTTGAGGCCAGGGACTTTAACGTCACTCATTATTTATTCTCCACAATCTTAGGCAGGTTCTTGAAGAACGGCTGATAAGCGTCACCTAACCAGTAATGGGCTGTGTTATTAACACCATTTGAGGTTAAAGTAGCACCTGACAGAGCATCGATTTGGAAATCTTTGCCTGCACCTTCATGATCTGCATTCTTGCAAATGCTGAACATGTATTCACCATTCTCGTTGTTGATCTTCTTATCAACCCAGAAAGCTTGCCAACGAGGGTTGTCGATTTCACCACCTAAACCTGGGGTCTCACCGTGGGAATAGAAGGTTACTGCTTTGACGGTATTGCCATCATATGGATCGATTGCAACGTAGCCGTAAACAGTGGACCACAATGCCTGACCATAGAAAGGAACAATCACGCGAACTACCTTGCCGTTATCATCTTTAGAGAAATAAACAGGCATGTACTTTGAGTGAGAACGAATACCGGCAACATCACGAGCCTTTTCGATAGCAACAGATGTTTCAGGCTTTTTAGCTAAGGATGCGAAATTGTAACCATCAATCTGATCAGCTGCAACAGCATCGTCTTCTAAATTACCAGTCTCAACATTTAATAAGTGAGCCTCAATGTGTTTTTTATAGGTCTGACTTACAGAACCTTCAACATCAAAACCTGAAACCTTTAAAATGCTGACTTGGCGATCGTTTGCAATAGCAGCAACCTTAAACGGATCAAGAGCAACAACAACACTTGATACGAGTACGGAGCATACTAAGCAGAACGAAATAATGATGACAAACGTACCAAGTACGGAGTCTTTATTCAGCTTTAGCACGGGCGAGTCTCCTCTTGATATTACGCTGTGTTGACAAGTAGTCAAACAACGGAGCCCAGCAGTTTGCGAACAGGATGGCAAGCATCATGCCCTCAGGATAAGCAGGGTTAACAGTACGGATTAAGATCACCATGATACCGATTAAGATACCAAAAGCCCACTTACCTTTATTGGTTAAAGCAGAACTTACCGGGTCGGTAGCCATAAATACAGTACCGAAGGCAAAACCACCCAAAACAATGTGCCAGGTAAAAGGCATGGAGAACATTTCATTGGTAGATGAGCCAATCATGTTGAACATAGTAGAGGTAAGTAAAGCACCAACTAAAACGCCAACCATGATGCGCCATGAGGCAACACCAGTTAATAAGATGATAGCAGCACCAACTAAAATCATTAAGGTTGAGCCTTCACCTAAAGAACCTGGGATATTACCTAAGAAAGCATCCATCCAGCTAATGTTGCCTAAAGCTTCCTTACCACCTTCTGACCATAATGCTAATGGAGTTGCACCTGAGAAACCGTCTACAGGGACCCAGCAGTTAGTACCAGAGATGGAGGCTGGATAAGCGAAGAAAAGGAACGCACGACCGCACAATGCAGGGTTAATGAAGTTACGACCTGTACCACCGAATACCTCCTTACCAATTACAACACCGAAGCTGATACCTAAAGCAGCCTGCCATAAAGGCATGGTCGGAGGAATAATTAAAGCAAAGAGAATAGAGGTAACAAAGAAGCCTTCGTTAATCTCATGCTTTCTGACTAAGCAGAATAATACTTCCCAGAATGCGCCTACAGCAAAGACTACAGCGTAAAGTGGAGCGAAGTAAACAAGGCCGATTACAAACTTACTATATAAACCAGCATCAGCACCTAAACTTGCGCCTAGGATCTGAGCTATAGCATAGTGGTAATCGTTAGAGAATAAAGCATAAGATGCATTAGCGATATCTTCTGCATTTGGCAAAGATGCAATAGCATTTATAGTCTGATTACCAACGTTGTACCAACCCCAAATCATGGTTGGGAAAACGGCTAACCAAACTAAAATGATAATGCGCTTGAAGTCAGAGAAGTCACGAACGTGAGTTCTTCCAACTGTTACCTTACCTGAGCTGTATAAGAAAGTAAAAGTACCTTCGTACAAAGGATAGAACCAGTGAAGGATACCACCCTTCTCAAACAATAAAGAGAATTTCTTTAAGATGTCCAGTAACACTTTAATTAACCCTCCACCTCAATCTTAGTCAGACTTCTACGGAGAAGTGGACCGTAATCGTTTTTGCCCGGATCAACATAAGTGCACAGAGCAACATCTTCCTCGGATAACTCTAAAATACCTAAGAGTTTTGCCTGATCGACATCGTTAATATCGATAGCACGCATAAGCATGGTAGCTTCAACATCAAAAGGCATAACCTTATCGTAGCAGTCGATAGGAAGAATTGGACGAGGACCACCATTTAATGCGGTATTGAAGATAAACTCAGATGGTTTAATTAAGCTTGACAAGCAGGTACGAGTTGCAGAATGACGCTTAGCACCTAAGCCCATCCAGTTCTTTAAGAAGAACTCGTTATCATTGCCTTCTTCAATAAGAGCAATACCCTGGTGATAACGACCTAAGTAAGAGTAAGGGCCTTCAACCTTATTACCCCAAAGAACAGTACCTGAAATAATACGGACAGGCTTTTCACCCTTTTTAATCTCGTCTTTAGTAACGATCTCAGTAACGCATGCCCCCTGAATGGTTGCAACTAAACGAGGAGCTGCAGCACAAGGACCTGCAATAGAAACAACTCTACGGTTGTAGTATTCACCATCAGTGAAGAGATGGCCTATTGCAATTACATCCTGATAACCGATATGCCATACAGTCTTATTCTCATTTACAGGATCTAAGGTGTGAATGTGAACACCAGCTAAACCTGCAGGATGAGGACCACAGAACACTTCTTCCTGAACATTAGGAATAGAGCATGAAGGCAAAGATTTCTCGTCCTTGCAAACATATACTTTAAAATCACCAATGCGACTTAATACACTAAGGCCGTTTATAAAAGCCTCAGGATCTGAGTCAATTACAACCTTAGGTGAAGCTGCTAATGGATTAGTGTCAATTGCAGTTACAAAGATTGAATGAGGCAATGAGCCTACGGCAGGTACCTTATCAAATGGACGGGTACGGAAAGCAGTCCACATACCGGACTTAACGAGCTGCTCGAGAACTTCTTCTGATGAGAGATTTTTTAGCTCATCTTGGGGAGTTTTCTTAAACTCTACACTTTCACCGTTATTATCTACTTCAATGACCAATGACTGGAAAGCACGACGCTCGCCTCTGTTGATGGCAACAACCTTGCCGGCAACAGGAGCTGTGAAACATGTTCCAGGATTTTTCTTATCTTCGAAAAGAATCTGGCCCTTTTTGACAATATCGCCAGGTTCAACAGCCATCGACGGACGTAATCCGATGTAATCACTTCCCATAAGGGCAACGTGTTTTACCATCGGAATGTCACAGATCGACTGCTCAGGCTTACCACCAATAGGCAGATCCAATCCTTTTTTGATGTTAATCATAGACGGTTCCAACTATAAACATAAGGGGGGAATAACTCCACCGATCGACCTGTTCAAGTCCATGCCAAGAAAGTGGCTTTAAAAAAAGGCCGATCTTATGGACGAGGAACAGACAGGTATACCTTAATAATTTTACCATAAATCATATGCGATCCGAGAGAGTAACTTAAATGTTTAGATATAGCTCTAAAATTCTAGACGGTTTTTTTCACATAAATCTACGGATTTGCCGATTAAATCGGCTTTTTTATGACTATAAATTTTTTCTCGTAAACGTTTACGAATACTCTTGATCTTTAATAAAAGTTACCCGTAACACTAAATAATAATTTATTTTTTACAAAGAATAGGTACATTTATTATACATGTAATATCTACAAGGCATTTTAAATTTAAAAAAGAAGGTAGGGAAAACAAAATAGTTTAGAGAGAATATTTGATGGTTTTACCTCTTAAAATTATCTAAATTTTTTTCTTTATAAGGACATACAAAATAAAGTAAAACCATTCCCGGAACGGCTAATATGGTGCATACTAAAAAAAAATTCTCCCAACCTACATTCTCCACAATAAATCCAGTTATGGCATTACAAAATGTACGCGGTACAGCGCTAAGAGATGTCAAAAGTGCAAATTGTGTAGCAGTAAAACGTTGGCTGGTAATCGATGCTATAAAAGAAACAAAAGCAGCCGTGCCCAATCCAACACCTAAATATTCCCCAAGAAGAACAAATGAAAACAAGAATACAGACGGCGTCCCATAACGTCCAGCATAAGCTAGAAGGGCAAATCCTAAAATGGTTATAAGTTGAACAAAACCAAAATACCACAAAGCTTTATTGATGCCTATTTTAAGCATCAATATACCACCTAATATTGAACCTACAACGGTTGACCACAGTCCGATGTTTTTTGCCACAATTCCTATAGTTGTAAGGTCATATCCTAAATCTATATAAAAAGGTGTGGCTAAAGCTGTTGCCATTGAATCCCCTAGTTTGTAAAAGAAAACAAATGCAATAATTAAAATGGCATAGCTGTATCCTTTTCTTGAAATAAACTCCTGCCAAGGCATAATTACAGCATCTTTTAAGCTTCGTGGGGAAGTAGATGCGGATGGCTCATTAACAATAATACAGAGAATAAAGCCTGGAATTAGACATAAAGATGTAGTTAAAAAAACCAATGACCAAGGTAAGATACCGTCAGCAAGAATTAATGCTACACCTCCTGGAATTAAACCTGAAAGACGATAGGCATTAACGAAAATTGAATTTCCAAGCCCTAATTCACTATCAGACAAGATTTCTCGACGGAATGCGTCAATAGCAACATCATAGGTAGCAGACACAAGCGCAGTTAAAAAGGCACAAATAGAAATTAATTTTATAGATGAATGCGCATCAAAAAATCCTAGAGAGGCTATAGTAACAATTAAAATAAACTGAGTTATGATCATCCAGCCACGTCTGCGACTTAAACCAAAAAGGCAGTAGCGATCAAGTAGTGGGGCCCAAAGAAACTTCCATGTATAAGGGAAGGTTAACAGAGAAAAAAAACCTATAGTAACAAGATCTACCCCCTCCTTACGTAGCCTCGCAGAAAGTAGACTTAACAAAACATATAATGGTAGACCTGAGGAAAAGCCAGTTATCGCGCAAACTCCCATTTTGCGCGATAAAATGGATTTTAATAGAGGGGTAGACACTTTATCTTAATCGCGGAAGTTGTCAAATTGAACTGGTTGATCAATCTTTGCAGATCTTACAGCTGCAATTGCAGCTTGCAGATCATCTTTCTTTTTACCTGTGACGCGTACTACATCACCGTTTATTTTAGCATCAACCTTAAGTCCTGCATCTTTAATGATTTTTACAATCTTCTTGCCTAAATCCTTATCAATACCTTCCTTAAAAGTTACTGATTGCAAGGACTTCTTCCCAGAACTGGTTATTTCACCAAAAGTTGCGGCTGTAGCCTCAATTCCTCTTTTAACTAATTTTTGTCTTAAAATATCATCCATCTGCTGAATTTGAAATTCCTCTGATGCTTCAAGCTTTACTGTATTATTAGCTTTATCGAAGGCAAAAGCTGCTTCAACTCCCCTAAAATCGTAGCGAGTGCTAAGTTCACGACTTGCATTGTCGACAGCATTTTGTACTTCATCTTTCTTTAACTTAGAAACAATATCAAAAGCAGGCATGCATTTACTCCTTCAAAAGCTCAGTTAAAATTTCTGATATTCCCTGAGCATCAAGTTTGAGATCTTTGAGGATTCCCTTTCGAGTGTCCTCCATAATAAATTTGTCAGGTAACCCCAAATTAACGACTTTACAATTTACATTAAGGTTTGAAACAACCGCAGCAACTTCCTCTCCAATACCGCCTAGAATAGAACCATCCTCAACTGTAACTATTGTTTCATGCTCTAAAGTTAAAGCTTTAATACATTCCCTATCTAGCGGTTTTATAAAACGCATGTCGACCAAGGTTATATCAAACTTAGCTGCAATCTCCTGATAATCCCACACCCAAGGGCCAAATACGCATAAAGCTATTCTTTTGCCAATACGAATTTTTCTACTCTTACCAAGCTCAAGAGCAGTTCCTTCAACTTTTTCACAATATGCAACATCACGAGGAAATCTAACGATTGCAGGGTGTCCAAGATCAGAGGCAAAATCTAACATAAGCACCTGCTCTTGCTTACTTGAAGGAGCCATAATGACAAGATTAGGCACTGTACGTAAAAATGCTATGTCATACGCACCCTGATGTGTTGGACCATCAGGACCTACAACACCACCTCTATCAATAGCTAAAACAATAGGCAGATCCTGTATAGCAAAATCATGAATCACCCCATCATATGCTCTTTGTAAAAATGATGAATACATATTAACAACAGGATGTAAGCCTCCTGCAGCAAGCCCTGATGCAAATACCATTGCATGCATCTCAGCAATCCCAACGTCAAAAAATCGATCCGGATACTGAGATGCAAATTCAGTCATTCCAGAGCCAATACGCATAGCCGGAGTAATTGCAACTAATTTATCATCTTTCTTTGCTCGTTTAACGAGCCAATCACCAAAAGAAGCAGAAAAACTTTTATCAACAGGATGCGGGCTTGACATTATCCCTTTTTCGGGATTAAAGACAGGAACACCATGATAGCTTATTGGATCCTCTTCTGCCGGAGCATAGCCCTTACCTTTTCTGGTAATAATGTGTAGAAACTGTAATCCCCCTAGCTTTTTGATATTTTTTAAAATATTGCAAAGCCCTTCAACATCATTACCTTCAATAGGCCCTAAGTAATTAAAGCCAAATTCTTCAAATAATGTACCTGGCATAACCATTCCTTTAACATGCTCCTCAGCACGTAAAGCAAAATCATGTACAGCAGGCAAAGCTTGAAGTATTCTCTTTCCACCTTTTACAAGCTTTGTGTAATGAGGACTTGCTAAGAGTTTTGATAAAGATTGCGCAATTGAACCTACATTGTGAGAAATACTCATCTCATTGTCATTTAAAATGACCAGTAGATTAAGATCTTTCATAGATCCAGCACAATTCATTGCCTCAAAAGCCGCTCCGCCAGACAGAGCGCCATCTCCTATTACAGCAATCACTTGCCGCTTATCCCCTTTAAGAGATGCAGCCTTAGCTAAACCTAAAGCAGAACCTATAGATGTTGATGCATGGCCTGTACATAGGTGATCATAAACAGTCTCTCCACGCCATATAAAAGCATGCAGGCCATCCTTTTGTCTAATAGTTTTAAGTTCTTCTTTATGTCCAGTCAAAATCTTATGAGGATAAGCCTGATGACCTACATCCCATACAATTTGATCTTCTGGGGTATCAAAAACATAATGAAGAGCAACGGTAAGATCAACTACTGCTAAGCCTGAGGCTAAATGACCTGATGTACGACTTACCGTTTCAATCAAATAGTGACGTATATCAGCACATAGCGCAGGTAACGATTCCTGCGGCAATTTACGCAATTGTTGAGGAGAATTTATGGTATCAAGTACCGGAGTTGAGATTAGATCCATTAGTGATCTCTTAAGATGCAAAAGTTAGCAAATTCAGATAGTATCTGGGTATTAAAATTTAAAGAGGTTAATGCTCCAATGGCATTATCGACACATTTACGAGCATAAATCTTAGCTTCATTTAAACCAAGAAGCTTCGGATAGGTACTTTTATCAAGGTTTTCATCTGAGCCTTGAGTTTTACCCATGACCTTAGTATCTCCTATTACATCCAAGACATCATCCCAAACCTGGAATGCTAAACCTACAGATCTAGCGTAATCTTCTAAAATTTTCTGGGTCTTTTCATCTGCATGTCCTGCAATTGCCCCCAAGCGCACTGCAGTTAGAATTAAAGCTCCTGTTTTCTTGGAATGTAAAAGTTTTAATTCATCTATATTTAAACTCTTATGCTCAGCTTTTAAATCAAGATCCTGACCACCACACATTCCACTATAACCAGCTCCCTTAGCTAATGCATGGCAAAGTGGACCTATATCTTTTGCATCTAATCCTGACTTTGGGTCTGAAATAAGTTCAAAAGCTAATGTTTGCAAAGCGTCGCCTGCTAGTAAAGCTGTATCCTGCCCAAATTTTACATGTACAGTAGGATGACCTCTTCTTAGTTCATCACCATCCATCTCCGGCATATCATCATGAATAAGAGAATATGCATGTATACATTCGACAGCCGCAGCAAGATAATCTAAGGCTTCAACTTTCTGTCCTAAAGCTAAACCTGTGGCATAAACTAATAGAGGGCGAGCTCTTTTACCACCTAAAAGCAAACCATAACTCATGGCCTCTTTTAAGTTTGGAGCATCATTATCATGAGCATCTAAATATGAACGCATAAACTCATTTACACGCTCTAAAACCATTGGAGAAAAATCTTTTAGGCAGGCATTATCAAGTTTTAAATTTACCAAGTTAATTACTCCCTAATATATCGTTATTCTCTGTTTTACTTAAGCCTGAAGCATTAATAGAGTTTTTTCGTAAAACCTCGATTTTTTGAGTCATCTCATCTAAAGTTTTACGACACTTTAAAGCCAAACTCATACCTTGTTCATAGGCTTTTATGGCATCTTCTAATGACATCTGACCACTTTCGAGTTTAACCGTCAAATTTTCCAGATCCTTTAAATCTTTCTCAAGAGAGTTATCCATTTGCAGAGAATCAACCATTATCCTAAACCTAAAAAATAAATATGAAAGAAAATATTTACCAAAATTCCCTGCTATAAACAGGGAATTTTAATTTTCTTTATAAGCTTTAAGATCTTAATGTTGCACCAAAGCTCTCAAAAGCCTTAGAGACAATCTTATCAATTAAAGCATCTGTATCCTGATCCTCTAGAGTACGAGTTGGATCAGAGGCAATGATGCCTACTGCAATACTGTGCTTGTCACCTAAAGAGGCATCGGAGAAGACATCAAATATTACAATATCTGAAACCAAGCTTCCGCCAACTTCTTTTATTAACTTGCACAAATCTGATGCTTTTACCGTTTTATCAACTACAAAAGCCAAATCACGACGTACTGAAGGGAACTTTGAAATTGGTATGTATGATGGAACCTTTCTTACAGCAATACAAGAACGCTTAATCTCAAAAACTCCTACAGGTATCTTGAAACCTAAAGCCTTTAAAGCTAAAGGATGCAACATGCCTATAACGCCTACTTTCTCTCCATCTAAGAAAATATCTGCACCCTGTCCTGGATGTAAGAATTTCTCTGATGTTGGCTTAAAGTCAAAAGCACTTAATTTGCCAGTTTGGCTTAATAAAGTTTCAAGATCTCCTTTAACATCAAAGAAATCAACGTTAGCACTACGTGCAGACCAGGATTCATCAACCACACTACCACAGGCTAAAGCTGCAATCATTGGCTCCTGATTTACACCATTTTCTGCCTTATCATCAATTATATACCTTAAACCTTGTTCAAAAATGCGAACTCGTTTTTGTTGACGGTTTAGGTTATAGCGTGCTATTAAGCTTAAACTAGCCAAAAGACTGGTGCGCATTGCAGATAATTCAGGAGAGATAGGCATTGTAAGCATTAAAGGCTTAATGTCTGAGAATACCTTTAAAATCTTTGGATCTGTAAATGAGTAATTAATAGCCTCATTGTAACCATTACCAATTAATGTATCTTTAATAAGCTTATCAGAAACACATTCCTCAGGATCATGAACCATATCCAAAGTACTTACGGGTACTGCATTTGGAATATTGTTATAGCCATACATTCTAGCTACTTCTTCAATCAAATCCTCTTCAATTGCGATATCAAAACGGAACGATGGAGAAACAGCTTTAAAGCCGTCTTCTATAGCAACAGGCTGCATGCCTAAGTGCTTTAGGATGAACTCAACCTGCTCTTTAGGAACAGAAATACCTAAAACCTTTTCTAAATGGGACAAGCGTAAGGTAATTGGATCATGAGCTGGTAAATTATCGGCCGAAACAACTTCATTTACAGGACCAGCCTTACCACCTGCAATTTCTATTAATAATGCGGTGGCTCTTTCAATAGCTCTTCTTTGATTATCATGATCAACACCTCGTTCAAAACGATGTGCAGCATCCGTATCTAAACCATACTGACGAGCTCTACCCTTTATTGCGTCTGGAGCGAAGAATGCAGACTCTAGAACAACATCTACAGTATTCTCATCAATACCAGAATTTGCTCCACCGAAAATTCCTGCAATAGCTACAGGACCTTTTTTATCTGCAATAAGTAAAGTATTTGATGAAAGCTTTAATTCCTCACCTGAAAGCACAGTAATTTTTTCATCATCTTTAGCATTACGAACAACAATTTCTTCTTCAAGCTTGTTTAAATCAAAAGAATGTAGAGGCTGACTGTACTCCAACATTACATAATTTGTAACATCTACAATTGGGGATACAGAACGTATACCACAACGACGTAGACGCTCTGTCATCCAAACTGGACTTTTGGCCTTTTGATTTACACCTCTGATTACTCTTGATATATAACGAGGGCAGGCACCCTTGTTTTCGATGCGAGCAGGCATAATGTCATCGATGCAAGGCTCAACACTTTTAACCTCTTTATCGACAAACTCTTGATTAGTTAATACAGCTACCTCACGAGCAATACCATATATACCTAAGCAATCAGGTCTATTTGTTGTAAGGTCAACATCGATTACTTCATCGTTTAACTTAAAGTAATCGTGTATATCCATACCAATTGGAGCATCTTCTGGTAATTCAATAATACCATCTGATTCCTCTGCCATACCCAACTCTTTATATGAGCAAAGCATGCCATAGGATTCAATACCACGAAGTTTTGCCTTCTTTATTTCCATGCCATCTAGGTGAGCTCCTATCTGAGAGAAGCAAACCTTTAAACCAGCTCGGCAGTTAGACGCTCCACATACAACTTGAATTAGCTCTCCTGAACCATCATCTACATGTGTTAAGTGCATGTGATCTGAATCTGGATGAGGAACACAATCTACAACTTTGGCAATAACTACATGGTCAAAATTACCACAAACAGGATGAATAGAATCAACCTCTAATCCTGCCATAGTAATTTTATCAGCCAACTCTTGCGCAGTTAAATTATTGGGGACCCACTCGTCAACCCATTCTTTGTTAAATAACATCTTATTATCACCCCAAATCTTAGGCAAACTGCTTTAAGAAACGCAGATCGTTTTCAAAGAAAGCGCGTAAATCATTTACACCATATCGCAACATAGTTAAGCGTTCAACGCCCATACCAAATGCGTATCCAACATAACGATCAGTATCAATGCCTACGTTTCTAAGAACATTAGGATGTACCATGCCGCAACCTAAAACCTCAAGCCACTTACCGCCTTTACGACGTAAATCTACCTCTGCTGATGGCTCTGTAAATGGGAAATAAGAAGGTCTAAAACGAACCTCCAGCTCCTCTTCGAAAAACTTCAATAAGAATTCGTTTAATACTCCCTTAAGCTCAGCAAAAGAAGTGTGCTCTTCAACTAATAATCCTTCAACCTGATGGAACATAGGAGTATGGGTCATGTCATAATCATTTCTGTAAACACGGCCAGGAGCAATAATTCTAATCGGAGGCTTTTGAACTTCCATGGTTCTGACTTGTACAGAGGAAGTCTGAGAGCGTAAAAGCAACCCATTTTCCACCATAAAAGTATCGTGGGAGGCACGAGCTGGGTGGTTTGGAGGTAAATTTAAGGCATCAAAATTATGGTAGTCATCTTCAATTTCAGGACCTCCAACCACATAAAATCCCATAGAACCGAAAATTTCTTTAATGCGTTCAATGGTGCGACTTACCGGATGCATATTACCTAAAACCTGACGGCGTCCGGGTAATGTTATATCAATAGTTTCAGAATTAAGCTTTTCTTGTAAAACTGCATTTTCAATGGCTGCACGACGCTCTTCGACAGCGGCAATTACGGCCTGTTTAGCTGCATTTATAACTGCGCCACGTTGTGGACGCTCCTGAGCTGATAATTTACCTAATTCTTGCATAAAAGCGGCAAAAATACCTTTTTTGCCTAAGAAATCGACTCTAACAGCATCTAAATCCTGCATGGTCTTAGCATTCATTGCAGCTGTTACGCCATTGTTTTTGGCTTCTTCAAGTTTGTCCATTTAATCTTACCAACAAAATCGTGGGGCTTTTAAGCCCATCTAAACGGCATAAGCCGGCGCATAAAAAAGCTCTAAATTAAAAATTTTTCTAGATTATTTTATCTAAAAATACGAGATCTTGTGCGCAGGGGTTAGGATCGTTTGATCAATCGATAATTATCACATGTAAAAAGCCGTCTGACAAATCATTTAGTCATTTTTAAATATAGCTTTTATTTCTCAGAGTAAATTTATTAGATAATCATCCTATTTATTCAAGAAATTAAGTGAAGATTTATAGAATATATTTTTTTCTCCTTAAAACTGTCCGTAAAAGAAATAAATATTTTTTACATTTTCATAAGATTTGTTTTAGGCTGTTAAAATAGCGTTCGTTATTTTAGCTTTGGGAAATATAAAAGTGTTCTTTAATTCATCGCCCATCTCTTTGTTTGCTATGCGTTGTAGCTTCTCTAGAGGATCACATAAATTTGCTACATTTGTGGCTTTTTTATCAATTATAGGAATCGCAATTGGAGTCGGTTCTCTTATAGTTGTAAGTTCGATTATGGGAGGATTGCAAGGAAAACTTAAAGCAGCCGTACTTAAAACAACTGCACAAGTTATAGTTGATGCACCATTGGATAAAGCAAAAATGCTCTTGAGTTTACCTAATGTATATGCTGTAGCACCATATATTGAAGGCCAAGTCCTTTTACAATGCCAAACAGGTATTGGACTTGTCAACATTCAAGGTAACGATCTTGATAATGCAGTTTTTGCTCAAGGCTTTGACAGTCGCAATATAAATTTGGGATTGATTCCTTCTAAAGGTAGTTATGAACTCAACGCTCAAACTAAGATATTTACAAATTTTAATCTGCGAATAGGAGAACAGGTACGTCTGATTAGCACAAAAAATGCTCGCTATACACCTGTAGGACGTGTCCCATCTCAAAGAAAATTTGTGTTAGTTTCTTACACTCCATCTGTTGCACAAGCAGGAATTCCTGAGGCTATTGGAAATTATGACGATGTAAGGCGACTTCTGCGTTATAAAGAGGCTCCCCAAAGCCTAAGACTATGGCTAACAGACCCTTTCTTGGTGCAGGAAACTATAAATGCTATTGATAAACTTGGTTTAAATCATGAAGATTGGCGTGAAAAGCTAGGAGAATTCTTTAAAGCTGTTGCTCTTGAAAAGTTGTCGATGAGTGTCATGCTTACATTAATTATTATGGTCGCGGCTTTTAATATATTATCAGCATTAACCATGACTGTAGGCGCTCGTTTAAATGATATTGCTGTGCTAAAAACACTTGGTCTAAGATCATCGCAAATATTAAAGATTTTTGTAACTATAGGAACTAGTTATGGTTTTTTAGGTTCATTCATAGGAACTGTATTAGGCATTCCTGCTACATTCTTAATAGCAAAAATTATGAGCAATTCAATGGGTACCCCACTACCTGTAAATATTAATATTTTAAGTATTCTTACTATATTTTTAGGCTCACTTTTCTTAACTCTTATCTGTACACTCTACCCTGCTTTAAAGGCAGCTAAAACAGATCCTGTTTTGCACTTAGCTAGAGGTTAATGCCCATGAATGATATTCTTCTTACCGCTCGTAACGTCAGTCGTACCTATACTGAGGGAAAAGTAAAAACTGAAGTTTTACGTAATATTAACTTAGATATATATGCTGATGAAATAACAGCAATTATAGGCAAATCAGGATCAGGTAAAAGTACTCTTTTACATATTCTAGGGACTCTGGATTCCCAATCACAAGGCGAGATTAAATTTAAAGGAGTAGATCTTAATAAATTGTCAAGTTCACAAAAAGCTGATTTTAGAAATCAAAGTTTAGGATTTGTTTATCAATTCCATCATCTTTTAGGTGACTTTACAGCATGTGAAAATGTCATGATGCCTCTTATTATAGGAAAATGCCCATACAATAAAGCAAAAAAAAGAGCACAAGAATATATTGAAAAAGTAGGGCTCTCCCATCGCTTAAATTATAAGCCTTCAGAAATGTCTGGTGGTGAGAGACAACGTGTGGCTATTGCCAGGGCTCTAGTAAATCACCCAAAACTTATATTAGCAGACGAACCTACAGGCAATCTTGATGCAGTCAATGCAAAAACAGTATTTGACCTATTTAAAAATCTTGTTAATGAGGAACATACAGCAGTAGTCATGGTCACGCATGATCAAAGTTTAGCTTCAATGTGTGATCGTATTTACACTATCAAGGATGGGTGCATAAATGCCTAAAAATTTTCTCATCCCCAATTTAGCTTTACGTTTTTTAAAATCAAAACGCTATGGTGCTTTAGCTCATTTTATGCAACTTGCCTCAACTTGTGGCATTGCAGCTGGAGTATGTGCACTAATTATTGGTCTTTCAGCTATGAACGGTTTTGAAAAAGAGCTTCATAATCGTGTCTTATCTTTAATACCTGCAGCAACAATAGAAGCTGAGAGTGGAGGTTTTACACAACTTAATGAGTGCATCAAAAGTTTAAATGCAACTGATGGCATTGAAGCATGTGCACCTACAGTAACTTTAGAAGGAGTCTTTAGTGCGCAAAATGATTTTGCCCCTGCAGCTCTCATCGGAATAGATCCTGTATTGGAACTTAAAGTTGTCGATATTCAGCGTTTTATGAATGTAAAGGTAGAAATATTAAATGATTTAAAAACAGAAAACCCAATCATATTAGGGGCAGGAATTTTAAAAAAGCTAAAACTTAAAATTGGAGATAAGGTAGATCTAATAACAATCGACAAAAGTAGCCAGGAAAATCCTTTAAGTACCCCAGCTCAAGCCAGTTTTACCATTGTAGGTATGTTTAAAACAGGTGGTCAAATTGATGGTACATTAGCATTTACTAAATTATCAATAGCAGAGAATATAGCATCTTTAAATGCACCAAACAGCATACATGTAAAAGTAAAGAACATGCTTGATGTAGATAATCCAATATCTCGTGCTGTTATAAATCTGCCGCAAAGAGTAGAAGTTACAACTTGGATGCAAAGCCAGGGAAAACTATACAACGATATAAACCTTATTCGAAACATCATGTATTTGGCTATGATTTTAGTAATGGGGGTTGCTTGCTTTAATATTATTGCAAACCTTGTCATGTCTGTATCAGAAAAAAGCCATGAAATTGCGATTATGCTTACTATGGGTATGAGAAGAAATCAAATTGTTGGTATATTCACCTTGATGGGAATTTTCTCAGGAATAAGAGGAACTTTTATTGGTATTACAATTGGATGTATTATCTCTTCGCTTTTAAGTCCTATAACACAAAATTTTGAAAAATTTTTCGGATTTACCTTACTTAATGAGGAGATATACTTTATAAACTTTATCCCTTCAATGCTTTCTTTTACAGATGTTTTATTAGTATCATTTTGTGCCATTTTTATGAGTGCACTTGCATCTATCTACCCGGCCATGAAAGCATCAAAAATTGATCCAGCAAATGAGTTAACAATTTAACTTAAAATCAAGTCTCACAAACTATATTTGCTATATCAAATATTGAAATATAAAACCTACAGAATAACCTTGTTCTAGCAAGGCTTAATAGAAAAATGGATTTTTTCCATTAAGCCTTGCTCCAAAGTATCCTATATATAAAATTATTATTTTCTTCAAATTAAATATCTTAAATTGCTTAACTGCACACAAAAATATACAAAAAACAAAAGAAAATATTTACAAATCTTATTTAAACTTACTAAAGTAAATATACAAGTTATGTTGCAAAAGTCCTAAAACAAGGAAATTATCCGCACTATCCCCTTTACTAGTAACAGGATAGCCCATTCACAAAATAAAAGCTAAATAAAACAAAAAGTTAATTGTTAAAATATTACCTTATTTATAACACTAAAAAGGAGGAAGGCTTTTCTCTTAATTTAAGATAACGCCTAAATTTTATGAAAACAGCTTTAATAATTTATGCAGATGGATCAGAGGATCTAGAGGTTACAGCCGCAGCCGATGTTCTAACTCGCGGCGGCGTTAATGTTGTTCGAGCTACATTAAATAATGACGATAAAAATACAGATTTATCTTACCTAGCTCATGGCACTGTAGTTAAAACAGATGGAAACCTTAGTAAATTTTTAGATAAAACTTTTGATGTTATAGTAATTCCTGGAGGACTTCCAGGATCTATAAATTGCGCTGAAAATAATGATCTTATTTCGATGCTAAAAGAACAAAAAAAATCTCAACGACTAATTGCCGCTATATGTGCCGCACCAGGCTTTGTTCTTTATGATAAAGGCATTATAAGTGATACAAAAGCAACCTGTTACCCAGGATGTGAAAAAGGCTTAAATAGCACTAGTGCCCCTGTTGAAGTTTCAGAAGATGGGAAAATAATTACTGCAAAAGGCCCTGCATTTGCTATTTTATTCGGTCTTAAAATATTAGAGCTATTAGAATCAAAAAATCTTGCTGATAAGATAGCTAAAGGCATGCTTGTTATTTAAAAGGAAGAAAACTTTTAAAAGCCCTTGCATAATTGTAATGGGCTTTTATGAACATAGTTTTTTTATAGACAGCAAATCATCTTCCCATCTCTTTACAACCTTACACAAATTCAACTCCTCTACAAAATCATCAATCTTCTTCTCTAAATCTGTATAGTCCAAAGCCATAAGACCATTTAGTTTAATACGAATAAGTTTTGAGTAAAAAGTATCAAATAAATTTAAATAAAAAGCCGGTTCAAAATTGAATTGCAATTTAATATTTAGATCATTATCTAAAATAAAATCTCTTGTTTCCTTAGACGTATGATACTTATGTTTATCTAAAATTAATTTTATCTGACTTGCTTCTTGATATTTATCTCTTAACGTCAGTAAAAATTTATAAAAATCTTCCTTAATATGAGAAAAGCGATTAAGAACTATTACCTCGCCTGTAAGCAAATTTATGCCTGACATAAAAGAAAAAATTGAGTTTGATATGCTAGGAGTATAAGATCCTTGTGTGTTATAAAACGACTTGTTATCTTTTACCATAGATATATTTGACTTATCATCATAAGCGATAACCAAACTGCTTTTATTGTTTAATAGGTCTTGTTTTATAGTCAGAAAAAATTCTAATCGCTTATATAAAATTGGAACTATTTTAAGCTTATTTGTTTTTTTTAAATTTAAATCCTCAACATAAAGTTTTAGTTCTGTTTTTTTTAATAAGCTATAAATTTGCTCAGCTTTTATATTGCAAAGTTCAGACAATCCCCTCTTTTTACATGATTTAGATATGTATAACGCAAGATCATCTAATGTCCAAAGATTTTTATCAGGCCCTCCTTCAACGTTATATGGAATTTGACAGGCTATTTGTCTTACATAGCTTTTCCCATTTTCAGAAAAAATATTAGGTCTTCCTGATCTTGACCTGTCATAAATAGCGCCTTCAAGACCTAATTCTAAAAATTTATGAAGGAGCCTATAAACTAATACCTTTGTTGTATTACAATTTTTTGCAACATCTAAAATACTATCCCCCTTATGTAGGGACAAAATAATATTTACTCTCTTTAAAATCCGCTCATTAGTTTCTTTTAGAAGTAAACTTTTAAGAAAGTTAAGATCATTTTCTTTTAACGATAAAGCAGCATTAGTTAAATAATTATGTCGCATGATAAAACCAAAGTGACTGTAAATTACAAAAATAAAAAATAACTATTATTAAATTTAATTAAATCCATTGTCGAAAAATTTCTGTTATGCATGATTTACAATTTAAAAAAGTCTACTCAAGTAACATACGTATTTATTTAGAATTATGCTTTAAATTCACACTAATTCAAAATCTTATTTAATCTTTTATTTACCTAATTTTTTTATAAATATTTCATTTTAGGCTTTAAACTTACATATAAAGTTAAATGTTTGAAAAATACATCTATATCTTCACTTTATTTCAATATAAAAAAAATAAAAGTAACAAAATAATCTAAAGAAACAAGCTAACAATTCTAATCAGCAAAATAACCTTCTCTTTAATTTTAAAGATTTTTTCTATTTATTTCAAAATGTTAATAACAAAGTCTTGTATAAAATTTATTTTTAAAGTTACGAAACTTTTTAAAAATAAATTTATATATATACTTCAAGTAATTAGTATTACAAGTTTTAAAATTTTCGAAAATTAATAAGTTAATTTAATTTTGATGTGATACAACTCACATTTTAATATAAGTTTGACGTGATCTTGATCAAAATTTAAAACAAGTCAAATCACTATTATAAAACTCAAATAAAACATCATCTTGGAGGATATTTGGAAATGATAAATTATGGTGTAGTTGGTGTTGGTTACTTTGGAGCAGATTTGGCTCGAATTATGTCTTCTTTTGATGGGGCAAAAATCACTTGTGTTTATGACCCTGATAATGGAGAAACTATTGCTCAAGAATTAGCTTGCGATGCATGCAAAAGTCTTGATGATCTTGTTTCAAGAGATGACGTTGACTGTGTAATTGTTGCAACCCCTAACTACTTGCATAAAGAGCCAGTTTTAAAGGCTGCAGCTCACAAAAAACATGTTTTCTGCGAAAAACCAATTGCTTTAAAGTACCAGGATTGTGTTGATATGGTCGAAGCTTGTAAAGCAAATGGCGTAAGATTTTTTGCAGGTCACATTATGAACTTCTTTAACGGTGTACATCAGGCAAAAGAGTACATTAAAGAAGGTAAGATTGGAGATATCTTATTTATACACACTGCCAGAAATGGTTGGGAAGAAGAACAACCATCTATCTCTTGGAAAAAAATTAGAGAAAAATCAGGAGGTCACTTATACCACCACATACATGAATTAGACTGTGTGCAATTCCTCATGGACGATATTCCTGAGACTGTATCTATGGTAGGAGGCAACGTAGCTCATAAAGGTGAGAACTTTGGAGATGAGGACGACATGTTATTGCTCCATATGCAATTCCCTAATAACCGTTTTGCATTATGCGAGTGGGGCTCAGCATTCCACTGGGGCGAGCACTATGTTTTAGGACAGGGTACAAAGGGGGCAATTAAAATAGACATGTTCCACTGTGGAGGAACATTAAGAGTAGATGGTGTTGATACTCACTTCAACGTCCATGAAAGTCAAGAAGAGGATGATGATCGCACTCGTATCTATACAAGTACTGAAATGGATGGAGCTATTCAGTATGGTCACCCAGGCAAGAGAACTCCTTTATGGCTTAACTCTGTTATGAGAAAGGAAATGAAATATCTTCATGACATTATGAATGGTATGCAACCATCTGAGGAGTTTATAAAACTATTAACAGGTGAGGCTGCTCGTAATGCTATCGCAACTGCCGATGCACTAACCTTGTCTTTAAAAGAAAATCGTCGCGTAAATTTAAACGAGATAATTCACTAAAAAAATAAAGCCTTAACTAATTGCAATAGGTTAAGGCTTTGAGGATATTTGGATATGAGTAGTATAAAACCTCTTCCTTGGTATATGCAAGTAAGCCCAATACAAAAAAAGGCTCTTTTTTCCGCATGGCTAGGTTATGTATTTGATGGCTTTGACTTTATGTTAATTACATATATCTTGGTATCGATTCAACAAGATTTACAATTAACAAATGTCGAAACGTCATCTCTGTTTATGGCTGCATTCGTTGCCCGTCCTATAGGTGGAGCTTTATTTGGAGCTCTTTGCGATAGATTCGGAAGAAAGCCTATTATGATGGCGGCAATCTTGACCTATTCTGTAGGAACAGCATTGTGCGGATTTTCCGTAAACTTTGCTTCATTATTTATATTTAGACTAATCGTAGGCATCGGTATGGCAGGAGAGTATGCTTGCTCTGCACCTTACGCTGTAGAAAGTTGGCCTAAACATTTAAGAGGTATTGCAGGTGCAATATTAGTTTCTGGATTCTCTGTAGGTAATATTGCTGCATCTCAGCTTATGCCAATTATCGCAGAGGCTCACAGTTGGCGCGTTGCTTTCTTCATAGGTATAATTCCGGCCCTTATTGTACTTTTTATTAGACGCCATGCCCCTGAATCTGAAGAATGGAAAGAAGCAGCCCAAAGCAGGAAAATCAGCAGTTTTTCTCTTTTAAATTTATTTAAAGGCGGTCAATTACCTGTAACCTTAATTGCCTATGTTGTTCTGTTTGGCATTTTCTCAGCCAACTGGCCAATTCCAGGCCTTATGCCTAAATATTTATCTGAAAACGGATATGCAAGCTCTGTTTCAAATATCATGAGTATTGGTGCATTAGGCATCATGTTAGGAGTTTTACTCTCAGGTTATCTTGCAGATAAATTCGGCACAGTTAAAGTATTAGTAGGTGGATTATCTATTTCATTACTCATGATCTACCCTACCTTCTTAATTGGGCCTGGTCATGAAGTATTAACAGGCGCAATGTTATTCTTACTTCTTGCAACAAATTTAGGAGTAGGTGGATTAATTAAAACTTTCACAAATCGCCGTACTAAGGTTCAGTTATAAATTTTCTAG
>CALFLJ010000191.1 GCA_937880335.1 uncultured Succinatimonas sp.
GTCTTTTATCTTAACTAAGGCATTTGGCACAGTTTTTAGATTATAGAATGTGCTATTCTGTAATAAGAAGGTGTTACTGCCTATGTCACTTATAATTACTACATCGTAGTTATCAAGATTTACGTCAAAGCCTAATTGAATTTGATGAGCTGGAAAATAATCAACTTCAATTTCTTTTGCACGTAATTGTGAAATTAGGTAAGTTGCACCTTCTTCATATTTAGTTGATGTAAAACTATCAAAGCCTTTGGAGTGAATCATGTGGATACTCCAGGACTCGCCAATCAATAGTACTTTCATATATTTATATCTCCTTAAAGTAAAATAAGATTGTTCATTTTTACGAACAAAAATATCAAGAAACAAGATAAAATTGTATAATTAACGCTGTAGTTTCGGTATTTTGAGTACGAATTCAAAAATATAAAAATTCATATATGAAAGACATATCTTTATTAAAAGACACGGCTGATTTTTACCTGGAAACTTTAGCGCATATAACGTCATTACCCATAGTTATGATTGATAAAGATGGTAATGTTCTGTTAAATCTAGGAGGCTGGAGAGATATTGATTTAGCTGTAAGTCAGGACAGTTTTTTAAAGGAAGAGATAATCAAAAAGATCCAGAATAAAAATATATTTATATACTATGATATTTTTTATATCCATTTTGGAGTCGTAAAATGGTTTGATGACAAAATAATTGTTATAGGTCCTTTTACAGATTTTGACTTATCCCCAGGAGCTGTCAGAGCTTTTTCAATAAAACACAATACTCATATAAAACCTATATCTAAATTCGATTTTACAAAACTCTCAGCAATACTTATCCAGATAAATTTTTTAGTCACAGGTCAAAAGCTTAGAGTTAATGATGTGATTGACTCTTTAGTGGTAAAAGATAAGCTTAATCAGGAAATAAATAATCAAATTGAAAATGTCCTAAAGCGACATCTTGAGATAAGTGCGCCCCATAATGATGGTTCTTGGGAGGTCATTCGTCGCAAATGTATTATGCAGGCTGATTTTGATGGTCTTAATAAGCATATAAACGCTCCTTTTTCAGGTAAAAGAGGCGTAATTGCAAATAATCCCATTCGCAATATAAAGAATTTAGCTATTGTGGATGTTACAGTATCATCAAGAGCGGCTTTAGATGCAGGTCTTGATTCTGAAACTGTTTATACCATATCTGACGGTTATATTCTGCAAATTGAGGAGAGCAAGACACAAAGTGAAATTGAGGCAATTGCCAACCTTGCAGCTAATGAATTTTGTGCTTTGGTAAAAAAGATTAAAGAAAATGGCGTTAATTTTTCTGTAAACACCCCAGAAGTTTTTGTTAAAGCCTATAACTATATATTAAGAAATCTAAACCAAAAGCTTAATGTTGAAGAAATTTCGCAGAAGGTAGGTATAAGTCACGATTATCTAGAAAAGCTATTTAAAAGAGAGCTTGGAATAACAGTTGGTAATTTTATACTTTCCTCAAGAGTTCAAAGCAGTCAAAAACTACTTAAAAATTCTAATATGTCGATTGCCATGGGATTTTCCAGTTCAAGTCACTATATAAAAGCATATAAGAGTATTTACAATATTACGCCATCTAAACATAGGGTTAGGTTTAAAAACAGATACTTAGCAGATGAGATAAACTAAATGTTTTATTTAAAACCAGGGGCTTATGGATTTTTTCCCCCGGTTTATTTTCTTTAGTGCAGATCTTTTAAACATCTAAAGAAGATTTCTTTAAGCTCGTCTAAAACCTTTAAAGATACTCTTTCATTTACCTTATGAATTGT
>CALFLJ010000192.1 GCA_937880335.1 uncultured Succinatimonas sp.
GGTTTTAGAGGGGGGGAATCGTCTTTAAAATTTTTTGTCAGATCTGGATCTTCTTATATGATCTTCTACACCAATATTGTTTAGCGTGAGAGTCTCCAATAATTACAACTTGTGTTTTCTCATAATCTGAAACTTGAGGGGTAAAGTCTAAAGCGTTTTTCTCACCACGCTCAATAGTTAGAGAATATCTTGAGCTAAAACCATGTTTTTCGACTGTGTAAACAGTAAGACCTGCCATTGCAAAATATAAGATTAGGAATTTCCAGCCATAATTTCTGCTAGATTCAATGAAATGGAAACTTGCCATTGATAAAAGCAAAATAACAGTGCCGGTAATATATAAGTTATTTGTAAGGTTTATTCTTGAGAAAATGCTTAAAACAAGCCAATGATAGATATAAAGAGAGTAGGATATTTTTCCTAAATATTGGAAAAGTCCGAATCCCAAAATACTTTTTTCTGAGGCACAAGCAATAATAAGCATGGTACCAATTACAGAAGGCATAACTAAAGAGGATGTCCAGACAGTATTATCTTCTCTTACAAAAATAGATAAAATTAAGATAAGGCCTAAGACTTCTAAAACTCTTTTATAGTTTATTGATAAAGATAATAATTTATTTACAGGGAAGAGATAAACGATACCACCTGCTAAGAGTTCCCAAGCTCTTGTATATAGCATGTAGTAGTTTTTCTCTTCTGTAAAAATAAATGCTGAAATTAAAGATGCTACAAATAAAAATAAAACAGCAAATTTAATGTAAGAAATGCCTAAAAACTTCTTTAAAGCCCATAAAAGAACAAGGTAGATTACATAAAATTGCCATTCTAAAGATAAAGACCAAGTGTGAAGCAACATTTTGCTCATACTATCTACAGCAAAATAGCCTTCATCTTTTGCAAATCTAAAATTTGAAATAAAACCTAAAGCTGCAGTAGACTCTTTATTGTATTCATAAAATGTCAGAGACATTTACAAGTAATAAATATCCAATAATATAAAAGAGAACAACAGCGACAAATAAAGCAGGGCAAATGCGTTTTGCTCTACGCTTCCAGAAATTTAAAACAGAGAAATTGCCACTATTTAAGCCCTTAATAATTATGGCTGTCGTTAAAAAACCTGATATTACAAAGAAAATATCAACGCCTACATAACCTCCACCTAAGGAGATGCTCCATTTTGTGTCACTTAAAGAATTAAATGAACATATATGGAAAAGTAAAACTGATAAAACAGCTACAGCACGTAGTCAGTCTTACTTAAATTAAAAAACAGCATAGCCTTTAGTATGGCCTTTTTTATTACCTAGATTTCTTGGCTATTGCTTTACCTGCAGTACGCTTTGGACGACTTGGAGATGAAGCTTTCTTAGGACGGTGCGGTAAAACTAAACCTGTACCATCCTTCTTTGCCTGAGCAATTGCTTTACGCTCTTTCGCCTCTTCCTTAGCCTCAGACTTAGCCCACTTGCGCTCATTACTCTTTTGCTTACGATCTGCTCGCATTTGTGACTGTGTTAAACGCTTTTGTGCAGGCTTTTCATCAGCATAAGGATTATCACCCTCTTTAAAGTCAATAATAACAGGGGTACCCATGATCTTTAATGCTTTTCTATAGCAATTTATAATATAACGCTTATAAGCATCTGGAACCTTAGATACCTTATTACCATGGATAATAATACGTGGAGGATTATAACCACCTGGGTGAGCAAACTTAAGCTTAATACGACGACCACCAGAAATAGGAGGCTCATGCTCCTCAATTGCTGCTCGTAAAATACGATTTAAGGTTGAAGCACTATTACGTCTTGTAGCTGAAACATAAGCCTCATCAATTGACTCAAAAAGATTGCCGACTCCTGTTCCGTGTAATGCAGAAATAAAATGCACACGAGCAAAGTCAACAAAACCTAAACGAGCATTTAACTCCATGCGGATATCGTCTTTAACACTCTGATCTAGACCATCCCACTTATTTACAGCTATAACAAGAGATCTTCCTGAATCAATAATAAAGCCTAAAAGAGATAGATCCTGATCACTTATATGAGCTCTGGCATCAATAACTAATAAAGCTACATTACAATCTTCAATAGCCTTTAAGGTTTTAACAATGGAGAATTTCTCTATTGCTTCAGAAACTTTACGGCGCTTACGCACACCTGCCGTATCAATTACGATATATTTCTTACCTTCACGCTCTAGTGGAATGTAAATAGAGTCTCGTGTAGTGCCTGGATGATCAGCAACAATTACGCGCTCCTCTCCTAACATACGGTTAGTTAAAGTTGATTTACCAACATTAGGCTTTCCTACAATTGCAAACTTTACTGGTAAATCAGAGAATGGAACTACAGGAGCTTCAACTGCTAAAGGTGTACCATCTGGGTTTTGACCATGAATACGTGCACGTTGCTCCTCACGGAAGCCATGCCAATCAAAACCACCACCTTCTTTATCAGCCGGGACGTTATCTAAGAATTCATAACCACTTTCCCACTCATCTCCCTCAGTATCATCTTCTGGCAAATCTGAATCTAAAGGACCTTCTTCACGTAATAATGGAGCTATAACCTCATCAGTTAGAATAGTTACACCTCGACCGTGAACTACAGCTGTCTGATAAACCTCTCCTAAACCTAAAGCATAAAATTCAGCACCTGCTGTTTCAGGATCTAAACCGTCAACTTTATTAGCAACTACTGCACATTTTTTACCTGCGCGTCTAATATAATCAGCAACAGAGTAATCACCAGGCATGATACCTGCGCGAGCATCTACCATAAATAGGACTAAATCACATTCATCAATAGCCTGCAAAGCTTGAGATGTCATGCGTTTGGTTAATTCTTGAGGTTGATCGGTGTTATCCTCTGCAATGCCTCCAGTATCGATAACCACATACTCGCAGCCATCATATAATGCACGACCATATTTACGATCGCGGGTAAGTCCTGGAAAATCCGCAACTAAAGCATCGCGGGTCTTGGTAAGACGATTAAAAAGGGTAGATTTACCAACATTTGGGCAACCTACTAAGGCTACTACCTTCATTAAAAATTCCTTGTAAGGGGGCTTACTCTTAAGATGGGGCGTAAGTCACGCCCCTAATTGAAATGATTTGCAATTATATACCAAAACTTGCGGATTTTTCGTTATCACGCTTAGCCGGTACTTGTTGTACATCTTCCTGAGAACTCATCTCATCATGAGAAACATCTTCCTCATCTACCTGAGATTTCACGCCTGGCATAATGCCAAAACCCGAAAGTTCTTTACGACGTTGTTCTTCATAAACTTTCTGTTGACGCTCATATTCAGCTTTTTGTCGCTCATACTCTGCCTTTCTACGGTTATACTCAGCAAGTTGGGCCTCAGCCTCTCGTTGACGTGCTTCAATCTTAGCCACCAAAGCTATAGCCTGTTGACGACGTTCTTGTAACTGTTCTTCTGTTAAACCTAAAGAAAAATCATTTAAGGATGAAGGCTTCAATTTTGCTGAAGCTTTGCCAAAAGCTAAAGCATCTGAGGCTAATGCACTCTTAGTAGTAGCCATACCGTTTGGATCATATCTAACTAAATCTAAACTACCATCGGCAAATGATACTAAGAGATTCCCCCCTATAACCTTTGGTGCTGTTTGAATAGCAGAACTGTCTAAATCAAACATACCTTCAATTACGCCAGTTCCTAAATTTAAGAAATATAAATATCCCTCAAAGTCACCTACTACAGCATAATTTCCATAAACTACAGGGGCTGTAACATTACGATTTTTTAGTTTGGTATTAAGCCATAACTCTGAACCATCATTACGATCTAAACAATAGATATAACCGTTATCTGAGGTTAAGACGAAATAATTCTCATCAAAGCCGATGTCTCTTGAACTATGGTAGGTCAAACGATTTGTAACAGAGTTTTTGTCAAAATCAAATGTAACAAAACCGCCATTGTACGCTGTAGTATACATTTTGCCATCTAAAAGCAAAGGTGTTGAGGCAACATCAGAAACTCTTTGCAATGCTGTAGCACCATAATTCTCAGTCACAATAACAGAAGATAAAATCATACCATTATCCTGAGATAAGAATATAACCTGACCTGTAGCAGCACCTATAATTAGATACTCATCGCCAACTGCTAAAGGCTTAGATTGAGAGCGCAAATGCAAAGAAGTGGTACTTCCACCAGAAATCCACAACACATCACCATTTAGCGCATTATAAGCTATTACACGACCATTAGAATCTAATACAAATAATTTATCGCCTGACTGAGAAAAAGCCGGTGGAGTTACAACCTCACAACCTAAATAAGCTTTCCAGGAAATTTTTCCATCATTTGAGTTTAAAACGTAAATGTAACCATTTTCAGAACCTACGGCTATCTTTCCTAAGGTGGCACTTACACCGCCTGAAAGACGAGCTGAACGTTTATTATCGTTCTCTTCCTCATCTCCAAGATCTGTTGTCCACAATTTATCACCTTCATCTAAAGACAAAGCTGTAACATCACCGGATCTTGAAGCCATAAAAACATTATTTTGGCTTACGTCAGGTTGTAATTGTGAGAAGAATCCATCCATGCCACCTGTTGAAGCACTCCAGAGGGACTGTAACTCAAAACGATTGTCAATATCTAAAGTCTCCGCAGGAATATCAACATCCTTATTAGAACAGCCAATGCATAAAAGTGCAGTGAGCGGAACTAATAAAAAGAGTCTAGTTTTAAGCTTATTTAGCATAGATCCACCTTAGTTCATTTTAAATGATTAACGGAGTTGTACACCTTGCTCTGCAATTTGAGTGTTTAACTCAATGGCAGTCTTATATGCAGGAGTATCTCCATTTGCAATTACACTATCAAACTTAGACTGTAAAAGAGGATTTATAGCAATTTTACGCTCTTTACATAGCTCAATAGCATCTTTATAAGCTAAACGAGCTTTATCTTTATCATTAGCTTGAAGATAAATATCACCTGAAAGCTCTGCTTTTTCTACAGCAAAAGCCTCTGATTTTATAGAATTTATCAAAGCATGGGCTTTATCATAATTCTTAAGTTGGGTCTCTAAACGAGCTTCAGCTAATACAGCATTTGGTGCAATCAAATCACCGCCGTGTTTTGCTGCAAACTGAACATTTGAACGAGCAGCTTCATAATCACCTGAGGCAATTTGAACAGAACTTAAGTCTAAAGCTAACAGTGCACCATAGATATCATCATGCTCTTTAATAAAAGCAGTAGCTTTATCTTTTGCATCGGAGTTATTCAAGCTTAACTGTGTCTGAAGCTGATAAAGCTCATAAGCTTGGGCTTGAGATTTCTCTAACTCATAACTTTGGTACTGTCTATAACCAATTAAACCACCTAAGGCAATGACTACACCTAAGGTAATAGATTTCCAGTTTTCGCCCCACCACTTGCGGACCGCTTGTTCACGCTCATGATCGTCGGTTAATACGTCCATTTTTCTTCCTTTTTACTAAAGTCCAGCCTATAGCTTAGCTCTTTTTTATTTAGATAAAATTTGTTTAATATGTGATGAAGCTTCATCTAAAGATACCTGAATCTGTGGTGCTTCAGGATTATTTAAATCTTTTATAGTAACAGAATTCTTCGCAATTTCATCATCACCAATAATAACTGCTACAGATGCTTGTAATTTGTCAGCGCGACTTAATTGCTTTTTGAATTTACCGCCACCACAATGATTATAAACTCTTAAGGAGCCTAAATTCTCACGTAAGGTCATAGCAACCTTAGCTTGATATAATTCACACCCCTCTCCCATTCCTGCAACATAAACATCAACTAAAGGTTGAGACTTTAGCTTATTTAAAGTATTTAAAAGCAGAATTAAACGCTCAAGTCCAATACCAAAACCAACGGCATTAGTAGGAGAGCCTCCTAATTGCTCAACTAAAGAATCGTAGCGACCACCGCCACAGACAGTTCCCTGAGCTCCTAAAGCATCAGTAACCCACTCAAAAACAGTAAGGTTATAATAATCTAATCCACGGACTAAACGATCATTTAAAACATATTTGATGTTAGCTTCTTTTAAAAACTTCTGTAAAAGTTCAAAGTGGGATTTAGTTTCTTCTCCAAAAAAATCCTTAAGTTTAGGAGCATCTTTTAATATTTCTCCTACTTTTTCATCCTTTGTATCTAAAACACGTAAAGGATTAGTATGAGTACGACGCTTACTATCCTCGTCAAGTTCATCAAAATGAGCTTCTAAAAACTTAACTAACTCTTCACGATAAGCCTTTCTCTCTGAGGCTGATCCTAAGGAATTTAAATGCAGGGTAAGACTATCGGCAATTCCTAACTTTTTCCATAATAAAGCAGTAAGCATAATTATTTCAGCATCAATGTCTGGGCCTTTTAAACCAAAAACCTCACAACCACACTGATGGAATTGACGGTAGCGCCCCTTTTGAGGACGCTCATGACGGAACATAGGACCCATATACCAAAGACGCTGTTCTTGATTATAAATTAAATTATGTTCAATACATGAACGCACACAACCGGCTGTACCTTCAGGACGTAAAGATAAGAGATCACCTGATCTATCCTCAAATGTATACATCTCTTTCTCAACTACATCGGTAACCTCACCTATAGCACGACAAAATAAACCTGTCTTTTCAACTATAGGCATTCTAACCTCGTTATAACCAAAGCTCTGTAAAGTATCTCTTAATACACTCTCAACTTGTTGCCACATTGAACTTTCGTTAGGGAGTATATCGTTCATGCCACGTACGGCCTGAATAGTTGCTGCCATTTAAAAATTTCCTTTTAATCTTAATTTGCTTTTGCGCATTTAATTCTTTCGCGCACACGGGATTCAATAATACCTACAGCATCCTCACAGGAGATTTTACCCATAAGTTTGCCATCTTCATACATCATACACTTGCCATTTGCTGCACCACATACTGCTACATCAGCACCTAATGCCTCTCCAGGACCATTTACAACACAGCCCATAACCGCAATTTTTACGGTATCTTTAACATCAGAAAGCTTTTGCTCTAGAGCTTGAACAGTTGAAACTACATCAATACCGCGACGACCACAGGTAGGACAAGCTACAATCTCAACACCTCTTGAGCGCAGATGCATGCTCTTTAAAATTGCCCAACCGACTTTAATTTCCTCAACAGGATCTGCAGCTAAGCTTACTCTTAAAGTATCACCTATACCCTGTTGCAAAAGGCGAGAAATACCAATTGCAGACAAAACAGTCCCTCCGGTTAAACCTCCAGCTTCGGTAATACCTAAATGTAATGGAGCATCTGTAACCTTTGCAAGTTTTTCATAAGCCTCAACGCACAAATAAAGTTCTGAGGCTTTAACAGAAAATGCATAATCAGAGAAATTATGTTCATCTAAAATACTGGCAGCTCTTAGGGCGGCCTCTACCATAGCATCAGGACACGGAGCTCCATACTTTTCTAATAGATCTTTATCTAAAGAGCCTGCATTTACACCTACACGAATTGGTAGACCGTAATCTTGAGCTGCACGACAGACTGCCTCTATTTTATCTGGAGCACCAATATTACCTGGGTTTATACGTAACGCTCCAGCACCATTTTTTGCGCATTCAATAGCAATTCTGTAATCAAAGTGAATATCTGCAATCAAAGGTACCGAAGAATGCTTACACAATTCTTTAAAACTTTCACATGCCTCTTTAGAAGGGACTGTTACTCTAACTAAATCAGCACCTACTTGGACTAAATCATTTATCTGCTTTAAGGTAGCATTGGTGTCTAAAGTATTAGTGGAAGTCATACTTTGAACAGTAATAGGAGCTCCACCACCTATTAGCACATTACCCACTTTTATTTGGCGTGATTGTCTGCGTTTAATAATTTGCGGATGCCATTCCATAAAAACAATTCCTCTTATTTGGTAGGTAACTCAAAGTTTACCTGGGTGGCATTTGGAACTACCACGTTACCACCTATATATTTGATACGAACTAAAGACGAATCTGAAACATAAACTCTAAAAGGAGGGAATCCTTTTAATTTAATTTCATCTCCAGCCTTGAAGACACCCTCTTTCAATACAGATCCGTTTTTATGGGTAATACGTAAAGCTACATCGCCTTTTACGTTTACAACAACATCATTTAAAGAAGCTAACCCCTCACGATTTTTTATAGTTACCTGTGAAATATTACGAGTCTTACCAAGCTTAACTTGCACTTTTGGAGCTTCATCCTTTTTAGAATCTTCTTTTGCAAGCTCTATTTCTTTATTTAATGACTCATCAGATGACTTATTTACTTCAGGTTTTACTTTAGAATCTGATTCTACAATCTTAAGAGTATTGTTAGAAACAGTTTCATTCTTAGAATTATTAGATAAAACCTTTATTTTCTCTTCATTTGTTTTTGTATCTACCTCAGAGACTTTAGCATTATCTGTTTTTGTAACATCACCTTTAGGCTCTTGCTCTAATGAAGTCTTATTATCGGAAATGACCAAGGTTGGAGCTTCCTGTGCAATCTCTGGTTCTTTTGGAGTTTCAAAAATACTATTTCTTTTTTCTAATTCCAAAGCTTGTTGGCGAGCTTTTTGCGTATTTGGATCAGATACAACCACAATATCTTGAGATGAAATATCTTTTATCTCTGTTCTAGGCTCTTCTTGGGTATTTAAGTTCAAAACTCCACTTTCATCTATGTTAGAAGTTACATCGTTATTTAAAGTTAAAGCTCCTGCCTTACTTTCATTAGATGAAGGATAAAATTTATATGTTGCATAAGCCGCGCCTAAAACTAAGATTAGACCTATGGTAAAAAGAATAAAAGGGCCTCTTTTTTTATGCTCTTTTTTATTTAAACGACGTATGCTATTTACCTGCTCAAATACATTTTTTTTATAAAGATCAACTAAGGTACGAGCGTCGATATTAACTAAACGAGCATAATTGCCTATATGTACACTTGCAAATGGGACTGCTGTAGGTTGGTTTAAACGATCATGCTCAATATCACTGACTGTATTTACACGTAACTGTAACTTATTTGCTACCTCACGTACACTTAAGCCTAATAATTCACGAGCATGCATTAAAATAGCGCCAGGACGATTTGGAACTTCGTCATCGGCTAAAGTAGGGACTACCGGAACTCTATCTGGATCTTCTAAACAATTATCCACACGACCTTGAGGAATAAAAGTATCCTCAAGAGAATCTTGAGGTACATCATTTGCAACATGTAATTGCTCACCAGACAAAGACAAATCTTCTTTTTCAGAAATATTTAAAGACGGCTCTACAATTTCATCTATATGTTTTTCATTAAGAATAATTAAATTAGGATCCTGTGGCTCAGATACTATATTTTCTTGTTCTGGAATTTCTTTTTCATCATCAAATTTATCTGACGAAGATTTATTTTCTTGCGCAGACAAAATTACTTCACTTTGAGAAATACTATTTATATCAGTATCATCTACTTCTGTATCCTTAGATTTCTCCCAACCGCTTTCAGATAAGTCTGAAATATTATCACTATTTTTAAGCTCTTTTTCTGATGATTCATTTATAGAAGAAAACTCATTATTTAAAGGTTCTTCTGGCAAATAATTATCTAAAATATCACTATCTTTTGCTGAAAAATCATTGGCCAAATTGGGATCTTCATTTTCTTCAATAATCTCATCAATAGAATCTTCATTAGATGAGATAGAAGAAAAATCATTATCTTTACGCAAAGCTTTAGGTAAACTATCCTCAAGCCTTTTCTCAATTTCCTCACTCTCAGAGCTATCAAAATGTGTTGATTCTATCATCTGAGGAGCTTTAGTCTCATGTGGAGGCACAATCGTTGGCTTTGGAAGCTCGTCTTGCAACTTATTTAAATAAGATAAATCATCTGAGTTGTCTTTACGGCGCAAATCGTAAGGAAGTTCATTATTAAAAAGATTATCTAGCTCCTGGTTGTAATTCCCCACATACGCTCCGTGAGAGTAATCAGGGGACTGCTGATTTAAAGCAAAACGAGCCCTTTCCTTTAAATCTAATCCAAGTTCCTCTTCTGTATCTAACTTAGAAGTTTCATTATCTAAATCTTCTTTACTATCCTTTAGATCATCATTAGAGTTTTGCACTGCAGCCTCTATATCTGATTGTACCTTTAGAGCATCAATATTATTAGGCATGTCATTTTCAGGCTCACCTGTAACAGGATCAATAATGTTATTGTTTGAAACATTATTAGAGTGCTCAACTCTTCTCAATTCACTGCGACTTTTGCGACTACGCAATCCCTTTCTAAATTTACTCATAATTATTTATACTTAAACCTTTTTTGCATCAATTGCCTTTAAACGACGATCTTTTACCTGACCTGCTAATTGTCCACATGCAGCAGCAATATCGTCACCACGAGTTGAGCGTTTCATTACAGTAAAACCGTTTTCAATTAAAACTTGTCTAAAACGTTCTACTCTGTTTCCACTAGGACGTTCAAAGTCTGAGGATTCGTGTGGGTTAAAAGGAATGAGATTTATCTTACACGGCAAATCTTTTAAAAGTTCACAAAGCTCATGCGCATCATCAATGCCATCATTTACCCTGTCTAAAAGTACATATTCAATAGTTACACGACCACAATTAGCATTAGATTTATCTAGATAATTTTTCACAGCTGATAAAACATCTGCTATTGGATATTTTTTATTTATTGGAATAAGTTTATTACGCAACTCATCATTAGATGCATGCAATGACAAAGCTAGTGCTACATCCACTTTACCTGCAATTTTATTTATAACAGGGGCTATTCCAGATGTTGAGATAGTAACTCTGCGCTTTGATAACGCAAATGCATAATCTGATAATAAAATTTCTGTGGTTTTAAGCACAGCCTCTAAATTTAATAAAGGCTCTCCCATTCCCATCATTACTATATTAGAAATAGGTTTCTGCTCATTATTCTCACTAAAACCAACTCTTGTTGCAGCACTAAAGACCTGACCTATGATCTCAGATACTTTTAGATTACGGTTAAAACCTGAGGCTCCAGTACGACAAAAAGCACATTTTACAGGGCATCCAACTTGTGTTGAAATACATAAAGTATTTCTATCATCCTCTGGAATTAATACTGTCTCAACTAATTGACCATCACCAATATCTAATGCCCACTTTGTAGTACCATCCGAAGAACGTTGTTCTGTTACAATCTCAGGAGCCTTAATTTCGCAAATCTGGCTTAACTTTTCACGCAAATCACGTCGTAAGTTGGTCATTTGTTCAAAATCTGTCACGCCATATTGATAGATCCATTTTAAAATCTGCTGATTGCGAAACGGCTTCTCTCCAATTGAAACAAAAAAATCCGCAATATCTTTAGGAGAGAGGTCAAGTAAATTAATTTTTTCAGTCATTATCGCCCCAAGCAATTATCAAATTAGACCAAATTGAGCATATATCCTTGAAACCTTTTATTATATCAAGAATGGTTTACAGGTTGTGAAATTACCTATGACATAAGTATGGAAATTATAGAAAGGTACTTATTATTTGAAACTCATAAATTGTCTTTCTATGCCATACCATAATTTACTATTTTTACAGATTGTATATACAGCATGGCATATTGGGGTCTTGTCTTATTAAACCTCTTCTATACTGCATAATCCATAAACTAAAGACTTTAGGATTGTACAGTACATGATTTTAGCAATTGCTCACAAAATTTAGGTACAGTTTGCGAAGCTTTACCGTAAATTCCAGTATTAAAGTCAGTAACAACCGCACTTTTATTTAAGTTAAACTCTACACAATAAGCACCACAAGATCGTGCATACTGACAAAATCCTGCAGCAGGATAAACAACACCTGATGTACCTATAGCTAAAAATAAATCGCAATTTGAAATTAAATCATAAATTAGATCCATATCATAAGGAGCTTCTCCAAAAAAAACGATGTCGGGTCTTAAGCTTGCCTCACCACAATACTTGCAGACACTTTGAGGACTTGAATCCTCAAAAAAAGGATAAGCACTATGACAATTTTCACACAAAATACTTTTTAAAGATCCATGCATATGTATTACATCATGACTTAAAGCCTTTTCATGCAAATCATCAATATTTTGAGTAACAATAGATACTGATCCCTGAGTTAATGAAGGCCACTCCTCTTGTAATTTAGTTAAAGCTAGATGAGCTAAATTAGGCTTTTTATCTAAAAGATTACGTCTTAATTTATTATAAAAATCGTGAACCTTTTGAGGATTTTTAATTAAGGCCTCTGGAGTACAAACATCCTCAACGCGCTCCTCTTCCCAAAGACCGCTTTCTTGTCTAAAAACAGGAATATTAGATTCTGCAGAAATACCAGCACCTGTTAAAACAACTATATTTTTGTACATAATAGATCCTAATATTTAAAACGCTCTTTTATTTTAAAGAAGAATTTTTGCGGTTATAAAAATTAGCTAACCATAAACCTAATGGCAAAATTGCCGAACCTGTAGGACCTTTAGCATAGTAAGGATTACTCGATGGTAAATATGCAGAAGAAAGATCAAAGTGCAAAAACTCAAATCCATCAGGTATAAATTTAGATAAAAATGCAGCGGCAGTCATAACTCCTGGCGCACTATCACCATGAGAATCGTTGCAAAAATCAGCCCTAGTAGAACTTATAAAACGCTCATGAAAGTCAAAAAGCGGAAGATTCCATATATATTGTTCACAAAATTCAAAACACGTGGCAAGTTTCTTAGGCAAATAGTTTTCTCTATTTACCAAAATAGGCATATCTCGCCCAACTGCAATCTTTGCTGAACCTGTTAAGGTCGCTAAAGTAATAATGGTACGAGCTTGACTTTCAACAGCCTGGCATATTCCATCTGCTAATACCAAACGACCTTCTGCATCAGTATTACCAATTTCCACCTTAAGGCCATTTGGATAGGTGAGAATATCTCCAGGTAATATCGAATTTTCAGAAATTAAATTTTCAGCACAACATAGATAAAGTCTTAAGTGATGTTCTTTTTCACTACGAATTAAATAAGAAAATATACCTGCTGCTGTTACAGCTCCACATTTATCTGTGCGCATACTTTCCATAAAACTCTCAGGCTTTATATCATAACCGCCACTATCAAAAGTTATGCCTTTTCCAATTAAAGCTAAATCAATAGGACAATCACTATCAAAACCTTTAGGCAAATAATCCACAATTGCCAAACAACCGCCTTGAGAAGATCCCTTTCCTAAAGCTTTTATGCCGGACAATTTAGCATAATCCTTATCATCCTTATCGATTATTCTAAAGCTTAATCTACTTCCCAAAGGACGATGTGAATTATTTATAAGCTTAAATAATAAATCACATAATTCCTTAGGCCTTAACTCAGAACCAGATAAATCTGAAATACGACGACAAACTCCGGTTAAAGTACAATCTAAATTAAGTTCATTAACTTTTTCCTCACTTTGATTTATTAGATGAACAATTGTTTCTTTATTATCTAAATTATCAAGAGAGGTTAAAAAAGCTAAAAGATTTTCACTTTCTAAATCAAAATTGGCACTTACAGTAATATTTTTAGCCCCAAAAGAAGAAACTACACGGCCTGCCTTTCTAAAAGGGAAAGACTTTGTTCTATCAATAAATACAATGTAGCCATCACCATTACTTTCAAAGCTCGCCCCTTCCTTATAAGCATCAGAGGCTTTGCCTTCAACTAATGTTATCTTAAGGCTATCTTTATCATTTTGATTATCAATTTTTAGCATAATTATTGTTCCTCAAAATGGGCGATCCACTCTGATTGTTCTTGAGACTTAAGGACAGTATTTTCTTTAAGCTCACAATGTTTTATCCATAAAGCTAATGGCAAAATAGTACACCCGGTAGGTCCTTTAGCATAGAAAGGTGATTCCTCTTGTAAATAAGCTGCACTTAAATCAATATGAATCCAATCTATATCTTCAGGAATGAACTTAGACAAAAAAGCGGCGGCAGTCATAACTCCTGGAGGGTTATCTCCATGTGCACAATTGCAAATATCTGCCCTCGATGAACTTATATAACGGTTGTGAAATTCCTCAAGAGGAAATTGCCATATTAACTCACCATTAGCCTCAAAAACAGCGCTTAATTCAAGAGCGTTTTTCTGATTACGACAAACCATTGCGTTTATATCACGACCTAAAGCCATCTTTGCAGCTCCTGTTAAAGTGGCCTCTGTTATGATTAACTTAGCCCCACTTTCTACAGCTTTAATAATGCCATCAGCAAGCACTAAACGCCCCTCAGCATCAGTATTACCGACCTCAACTTTAATACCATTTGGATAAACTAAAATATCACCAGGTACCATGGATTTATCTGAAACCATATTCTGAGCACAACATAAATATAGTCTAATATGCTTAGATGCTCGAGCTGAGGCTGCAGCCAAGGTAAATACACCTGTTAAGTTTACAGCTCCAATTTTGTCAGTACGCATGGTGTCCATAAAGCGAGGAGGCTTTAAATCATAGCCACCACTATCAAAAGTAATCCCTTTTCCTACCAAAGCTATATCAGGAGGACTTTTTGGATCCCCTCCTTGTGGGACATAATCAATAATTGCCATACATCCTTTCTCATCAGATGTACCACCTACTGCCCTAATTCCAACTAAATTAAGATAGTCATGAGATTTAGAATTTATTATTTTAAAGCTAAATTTTCCTGGTGCACTTTTAGATAAGGACTTAACAAAATCACATAACATTTGTGCAAAACGTTGAGGTTTTAAGATATTTGCTGGCAAATTTGAAATATGTCTTAATTGAGAAACCATCTCTACGACGAAGTTAACACGATAAGTATCTGCATCAGGAAAATCTAAAACTACAGTTTTTGGATTTTTTAAATTTTTCTCATCTAAATCCTCATAAGATGTGCAAAATTCAATTGCATCTTCAATCTCAAATGGAATTTCTGTCTTTAAAATCAAATTATTGATGTTTAATTTAGCTACTACACGAGCAGCTTGCCTTAAAGGGAATGTTTTCTGTCCATCTACAAAAACAACAAAACCTTTGGAAGCTGGAATAAATTTAGTATCCTCAAAGAAAGGCTCTGGAGCTGTGCCTGGACGTAAAATTACCTCAACAGCATTTTTATCTTCAATCTTATTAACAATATTAAGCATTCGGCTCTCCTTTTACAGTCCACATAGATCCAGCCTTATAAAGTTTAGGAATCTTTTGTAAAATCTCTTCAATTGCACATTCAATATCACTTTTTGTAGTAAAACGGCCAAAAGAAATACGCAGAGAAGAACGGGCCTCATCATCTGTACGACCAATTGCTGTCAAAATATAAGATGGCTTTAAAGAAGAAGATGCACAAGCTGAACCTGTTGAGACTGCAATATTAGATAATGTTGGCAATAACATGTGTGCATCAATATCTTTAAAGCTTACTGACAGTATATGTGGGACATAATATTTAGAAGAACCGTTTATAATAATGTTAGGAAGTGTACTTAATTTCTCAATCAATAATTCTCGATATGACAAAAGACGCTTCTTTTCACTTTCGCCTTCTTTTCTTAAAATCTCAAAAGCCTCCCCCATACCTGCAACCTGATGTGTAGGTACAGTTCCGCCTCTAAGACCTTTTTCTTGACCACCACCATAAATTTCAGGTACAAGATTTAAGCCTAAACTCTTTTTTATATAAAGAGCTCCAACCCCTTTTGGACCGCAAACTTTCTCAGAAGTTAAAGTAGCTAGGCTTATATCACTGTGCATAAAATCTGTTTTTTCAAAACCTGCACTCTGAGCTGTATCTGTATGAAAGTAAATATTACGCTTTTTACATAGACTTGAAAGCGCATGAACATCATTAACTGAACCTAAAACACTATTTGCCTGAGCTAAGGATACTAAAAAAGTATCATCACTTAATGCAGCTTCAAGATCCTCTATAGTAGTAATACCATCTTCTCTTGGAGTTAAATATGTAACTTTATAACCTTGTTTTTCTAAAACTTCACAAGCCTCAAGAACTGCCTTATGTTCAATTTTTGAGGTAATAATATGATTTCGTTTATCGCCATTTTGCTTTAGAGCATGAGCTAAACCAAAGATAGCAAGATTATTGGCCTCTGTAGCACCCGATGTAAAGGTTAATTCTAGTGGAGAACAACCTACTAGATCAGCTATCTGGGAACGGGCATTCTCTACAGCTTCAGCAGCCTCCCATCCATAAACATGATCTTTTGCGTGAGGGTTTGCAAACGCACCTTCTTTCTTAAGGCAATTTACCATAACATCAATTACCCTAGGATCTGTTGGAGTGGCGGCAGCATAATCAAGATAAATAGGTTTTTTCATATAAAATAAGCGCCTAACTTATAAACTAGTGGCGCTACCTCCAAATTTAGATAATAAAATCACCACCATCTTAAAATGGGGGTATTCTACATTTTAAGACCGTATAAACTAATGCTCGTTAACATGGGATTGAACTAAAGCAAAAACTTGCTTTACATGATCATCATCTAGGGCATAAAAAACATGCCTTCCATCTCGCCTTACTCTAACTAACTTATTTAATCGCATATAGCAAAGCTGATGAGATAATGCAGACTTACTCATCCCTAAAAGTTCAACCATATCAGAAACACATAACCACTCATGCAGTTGTAATGCATTTAATATATTTAAACGGGTAGGATCTGACAAAGCCTTAAAAAACTCAGCCATAATATCCACGTCATCAGATGGCAACATTTGCTCCTTTATTTCTGATATCTCTTCTGTAGATAAAGTTAGGCTGTTCTCTGTTTTTGACATATTTCCTCCCAGATTTCCTCTGTCTTTTTGTTTTTCCATTT
>CALFLJ010000193.1 GCA_937880335.1 uncultured Succinatimonas sp.
TAATTACTGAATCTGCAGTATTTAGGTTTTCTTGTTTTTTACGCGACTGAGGGCTCATCTTGTAAAGATGCGTCAGTTTTAAGAAAGACTTTAATAATTCTTGCAGTTTAGTAATTCCCTTTGAAAACAATGATTTTATATAGCTGGTCCAATAGGTCATGCTTGAAACAAAGATCTTATAGAAAGAGGCACTTTGCATAGTTTTGCCTCCTTTTTGAAGCCCCGTATCAACTGCCAAGAAAATCAGGTATTTAAGCATAGCTACAATAAAGCTAACATAAATGAGGCTATATATTATATCAACTATCTTTGTCTTGATTCCTCTTAGATTAACGCCACTCTTTAAAGCTTTAAAGAACAATTCAACCTGCCATCTTATTTTTTGAATAGCAGCCAGCTCCCTTGCTGTAAACGTGGTATTTTTAATATTTGTAATGAGGAATGATATATCGCTTTTGCTTCTGCTCCATACCCTTAAAACTCGCACAGTAAGGCCGTTGTTAAGTCTGACAGTTAATGTCATGTCATCCATTTTCATATAAGATCCTACCAGGCGATCTTTAAGTCTCAGACCAATAAAGGACTGCTCTTTTACACCATTAAGATGGCAGTCTATAATCTCTCCATCCATGTTTCTTTTGCCACGTATCATAAAGTAATGCCCTTTATCATCCATTTCTTTGAGCATACTGTATTTTACGTAGCCTGCATCTAGTGTATATAATAATCGCTCGTTTTCTGGTATGGAAACGTAATCCTTTTCATTGGCTGTTCCACTTGTAATAGTAACCTCTTTTACAAAATTGCTTACAGGTGAATATACGGTTTGTATGCCTATCTGAGCATTTTGACTCTTTTTACTGCCGTATGGCACAGGACTTCCATCTGCTGAATTATCGGCCTTTACATGGGCTCTACTACCGGGGAATATATGCTCAAGCTCTCCTTTAACATGCCAGTAACTGCCATCTATGCAAACAATGTCATCAATATCAAGACCCTTATTTCTAAGAGCATTGAGCAGATTTTTTCCTCTTGTAGGTGATGCCGAAATGGAGTTTACAAAGGAATAAATTCGTTTAAAGGCACTTTCAATAAATTCACGTGACTCAGGGCTTCTTAGCCTGTTATGAAAGGGCTTATCGTGCATAGGATGTTTAGAGGTTATGCCATATTGCTTGTTTATCGTTGCAAAATTGTATTGCTCATTACTTCCACTACAAACAAGTAAAGCCTGCATGTAGGCACTAGGGTTGAAATGGCTTTGTCTCTGCTTAAGTCCACATTTTGATGCCATCTTGCCTAAAGCTATAGGACTGATAACTTTTTTAAATTGCTTATCAATTTGAGCTGAAGCATTTGAGTTAGCAGGTAAAAGGTGAGATAATGAAATTGGCATAGAATCTCCTTAAATTTATTGCTTTTTCGATACATAATAATTTTAAGTGATTCTATGCCTTTTT
>CALFLJ010000194.1 GCA_937880335.1 uncultured Succinatimonas sp.
CAGGATGACCCTCAGTCTGGTTGAAAGCCATTTTCCAAACGGTTTCGGCCTGAGCTTGAGCACTAAAGCCTGCAACTGCAACAGCTAAAGCGGTAACCATCAAAACGCTATTTTTTTTCATAATTCCATAAGCTCCTATGTTAAAAACTAGTCACATTATAAGTAATAGATTGTCTACAATTCTATGATCAATCTAACATTTTGTATGAGATTTATTAAATTTGAGATATAGTGCACACTAAACCCTTTGCTTTAATTTGCTCTTTACAAATGTATAACTTAACCGTTTACAAAATTACTTTGTTTTAACTGTGTTTATCTTTAAATTGTGAGATTTGTATGATTTTTTATCTTAAATGTTAGACAAATGTTGCTATGTAAATAAATAAGTTAACTTGTATACAAACATAAAATTTTTTCTTAATTTTTATATATTTTTTTTATATTGTGCATTCTTAAATAAATTGAAGAAAAAAAAGATTTCTAATTAAAAAAAATTTTTTTACGCAATATCACGCAAACGTATTCGTTCATAACAGACTTACTCAAATCCCATCCTTCTCAAAAAAAAACATACGAAATATTTTTATTTATATAATTTTCTAAAAATTTTTTTAATCCTTTACAAATAATAAACTTTTGTTAACACAAAATTGTGAATAAATACTCATTTTATGCTTTCAAAACAAACTACTATGGACTTAATTTATCTCTCAAAACTTAAGTTAGGGTAGCTTCTATGTCTGGAGTTTTAGCTATGATTTTAGCCGGTGGAGAAGGGAAGCGACTCCTACCACTGACGGCTTATCGTTGTAAACCTTCTGTCCCTTTTGCTGGTAGTTACAGACTTATAGACTTTGTTTTAAATAATTTTGTTAACTCAGGTTTCATAAAAATTTATGTCCTAACACAATATAAATCCCAATCTTTATATATGCACCTAAAAAATGGTTGGGCTATAAGTGGCATTCCAGGAACTTTTATTGACACTATTCCAGCTCAGATGGCAATAAATAAGGAATGGTACCAAGGAACAGCGGATGCGATTTACCAAAACTGGCAATTTGTTGAGGAACAATTCCCAGATAACGTTGCGGTTTTTGGTTCTGACCATATCTATAAAATGGACATCCGACAAATGGTCGATTTCCATAAAATAAAAAAAGCAAATCTGACTGTTTCTGCCTTAAGGCTCCCATCAAAAGAATGTGCTTTAAGATTTGGTGTAATAGAAGTTGACAGAGAAGGAAGAATGACAGGCTTTGAAGAAAAGCCTGAAATCCCCAAAGAAATTCCAGGCGATCCCGGATATAGCTTAGTATCTATGGGGAATTATGTTTTTGAAACAGCAACATTAAAACAGGCTCTAGCTTTAGATCACTTATGTACAAACTCATCTCATGACTTTGGAAAAGATATAATTCCAAAACTTTATCCTAATGCTAAAGTTATGGTTTATAACATGACCCAAAATAAAATCATGGGAGATAGTAACAATGTCTACTGGAGAGATGTTGGAAATATTGACGCTTACTGGCAAGCTCATATGGACCTATTAGGAGATAAACCTCTTTTTTCTATGAGCAACCCTAAATGGCCTTTGCACACCTTTTATCCGCCACTTCCTCCCTCAAATTTTATTGACACACTTCAGTTTAAAACCTTTATTTCACATTCTATGATTTCTGCAGGCTGTCTAATCCGAGGTGCAAATATCTCTCGTTCCATTTTAGGATTTAGATCAACTGCTAGTGCTGGTGCACAAATAGACGGGTGCGTACTTATTGGAGATAATCATATAGGATCTGGGGCAAAAATTAGGAATGCAATATTAGATAGATATGTTGATGTAGCTCCGAATTTTACATTAGGCTATGATGAAAACGAGGATGAAAAATTGCTTAAAACAAGTGATCCAAATGGACCTAAACGTTCAGACAACGGGATTATTGTTATACCAAGGGGATATAAATTAGGATTTTAAATTAAGTATCTGAATTATAAAATTAAAGTAAAAGTTTTGTTATATACAATTTAAATCTTTCAAAAAATCATTAACAGAAACCATTAAATATAAATTATTAAATATGCTTTCAATATTGTGATTTTTTATTTGGCAAATCTTGCCATTAAGATTAGATTTTTTTTACCAAGCAAAAACTTTGAGATCTAAGTCATTGAATTACAGTATTTATAGCATTTTAATATTTCATTAAAAATTAATAATAAAAACAAAAGAATAATTGATAATCATTTGTATCAGTCTTTGTCACAAAAGCAAGAATATAAAAAAATTACACAGTGACTCTGACATATAATTTCATCAAGGAAACTATTTTTTTTTATTAGAATACTTTTATTTCAAATTCTTAAAATATTTTGAGTATTGCTGAGGTTTAAATGAATATTTTATTTTTAGCATCCGAGGTTGCTGGTGTAATCAAATCCGGCGGTTTGGCCGATGTTGCAAAAGCGCTGCCACTACAATTACAGGCAAATGGACATAAAGTTACTGTAGTTATGCCCAGCTACTCCATAATCCCTAATGTCCAGGATTTTCATGTAGTGGGACACGCAACACTCAACGAGTATGATGAAGATCCAAGACGGCGAATTCCCTACTCAATAAAAAAAACATCCCTTGCAAACTCACAAGTAGATCTAATACTAATTGACTGCCCTCGTTACTTTGACAGAACCTCACTTTACGGTGATAACAATCAAGCCTACGGTGATAATGGTGAAAGATATGCTTTTTTCTGCGCTGCAGCCATCGAAGCTTGCAAAATTTTAAACTTTAGACCAGATATTTTGCATTGCAATGATTGGCATACTGGTCTTGCACCTATGATCCTAAGATTAAAATATGCTCATGACGAATTCTTCAATAAAACAAGATCTTTAATTACAATTCATAATGCAGCCTTCCAAGGCGTTTTTGACCGCAATCAGATTTTTATGATTCCAGAGATCAAAGATGTTTACAATGATCGTATTGCTCAAGGCTCATATATAAATTACTTAAAATGTGGTGTTTTTTATGCTGATAAGATAAATACCGTAAGTCCAGGTTACGCAAGCGAACTTACCACTTATTTAGGTGGTCATGGTATGGCTCAAAACTTCATTGACAGAAGAGATGATTTATCAGGAATTGTAAACGGGTGCGATTATTCAGACTGGGATCCGGCAACCGATTCTCTTTTAACAATTCGATATAACATCAACAGTATGGATGAAAAGCTATTAGGCAAATACCTTTTACAAAGAAAATTAGGTTTAGCCATGGGCGATACCCCTCTTTATGGAATGGTAGCGCGTCTTACAGATCAAAAAGGTATTGGATTACTTCTGCCAATTTTAGATCGATTCTTGCAGCACAAAGTACAAGTTATCATAGAAGGAACAGGCGATCCTAATTTACAAAGACAGATGCAGGAAATCGCTAACAGACATCCTGATAAAATGGTTTTCCAACCTGTTTACGATAACGCATTAGCTCATCAAATTGAAGCTGCATCCGACTTCTTCTTAATGCCCTCTATCTTTGAACCTTGTGGATTAAATCAGATCTATTCTCTAGCATACGGAACACTACCTATTGTACGTGCCGTTGGTGGATTAAAAGATACAGTTATTGACTACGACCAAAATAGAGAATTAGGAAACGGCTTTATATTCAATGAGCCGTCATCTGAAGAATTACTCTCATGCTTACGTAGAACATTAATTTTACATCTTGAAAACCCAGAGGAAATTCGCAGAATAAGACAAAATGCTATGCGAGTAAGGTTTAATTGGAAAGAATCCTCTCATAAATACGAGGAGCTATATAAACTTGCTTTAAATAAACCAAAATGGTAAAAAAAATTTTCTAAATTAACATTTATACCACTGTCTGGCATTTTTAATTAACTTGCAAATGAGGCTAGGGCTCCGCATTAGCCCTGGTCTTTAAATATACATCAAATCGCTCGTGGAAAATATCAGGGCTCAAAGACAATTTACGCATACCACATAATCACTTTTTATCATTAGATCTGACGCACTGATCATAGAACTTATAAACACATCTC
>CALFLJ010000195.1 GCA_937880335.1 uncultured Succinatimonas sp.
TACCTTTTCCATAAAAGCTCCATTATAGATCAGTAAAATGGAGCACTTTATGGGTGGCAATGTTTCAACGTTAAGAAGAATATTAGTTAGCAAATGACATTGCTGTATTTACAGCTTTATGCCATAAGTCCTTTTTACCTAGGCGTTCATATTGCGTTATAGACGGCTTATAGCTTTTTTGGACACTTTGAGACAAAAGAACGCTTTCATCATATAGTCCACAGGCAATACCGGCTAAGTAGGCAGCTCCAATACCGGATAATTCATTCTCATAAGGAACTTTTACCTCAAGATCACTTATGTCAGATTGAGCTTGCATGAGATATGAATTTTTAGTAGCTCCGCCATCCACATTAAGCTCAGTAATTGGCACATCTGTAGATTTTTTTATTAAATCCAAAACATCGTCAACCTGTAGCACAATAGAATCTAAAGCAGCTTTTACAATCTCATTTTTAGTTGTAAGACGACTCATCCCCAAAATTGAGCCGCGAACTTGACCATTAAACCAAGGAGCACCAAGTCCTGAGAGAGCAGGAACAAATACAGTTTTGTCCTTTGGATTGGCTTTTAGAGCTAGATCTTGTGTTTCTGCAGGGGAATTTATAAGCTTAAGATCATCCTTTAGGTAACTTATAATGCCAGCTGAGTAATTTATGTTACCCTCTAGAACATAGCTTACCTTGTTTTCTCTCATCCATCCTACAGAGGTAACAATACCTTTTTTACATGTTCCTATATTTTCTCCAGCATTCATCATAATCGATGAGCCGGTACCATATGTGGTTTTTACCTGTCCACTTTTAAGGCATCCATGACCAAAAAGAGCTCCTTGAGAGTCACCAATAGCGCCGTAAATTGGAATATCATAGTCAAATAAACCATCAAAGGTAGTTGTACCAAAAAGACTATCTGAACTTATGATAGGAGGGAGGGTCTCTTTTGGAATTCTGAAAAGATCTAAAAGCTCATCAGAATAATCTAATCTTTCAAGATCCATAAGCATGGTTCGTGAGGCATTAGAAGGCTCTGTGGCAAACGATTTTCCTTTTGTTAATCTTGCAATTAGAAAGGAATCCATATTACCAAATCTAAGATCATGGTTATTTAAAGCATCTTTGATGGCACTTACATTATCTATAAGCCATGTCATCTTAGGTGCAGAAAAATACTCTGATAGCTCAAGACCTGTGATTTTACGTATTTCTTCCTTTTTAGAAGCAATTTCCTCTTTTTTTACAAGATCGTAACCACGAGCACACTGCCAGACTATTGCATGATAAAGTGGTTTTAGTGTTTTTTTACTAAAGGCTGCAACAGTTTCTCTTTGTACTGATAAACCTAAGGCGGCTATCTTATCGTAAGCCTCAGGATGAGATTTGATGAGGGCTTTAACCACAGCAATAACATTTTGATAAATTTCATCTAAGTCATGTTCGACATATCCTTTATCATCAATGTATTGCTTGTGGGGGAGAGACTTGATGTCTACAAGCTTGCCGTCAGCATCTAAAAGCAGGGCTTTTGTGCCCTGCGTACTTTGATCAATGCTGAGGATCATTGATCTATTTGCCATTTAGTATTTCCTCAGCTTTTTGGGCAATACCTTCAGCATTTAGATGGTAGTAATCAAATACTTCTTTTGATGTACCTGTTATAACAGGACTATCTGGCAAAGCCATGGTATAGCAAGGACGTGGGCAGTTTTCTCCTACAATCTGGGATACCATTGATCCTAAACCGCCTAAAGGTGAATGTTCTTCAACGCTTATTACAGCTTTAGCATTTGAAGCTGCCTTAATTACGGCATCCTTATCAATCGGTTTTACACAGTACATATCAAGAACTGTTGCGCTAATGCCGCTATTTTTTAGAATTTCCGCAGCTTTTTTGGCAGGAAGAACCATTTCACCACAGGCAATAATGGCAATATCACTACCCTCACAGACAACTGTAGCTTTATCCATTTCAAAAGGAACATTGCCTTCCTCATAGACAGGATCTACTGCGTTACGACCAACACGAATATAAGCAGGCTCATTATCTTTTACTAAGACCTGCATGAGTTTTTCTGTCTGATAACAGTCAGATGGCAGATAAACTCTCATACCTGGAATTGAGCTCATACAAGCAATATCCTGTGCTGAGTGGTGTGACATACCTAAGGCACCGTAACTTACACCACCTGAGATGCCAATGAGTTTTACGTTTGTATGAGAGTAGGCTACATCTACTTTGCACTGCTCGTAGGAACGAGCAGCTAAAAAGCATGCCGGGCTCATAGGGAAGGTACGCTTTCCAATACGGGCCATTCCAGCTGCAATACCCACCAGATCCTGCTCTGCAATTCCTACTTCTACAAATTGTTCAGGATATGCATTAGCAAAAGGTGTAGCTGATGCGCTACCACGAGAG
>CALFLJ010000196.1 GCA_937880335.1 uncultured Succinatimonas sp.
AAGCACAAATATCTGCCTAAAGCTTATTTTTCTATGCCATGAAAGATACAAACAGCTTTCTCTCCGTTAAGCCATTTTAAATCTTATTGCTTAAGCACAGCCTAAGACGGAGGGATTAAATACAGGTAAATTTAGGTTGGATTTTCAAAATCAGAATAGGCCACCTACGCTTGATGTCGATTGCGTTAATGGCAAAACGTAGCTACTTTACTTTTTCACCTGTAAGTATCTACTTGTGATACTTAAATCACTATATGACATGGTAGCCTTATAGTATGCGCAATTGAGGTTCTACCATGTCTTTAATTTTATCGTAAAAAGCATGAGCCGCAATTTCTCACCAAACTTAATTTATATGTTTCCTTGCGGCATTTCTAAGAAAGTCTAGAAAGCAGGAATTACTGCACCCTGATATTTTTCCTCAATGAAGTCACGAGTCTCATCAGAGTTTAAAGCCTTAATTAAAACTTTCATACCATCTTTTTTAGCAGATTGAGGTGAGGCTACTAAGATATTTACATAAGGAGAATCTGGTTTTTCAATGAAGATTGCATCCTTAAGAGGATTAAGGTTTGCACCGATTGCATAGTTAGTATTGATGATACTAATATCAACCTCATCTAAAGAACGTGGCAACTGAGGGGCCTCGAGCTCTCTTACATCTAAATTCTTTGGATTATCTTTAATATCTAAAGAGGTAGCAGCTAGGTTTTTAGGATCCTCAAGAGTGATTAAACCTGCTGACTGAAGAAGTAATAAGGCACGACCACCATTGGTAGGATCATTAGGGATAGAGACAGTCGCACCATCCTTAAGATCCTTTAAATCCTTTATGGTCTTTGAGTAAATAGCCATAGGTTCAATGTGAACTGCAGCAACCTCTTCAATATCTAAATTGCGCTCGGAGGCAAAAGCATGAAGATAAGGACGGTGCTGGAAATAGTTGGCATCAATCTGATTATCAGCTGTGGCTAAATTTGGCTGAACATAATCATTAAACTCAATAATCTCAAGTTTAACGCCTTGTTTTTCAACTATAGGCTTTACAAACTCTAAAATCTCAGCGTGAGGAACAGGTGTTGCGCCTACCTTGATTGTCTCGTCAGCAAAAGACTGTACACTTGCAAGACTTAAAGCCGCACAGGCTAAAACAAAACCAAATTTTTTCATTATAAATATCCTTAGAAATCTTTATCGGTGGTCGAATTTCTTTGTGAGAATATCACCTATCCATTGTGTTATCTGCACCATCAGGATCAAAATAATTACGGTCAAAACCATAATTTGTACCTGAAAACGCATATAACCATAACGAATTGCAATATCACCAAGACCGCCGCCTCCAATGGTGCCTGCCATTGCAGAGCAACCTATGATTACAATAACAGTTAAGGTAAAGTTTTGAACAAGCTCAGGTAAAGCCTCTGGAATTAAAACTTTTCTTATAATTCGCATTGGACTTGCACCTAAGGATTCTGCTGCCTCTATTAAACCATAAGGAACAGTACGTAGCGAGGTTTCCACCAATCGCCCCAAAAAGGGGATTGTAGAAATTGATAAAGGTACAATTGCAGCTGTAGTTCCAATACTTGTTCCTACTAAAAACTTGGTAATAGGAATAATTGCCACCATTAAGATAATAAATGGAATAGAACGCAAAGCATTAACAATAGTGCCTAAAATCGAATAAAACTTAGGAGAATCCCAGAAATACCCCTTGGATGTTACTAAAAGAATTACTCCTAAAGGTACACCAAAGATAATTGAGACAATAGTGGCTAAAGCTACCATATACAAGGTATCTAAAGTACCGTTAGCAAGTAAAGCTACCATCTTGGCATTAGCTGAGCTTAAGCCAATAGAAGTTAAAAAACTTATCATTTAAAAACTACCTTTTATTCCTGATTATTTGCTAATGTTGCCTCTAAATCTTCATACCCTAAAAACTCAAGCTTATAAACACGAGATTTAAATTCCTCAATTGTGGTATCTATGGTATTTTTATCCCCACCAATTGCGACCACTAAAATACCTAATGGTTTGCTTTGTATATGGTTAATAGCACCAGCTAAAATACTAATCGATGCATTTGTTTTCTTAGCAACCTCAATAATAACCGGATCTTCGGCTTTATTTCCTAAAAATAAAAGTTCAACTAAAGCCCTATAACCTTCACGGTAATCTGGATATAAAGTTGTATAAGATAGTAAATCAGTAATGTCTTTTCTTACTGCAGCTGTTACTAAACGTTTTGTCAAAGGTTGCTTTGGATTTGCGAAAATTTCTAATGTTGTTCCTATTTCAGAAATAAGACCACCATCTATAACAGCCACCCTATCACAACATTCTTTAATAACTTCCATCTGATGGGTAATTATTACAATGGTAAGGTTAAGCTTTTTACGTAAGTCTAATAAAAGCTTTAAAATAGAACTTGTAGTCTTAGGATCTAAAGCTGAGGTTGCCTCATCGCAAAGTAAAACTTTTGGATTTGATGCTAAAGCCCTGGCAATACCAACTCGTTGTTTCTGTCCACCAGATAATTGGGCAGGATAAACTTGAGCTTTATCCTCAAGACCTACCATTTTTAAAAGCTCTAAAACACGTGCTTTTATCGTATTTTTATCTATGCTTTCGTCCATCTCCAATGGAAATGCTACGTTCTGCTCAACAGTCATGGAAGATAAGAGATTAAACTGCTGAAAAATCATACCAATTGAACGGCGAGCAATACTTAATTCTTTCGGATTAAGTTCGTTCATAACCTTTCCATCAACCTCAACTGTACCAACAGTTGGACGCTCAAGCATATTGATATGACGAATTAAGGTGGACTTACCTGCTCCAGATAAACCTATTACACCGAATATTTCACCTTTTTCTATGGTGAGATCTATACCTTTTAAAGCCTCAAACTCTCTATTTTTATCAATTTGATAAACTTTATGAATATTTGTTAATTTAATCACGCCTACTATTCCTAAAATAGTCTTAATCAGAATTAGACTGGCCAACAAAAAGCTTGGAATTTACGCTTAAAGGCAAATAATATTTTTGCCAATGTTTAAAAAAAGAAATTCACATGGATTCTACACAGTTTTTTTTAAACATAAAGTACAAATAACATTACAACCTCTCAATAAGGGAAAAATAAGTTAAAAATTAAATTTTTAGTTAAAAACCTAATTTGGCTTTTCATATATTTAAGAAAAATAAAACAACTATCAATTTATCTAAATTTTACTTAATATTCATCAAGTCTTTCATACAAATATATAGTCTAAATATTGTTTAAAGTGCTATGATCCTAAAAGAGTTTTTTTGACAATTTTGCCTATTTAAATATCAGGATTTCTTCATGAGTATTTTTACGAATTTTGGTTCAATCTTTAAAAAACGTAATAAACAGGGAGCTGGAGAAGAAGTCTCTAAACTATTTAAAAATGTCTCTTTAAACGAAGGTGTTCCTTTACAAGAAGCTCCTGTTCAAGACGACTCATTGCAAAATAATGAAAATCAAAACAATATTCCTATGGCAAATGGGCATATTGAGCCACAGTTTACGCCAAATATACACAATCAACAGACATCATCAATTTCTAACCCAAATATAGAAAATGATTATAAAGAAGAACCAAGTCCATATGTAATAGGGACTAAAACGCCCCGTAATTATTACCGTTATACAGGAAATGACGAATACTTAAACGAAGATGGACGTGATAGTGACCATCTATATATTGGTCCTGGAGAACCATTAACTCCCAAAAAGAAGCCTCAAGCAAATTTTGTTGATAATCAACAAATGTATTTAAATCAGCAGGCACAGGCTCAAGCCCAAGCTCAGGCACAGGCTCAGGCTCAGGCTCAAGCTCAGGCTCAGGCTCAAGCTCAAGCACAGGCTCAAGCACAGGCTCAAGCTCAAGCTCAGGCTCAAGCTCAGGCTCAGGCTCAAGCTCAAGCACAGGCTCAAGCACAGGCTCAGGCTCAGGCTCAGGCTCAAGCTCAGGCTCAAGCTCAGGCTCAAGCACAGGCTCAAGCACAGGCTCAAGCACAGGCTCAAGCACAGGCACAATATTTCCAATCACAAAATATATACAATCAAAGTCAAGTCTCACCTAATACTTATGTAAGTGATGCTTATAATCAACAATTAGACACATCAAATATACCTACTATAAATTCTCAAGCCTCAATTCCATCTGTTGATGAAACATCTACTTCTATAAGAGATCAAAATATACCTGAATATGAGAATAAAAAAACTCAAAATATCAATGAATTTCCCCAAGAAGAGAGTTTAAATTCATCAGAGAATACTGATGAATTTGACAATACTACTCAAGTAGATAACTCAAAACTCAGTGTAAAGTTAAATGTATTCCTTTTTATAAGACAGCTTTTAGCCTCTTTCTTTACACATACTAATGCAGATGTAATCCTACCTAAAATTTCATACAAGTTAGGACCAACTTACCCAAGCTCCATGCCTATTCCATTTTTCTTTGTAGGATTTTTTATTGGAGCTATAGGATGGCTTATATTAGAATTATCTGTCATAACTGTAGCCTTTACCCCATTCCTATTGGCTTTATTCCTAATTATCGTAGGAGTTAAGGGATTTACTGGAGTAAGCTTACTTATAACTGTTTTATCAAAACGACGTCCAGACACTTTTTGCAAAGCCTCAATAGTAATAATCATGCTCTATCTTTTAAGCTTTTGTTTTGATATATGTCAGTCATATAAGCTTTATAGTTTTAATTTTAGTT
>CALFLJ010000197.1 GCA_937880335.1 uncultured Succinatimonas sp.
CTTTCCCTAGTTAAGGATAAACAAAGCCATATTGAATTTAACCGGCGAGGTCACCCTGAATTTGACGACTGGCGTTGGGTATCTTATTGGTACCCAGTCCGTCAGGTTGTAGCATTTAAACGCGACGTTTATCGCCGAATATTATCAGAATTTGCCCAAACGGCACTTTTCGGTATACAAAATGGCGACAAATCACATTATCGTGCAGTAAAGCACGGAGGATAAACATGGACGAACGACAGACGCAGATCCTACTGTCACTTAGACAAATTACCGAAGAGGTGGCAGCACAAAATTCCCTTGAAGATGCTATCAATACCTTGGTTGTAAGGATCCGCAACGTTACCTCAGCGGACTGCTGTTCACTTTATTTATGTGATCCTTTTAAAAAATTTCTAAGGCTAGCAGCCACTGACGGTTTAGAAAAAACTGCTATTGGAAAAGCAAACTTACGTATAGGTGAAGGTCTTGTTGGATATGTTGGAGCTAAACAAGAACTATTAGGTCTTGCTGATGCACCATCGCACCCTAATTTTAAATATTTGCCAGATGTAGGAGAGGATGAGTTTTTCTCTTTTTTAGGTGTTCCTGTAATTAACCAAGGGCAACTGTTAGGTGTTTTGGTCATTCAGAGCCGGGAAAAGCGAAGCTTCAACGAGCTAGAAGAATCCTTCATGGTTACCTTATCTGCACAAATAGCATCTGTAATTGCCTCAAGTAATAATTTGCGTGAAAATGGTGACGGAAATATAAGACGCTGTCGTGGAGAAAGCGGAACTGGAGGTATTGCGATTGCAAGAGCCGTAGTATGGCAACCTACCCTAAGTCTTGAAGATGTACCTATAACATACACAGAAGATCGCCAATTGCAATTAGAACTTTTTAATCAAACTATATTCCAATTGCAAACAGAAATGGATAAAGCAACCTTAGAGATGCAAGAGAACCATAAATCAATTGCAGCAAGTGGTTATATGTCAGGTTACGGTAAGCTTCTTGATGATGCTACTTTCCAAGATGATGTTGCAGAAGAAATTATGTCCAATGGACTTTTAGCAACTTCAGCTATAAAGGTTGTAACAGAAAAACGCCTAAAGGCAGTTAATTCATTAGGGCTTAAAGAAAAATACTACGACACAAGAGATTTTGCGCAAGTCTTAATTTCACGCCTTGTTAACGTATCTGAACAAGGATTAAAACTTGACAGTCAGGTTATTTTGGCAGTTAAATCTCTACCAGCAGCTTTTGTCGCAGATCTTGAACGTTATAATGTTGCAGGTTTTATCACTGTTGATAACACAACCTCATCTCATACAGCGATTTTAGCACGTGATTTAGGCATTCCAGCTGTAATAGGATTGCACATAAATTTAAATGAACTTGATGGCAGAACTATCATTATTGACGGACATAATAGTGAGGTCATAATTGACCCTGCAACAAGTGTCATTGACGAATACAAACAGCTTATTTCTCAAACTCAAGAACAAGCAGATCTTTTCTCTCAAGAGAAATTCGACTCACCCATAACTTTAGATGGAAAACGCATAAAAGTACAACTTAATGCCGGTTTAAACCACGCTGAGGACACTGAGGATTTAACAAATCAAACAGATGGTATTGGTCTTTACCGTACAGAAATTGCCTTTATGCTATCTCAAACATTCCCAACTGTAGCACAACAAACTGAATGGTATTCGACTTTGCTTGAAAAATTCAAAAATTACCCGGTTTGTATGCGTACCCTTGATATAGGTGGTGATAAGGGACTTGCTTATCTTCCGATTGAGGAAAGTAACCCGGCTTTAGGTTGGAGAGGTATACGTTTAACATTAGACCAGCCTAATATCTTAAAAAACCAGTTACACGCTATGTTACTAGCCCAAAAAAAATGGGGTAACCTTGAAATCATGATCCCAATGGTTTCATGCATCGAGGAAATTACAGGTTTTAAGAAAATATTAGATGATTCTATTTTAGAGATAGAAAATCTTACTGGAGAGAAAATTAAAAAACCTCGTCTGGGAATAATGATTGAAGTCCCAAGCATTATTTATGTTTTAGATGACATAGCACCATTAGTGGACTTTTTCTCAATTGGTTCAAACGACCTTATTCAATACCTATTAGCAGTTGATCGTTCTAATCAGAAAGTTGGAAGATTCTTTGATCCTTTTAATCCATCAGTAGTTCGTTGCTTAAAATACTTAAGAGATAAATCACAAAAATTAAATAAAGATATTTCTGTTTGTGGTGAAATAGCTGGCAGTCCTTTAGGAGCTTTAATGCTACTATCCTTTGGTTATACTTGCTTAAGTATGAACTACAGCGAATTAGCTCGTGTTAAGTATATCTGTCGAAGAGTTAGTGTCTTAGATCTTATAAAAGTAGGACAAGAAGCTGTGAAACTACAGCATAGCAGTGACATACGTAAACTATATACTGATTATGCATTCAATCAAGGATTAGGACGAATCTTCGATTTAATTAAAGACTCTAAAACAATTACAGAACAATAGTAATGGAGACATAAGTGCAAATTTATCTTGACTTGCTAAAAAAAATCATGGACGAGGGATGCGATCGAGAAGATCGAACTGGTACAGGAACTCGTTCGATTTTTGGAGCTCAAATGCGCTTTAACCTGGAGGAAGGCTTTCCGGTTTTAACAACTAAAAAAGTTCATCTTAAATCCATTATTCATGAGCTTCTTTGGTTTATAAGCGGCTCTACTAATATCCGCTACTTACAGGAAAATGGCGTTAGAATCTGGAATGAATGGGCTGATGAAAATGGCGATTTAGGACCTGTATATGGCAAACAATGGCGTGATTGGGAATGTTCTGATGGTCGTCACATTGATCAACTAAAAAATGCTATTGAAACAGTAAAAAATAATCCTAACTCACGAAGAAATATAGTTTGTGCATGGAATCCTGCTGATGTGGATAGGATGGCATTACCTCCATGTCATACTCTATACCAATTTTACGTGGCAAAAGGGAAATTATCTTGTCAACTATACCAAAGAAGCTGCGATATGTTCCTCGGTGTTCCTTTTAACATCGCAAGCTACTCTTTGCTGACAATGATGATAGCTAAAGATTGCAATCTAAAACTAGGTGACTTTGTTTGGACCGGTGGTGACACACATATTTACCATAACCATTTTGAGCAGGTTAAAACACAATTACAAAGATCTCCTCGCAAATTACCTCAGATGATAATAAAAAGAAAAGCACCATCAGTTTTTGATTATGTTTATGATGATTTTGAACTTGTAGGTTATGATCCTTACCCTGCAATTAAAGCACAGGTAGCAGTTTAATGATTGAAGTTTCAGGAAAAATTAAATGGCAATCTCGTCGTGGAATGCGAGAGCTTGATTTAATGCTCTTACCTTTTGTTGAGATAGATTTGCCTAAATTAACAAATCAAGACCTTGAGGAATATGTCGATTTACTTGAAGCCTCAGATCTTGAATTAGTTCGCTGGTTTAACGGTACAGCGGAACCACAAAGTGAAAACCGCAAGAGAATTTTATCAATCATAAAAGAATGTCATAAAAGTCGCTTGGGTAAAGAAGGTGTCTAAATGCAATTTTCTGATTTTGAATTACCTGAGTTTTTATTAGATTCTATTTCTGACTTTAAATGGGAAACCCCCACCCCTATTCAACAGCTAATCATTCCTCAAGCCTTAAAGGGACTGGATATCCTAGGAGGAGCACCAACAGGCACAGGGAAAAGTGCAGCATTTCTTTTGCCGTTACTTGCAAAGTTAAGTAATAACAAAGCCAAGGGGCTTAGAGCTTTAATATTAGAACCATCAAGAGAACTTGCATTACAGGTATGCGAAGTATGTAATAAACTGGCTTTAAAATCACCAGATCTCTCATGTGGGGCTATTATTGGTGGTGCAGGTCGTGAAGAACAACGCTTAATGGAAAATTCCATTGTTGTTGCAACCCCTGGACGTCTTTTAGAATTTTTAAAAAAGGAATGGCTAGATACTAAAAACATAGAGTACTACGTTATTGACGAAGCTGATCGAATGCTTGATATGGGTTTTATAGATGATGTAGAAAAAATAACAAATGCATTGCCTAAAAAACGTCAGACTCTATTATTTTCAGCAACTCTAGAAGGCTTAGGACTATACGAATTTTCAAGAAAAGTTTTAAACGATCCTGTTGAAGTTAAACTCGGAGCAGGCGATGATAGTCTTGAAAAACTTCCTGAGCAATTGTCATCAAGAGCATATTACGCAGCTTCTGATTTGCAAAAATTAAAGATCCTTGTACATCTTTTAACTACTGTAAAAGGCAAATCAATAATTTTTGTTAAAACAAGAGATCGTTTAGCTCGATTAGACTCATCTATAAGGCGACAAGGCTTTAAATGTGCAACTTTACAAGGCGAAATGAGCATGAGCGAAAGACAGGCTGCAATGAGGCGTTTTAAAGAAGGTGAAGTTGACATTTTGTTGGCCACCGATGTTGCAGCTCGCGGGCTTGATCTTGAGGATTTAAGACATGTATATAACTTTGACCTGCCATCTAATGCAGCAATCTACGTACACCGAGCTGGTCGTACAGCTCGAGCCGGAGCTAATGGCTCTGTAATTTCCCTTGTTCTTGCTACAGAAATAGCTACTATGGAAAAAATCGAGCGCTACACTGGGCGTGAAATAGAGCGACGTAGTATAAAGAACCTTTGTGCTGATTTCCCCAAAAATCCAGGTATAAAAAACCAATCTGAGAAAAAACGTGGTCGTGCTCAGGTCGGTGGAGGATTTGATAAACACAGAACTAGTGACGAAAAGAAAAGAAAAAAACCAAAAGAACGTTTACGAGATCGTAAAAACAAAGGCAAACCTGATTTTGCTGCAAAACGAGCTCGCAAGGCTTTAAGACTTAAGACAGAAGAAAGTAATATATAAGAAGGGTAAGGTTTAGGCGAGGTATAAATGTCTGCTATTATTTTAAAAAATGCTAGGCTTCACGTCACATCTGATGAATTCAGACACGCAGATAGTTTGGCAATACAAGATCATCGCATTATACCCGCTGACTCCACCCTTATTGATCCCAATAATGCCGAGGAATATGATATGCAGGGGATGCATATCGCTCCTGGTTTTATTGATCTTTTAGTAAATGGCTGTGGTGGAGTATCTTTCGCCTCAGATCCAAGTATCGAAACACTTGAAACTATGCGCCAATATTTACTAAAAAGAGGAACAACAACTTTCGTACCGACACTAATTTCAGGTCCTCGGGAATCTCTATCGAAAGCCTTAACAGCTGTTGCTGATTTCAAGGATAAGAGACCCGGGGTTTGTCCTGGATTGCACATGGAAGGTCCTTTTATAAATCCACAACATAAAGGATTCCAACCTGCAGGATATATTAGACCACTGACTCAATCAGATATTGAGTTTATGAGAGAAAACGCAGATGCAATCGCTTATATAACACTCGCGCCTGAACTTATAAAACCCCAACTTATTTTAGATCTTCTAAGATCTAGGTTTATCTTATCTATAGGACATACAGCTACAACATATCAGGTTGCTATGCATGCCTTTAAAGCTGGGATAAATAACGTTACTCATATTTATAATGGTATGCGTAGCACTGTTGGTAGAGAACCTGGGTTAATTGGGGCCCTACTTTCCACACAAAAAATTACAGCATCAGTTATAGCAGATGGCCGCCACGTCCACCCTGCACTAATAAGGATTGCACATCAAAATTTAGGGAAACGACTTTATATTGTATCTGACTGTCAGGCAGTAGCAGGCGCCGATATCAACGAAGGGTCTTTTACTATCTACGGTAACGAAATTTTTATTGACAAAAAAAGAGGACTTATTGATTCACGTGGCGCTTTAGCCGGTACATCAATGACCTTGATGGATAGTATAAAATACCTTATAGACTGCTGTAATTTCACCCTTGACGAGGCACTAACTGCAGCAACAGAAGTTCCTGCATCTGTACTTAACCTACGCGAAAATGGACGAATTGAAGGCGGATTTATTGCTGACTTAGTATGCTTTGACGACGATTTCCATATTCATTATGTAGTTCAAAATGGATTCGTCAAAGGTCCAGGGGACTTTTAATAGAATTTATTTTTTTAAGGTAGAGATAAAGAAGCAAGATAAAAATGAAATTCTAAAACGCTTTCGGTAGAATATTTTTTTAAAGGAATGAAAAGTCCCATAAAGTGCTCCATTTTACTGATCTATAATGGAGCTTTTATGGAAAAGGTA
>CALFLJ010000198.1 GCA_937880335.1 uncultured Succinatimonas sp.
TAAAACGACAATATCTTTATCTGTTTTTGCAGCTTCCATTAAGACGTTGCAGATCATCTGCTTATTTGCAATATTAGCCATTTTTAATCCTCCAAAGCTCTCTCTTTTAAGTCCTTCATAATAGCCTCATATTCCTCAGCTGTTGGAACATGATGATGCCATGAGGCTTTGTTTTCCATTACTAAAGAGCCTTTACCCTTGATGGTATTAGCAATTAATACAGTAGGTTTTCCTTTAATTACACGTGCTTCTTCAAAGGCATAGAGTAGTTGTTCAATATCATTACCGTCGTTTACAGAAATAACATGCCATCCAAAGGATGCCCATTTACGAGCTAAATCGTCTAAGGCCATAACATCTTCAGTAGATCCTGAGATTTGCAAACGGTTTCTATCAACTACAGCACAGAGATTATCTAGTTTGTAGTTAGCAGCTGACATAGCTCCTTCCCAAACAGAGCCCTCAGCCTGCTCACCATCCCCCATCACAACGTAGACGCGGTTATCAGATTTATTCATTCTCTCAGCAATAGCCATACCCACAGCTACCGGAAGTCCGTGACCTAGTGCTCCTGAGTTCATCTCAATGCCAGGTAGCTTGTTGTTAGGATGACCTATAAATTGTGAGCCAAATTTACTAAATTCCTTAATTACAGTTTCAATAGGGAAGAAGCCTTTTTCAGCTAAAACAGCATAAAGACTTTCAACAGAATGACCTTTGCTCATAATAAAGTGGTCATGGTTTTTAGTACCAAAATTTTCTACACTTATATTCATCTCTTTAAAATAAAGTGCAACTAAAGTATCCATGATAGACATATCGCCACCAATATGGCCGCCTTTACCGGCGACAATCATATCAACTACGTCTTGTCTTAATTTATAAGCTAATTGTTTTAAATTTTTCATAAATTCTTATTCTCCACGCAGATAGGCTTTTACATCTTCTTCGATAGGATCATATAGATCGGCTTTAATACCTAAGTATTTGCAGGCCTCATAAAGTACCGGTACTACATCCTCATAAACACCTACACAGTGATGGATGTAAGGACCTGTAACAATCTTCTCTTCAAGACGTTTGATGTTTTGTACCTCAACCCACATATAGGTACCTAAGATCTTAGGACCATCACAGGTTTTAGCATTACCTAAAAGTAGGGAGTATTCGCCGTTATCGCCATCAAAGCGAGTTAAGGTTAATTTATCACCAGCCTTAGCTAGAGCTGATAGTGACCCTTCATCTGAAAAAGCGATAGGGCATGTAAGTTCAGGTTTTTCTTGAGCAATGGATACAGGCCATGGACCACAATGCTGTAAAAGTTCACCATTTGGATTGTCAGGGTGACGTACTGTCCAGTCGGCAAAGAAACTACGGCTTCTATTCATAACTGCAGCCTCAGCGATTAAAGCTGTAATTGCGCCGTGAATATCTGTTTCACATACAACAGGAATACCTAAATCATTCAAGATTGCGTTAGCTGCACATGGCATGATGCCAAGCTCGCCTTGTAAGGCAGTCCAGCACTGAATAGCACCAGCCTGACAGCCATATTTTTCAATCAGGTTCTTCATGGCCTTAGCTAATGCTGCTACAGTTTCAACCTTATTTGGATTTATCTTAATTATGGTATTATCCATGAGGAATTGTAATTCTTCTTTTGCCTCATGAGCATTTAAGATCTTTTTAACCTCAGTTATAAGTTCAGGCAATGGTACAGGAGAGAGCTGAATATTGAACTTCTCTAAAAGCTCTCCTTCGTTGCACATAGTAGTCCAGAAATCGAAAGGACGTGGCCCCATCTGAAGAATTCTGATGTTTTTAAAGGTCTTAACTACGTTACATACGGCCATAAAGTCACGTAGTCCTCTTTCAAAGACAGGATCTGATAAACGGCAGTTTGTAAGATAGGTAAATTTAACCTGGAAGCGACGTAAGACCTTGCCTGTGGCAAAAAGACCGCACTGTGTATCACGTAGACGTCTTCCGTCAGGCAGAGGACGCTCATCAAGAGGACCCCATAAGAGTACCGGCAGATTTAACTCTTTTGCAAGACGTGCACAAACATATTCTGTACCAAAGTTGCAATGAGCTAAGATAATTCCATCAACTTTTTCCTTACGGAATTTGTCGGCAATTTTCTTTACATCCTCATCTGCAAATAATAATCCTTCAGCGTTTATATCCTTGATATCAACAAAGTCGATACCTAACTGAGTTAGTCTCTGTGCTGTAAGATCACGATACTTTAATGCATCAGGGGCGCTGAATACACTTCTACGGGTTGGAACAAATCCTAATTTAATATGTGCGGTCATATTTAAAAACTCCAGAATATATTTTTATTTTGTTACGTATCTCATGCAAACTGTGTGAGCTGCAGTAGCAGGTCCATTTTGCAAGGTTAAACGTTTAATTTTGTCATTTGAGCTTGAGGTAATTACAACAGGACTTGTGATGTCATAACCTCTGTCTTTTATAAATTTCCAGTCTACATGGGCTAAAAGCTCACCTGATGAAACTTTCTGTCCTACCTTAACGTGTTGAGTAAAACCCTCTCCATTTAAGGATACAGTTCCTATGCCTAGGTGGATTAAGACCTCAATTCCGTCAAAACCTGTAATACCTAAGGTATGTTTCTGAGCACCAATGAAGGCTATGACTCCTGAAATTGGGGCAAATACCTCTGAGGATACGGGGATGATGGCTATGCCATCACCTACAACCTTTCCTGCAAATATTGGCGAGTTTACGTCTGAGATAGGGATTATCTGTCCTGACATAGGAGCTAAAATCGGTTCTCCTTTAGGTGTAAAGAACATATTTTCACCTCTCTATTTATTTTCGTTACGAGCCTGCAGAGCCATACGGGCCTGTAAGTTGCGTTGGTACTGATCGATGATTACAGCTAATATGATAACTAAGCCTTTGATAATCATCTGCCAGAATTCAGATACGCCACACATAACCATACCGTCGGAGATAACACCGATGATGAAAGCACCTATTACGGTTCCTACAATAGTGCCAACACCACCCATAAGAGAGGTTCCGCCTAATACAGCAGCTGCAATGGCATTCATTTCCCAGGTATTACCTGTCATAGGGTGAGATGCAACTAACTGAGATGTGGCAATGATACCTACAATAGCAGCGCAGGCGCCTGAGAACATGTAAACTAAAATCTTATCCTTATCTACATGAACACCTGATAGACGAGAGGCTCTTTCGTTACCACCTATAGCCAGGATGTGCCAGCCAAAAGGTGTTTTACGTAAGATTACTGAGGCAATGATGGCAATTATGATAAGAATGATAACGGCAACAGGTAATCCTGCTATATCGCGGCCGAATATTTCAAAACCTGTATTACCTAATGCCTCTTTACCAACTAAGTTAGGGAAGGTTGCACCTTGTGATGTTAAGTTAGCAGCACCGCGGGCAATATACATCATGCCTAAGGTGGCAATGAAAGGTGCTACAGCAAAACGGGTAATGATAAGACCATTTATGGCTCCAACTATCACACCAATCATAATTGCTATTATGACAATAGTAGGGATGGTGAAGTAAATGGTATAGCCAAACAAGGTTAAGCCTTTGTTAATTAAAAGACCTGCTACCATGCCAGACAAACCAACAACAGAGCCTACAGAAAGATCGATGCCTCCGGTTACAAGAACATAGGTCATACCAATACCTAAGATACCGTATAAGGCTACGTGCTTTGCTACAAGCAAAAGTGACTTACTTGTAAAAAAGGAATCACTGGCAAAGGAGAAGAAGATAACCAACAGGGTCAATACAATTAAAGTACGTCCCTTGAGTATTGTCATTATAAGATCATTTTTGTTCATAATAATAAGCTCCAGAATTCTTAATTAAGCTTTGTGATGCCCTAAGTATGAGGCTTTAACAAGATTGTCCTGTGTAATGTCATCTCCGGTAAATTCGGCGGTTTTAATCCCGTTTGAAAGCACTACAATACGATCTGCAATTGCGATAATTTCCTCAAGTTCTGAGGATACGACAACTAAGGACACTCCTTTTTTCGCATATTGATAGATAAGCTTGAAGATTTCAGTCTTAGCACCTATATCAATACCGCGAGATGGCTCATCTAGGAGCATGATTGAAGGGTTTGTAAGAGCACCTTTTGCAAAGACTACCTTTTGCTGATTACCACCTGATAGTGAAAGAATTGGTAGATCCTTATTAGCAACTTTAATGTGTACCTCATCAATCATGCTATCAACAGCATCACCTTCTTTCTTGTTATCAATTAAACCTATAGAGTTTGTATATTTACCGATATTAGAGAGTGCTGTGTTTTTATCAATGCTCATAGTTTGAATTAGGCCGTCACGCTGACGATCTTCAGGCAGCCAGGCGAAACCCTGAGCAATTTGATCTGGAACTGAACCTACGGTAATTTCCTTACCATTTAAAATTATCTTGCCTGTATGATTTGGGCGCATACCCATAATGCATTCAAATATTTCAGAACGTCCTGCACCTAAAAGGCCGTAAACACCTAAAACCTCACCTTTGTGCAGATCAAATGAAACTTTATTTAAAAGATATCCTCCTCCATTTTTAGGCAAGGTAAGATCTTTTACTTCCAATACCTTAGGAGTCTTATCCCAATCTACAGCGACGTCGCGTTTGGGATAGGATTTACCCTCACCTACCATCTGCTTTACGATCCAAGGTACATCAATATCTTTGACCTTTGCCTCAGCTACAAGCTTACCGTCGCGGAAAATGGTTACATAATCACCAATACGCATAAGTTCTTCTAGGCGGTGTGAAATGTAAACAATCGAGATTCCCGATGCTGTAAGCTCACGCATAATGTTAAATAGTACGTCAACTTCCTGCTCGGACAATGATGAGGTCGGCTCATCCATGATTAAAATCTTTAAATTAGGGATAAGCAGGTTACGGGCAATTTCGATCATTTGCTGCTGACCTACACGCAGATCTCCAACTAAGGTGTCAGGATCAATTGGGTAGTTAAGGCGATCTAAAACCTGCTTTGCAAGCTTTCGATGTTCTGCATCATCAAGGAAACCTCCTTTAGTACGTTCTGTTGACATAAAGAGGTTCTGGAAAACTGTTAAGTTAGGGAAAAGACATAGCTCCTGATGGATAATGGCTATACCTTCTTTTCTTGCATCTACTGTTGAATTAAACTCAACCTCACGCCCTTGTAAAAAAAGTTTGCCTGCAGATTGCTTTTCAATACCAGCGATAATGCGCATTAGGGTGGATTTACCGGCTCCATTTTCCCCAATTAAGACGTTAACCTTGCCACGCTTGATATCAAAAGAGACTTGATCTAAGGCCTTTGTGCCAGGATAAATCTTATCGATTTTCTCAGCATGCAGGTAGATTTCTTCTTTGACTTCGTTCATTTTGAGATCCTACTTAACTAAAAGTTCAACCGGGGTGATTTGCAATAAGCCCTTACGACCTACAGTAAAGCAACCAACAAATTCAACTTCCTTATTTAAAAGGTTCTTCATATCTAATTTAGAGAGAATGTCACGGGTGATTAACTCATGGAATGCAACTGAAACCTGAGCCCACTCAATCTGATTTTTGTAATCCTTATAGGAGATAAGACTTATAGAATCACGAACTGCAGATCCTTTGAAAACAGGTCCTATTTGTAGTCTGACCTTTATACCATCCTCAAGATTTGGCACCTTTACTGATAGATATCCTGCTCTTAACTTGTCTTTTACTAAATCTATTGTGCCCTGACCTTTGACTATAAAAGACAATTCACCACTGTCTCCCATAGAATAGTGGCCGTATTTACCTGCTACAGATGCAAAATCACCTTTAGCCTCAGAAACTAAAGTATTTAAATCAACTGCATTCTTTTCAAAATATTCTTTTGCATTATTTGTCCAGAAATTTGTAGCCTCATCAGTTGGGTTAAATGCAACCTCACCTGTTAAGATTGCCTCCTGACCTTCTTTAACTACAGTTGCTGAAAAACCTGCATAAAGTACTACCACAGCGGCAAAGGCCAGAGAAATAAGACTCTTTTTTTGCATAGTGTGCTCCGTGTTTTAGGATAAAAATACCCTGGCCTAAAAAAATAGGCTTGTTTACTATTTGATTTTAAAGGGAAGTTTTAGGATGCCGCAGGAGCGGCATCCTTTTAATTGTTATTTGGTTAAAGCAAAGTCATTTAAGTTCTTAGCGTTATCAATGGTGATGATTTCACAATCGATAAGTTGCTTTTCACTCTTGCCAGTTGAGCCTGTCTTTAAGTACTGATCTGCCTGACGTACAGCCATTTCAGCAATTAAAGCTGCAGGTTGCATTGCAGTTGCTGTCATATTGCCTGCTAAAATTTCATCACGAGCATCATTTGAGCCGTCAACACCGATAATCTTAAGCTGTTTGCCGGCTGCCTTAATTGCAGCTGCTGCGCCTACAGCCATGTTATCGTTGCCGGAAATTACACCTTTAAGATCTGGATAGGACTGTAAGATGGTCTCCATCTTCTGATAAGCTAAGTTCTGATCCCAGTTGGCAGTCTGAACTGCAACCATCTTCATATCAGGATACTGATCGATTACCTCGTGGAAGGCTGTAGAGCGAGTTTGAGCATTAGTGTCAGAGTCGATACCCATAAGCTCAGCGTACTGACCTTCTTCTTCCATGGCTTCAACGAAGATTTCAGCAGCTCCCTTTGCACCCTGATAGTTGTTAGCTACAATCTGAGCTATAGCTATACCTTGCTCATTTATTTCACGGTCAATTAAGAAAGTAGGGATTTTATTGTCAGCTGCGCGTTTTACTGCAGATACAGTAGCATCAGCACCAGCGTTATCGCAGATGATTGCAGCTGCTTTATCAGAGATGGCAGTTTCAAAGAGTTCTGACTGTTTTACAGGACTATCGTCATGAGATACCATCTTAACCTGATAGCCTAATTCAGATGCTGTCTTTGCTGCAACTTCAGCTTCGGTCTTAAAGAATGGATTTGAGTGAGATGGGGTAATAATGTACATAATATTACTGCCGCCACCTGGAAGAGCTGGAGCATCGGCCATAGCAGAGAAAGAGGCTGCACTCATTACCATTGCAAAAGCTGCGCACATCTTAGTTAATTTCATCGTTTACTCCTTAAGAAGGTGTATGTTTGTAAGTTTTTTTTTATTAGAAGGTAATTCGCTAATACGAATATCCTTTCAACACTTGCAATTATAGTTAGTATGTAGTGTAGCTTTTGTCATTCTTTTGTATAAAATATCATAAATTTATTTTTTAAAGACTGAAATTTTAGCTTTAGATCGCAGTTTTGTTTTTTGAAAAAATACCCATTCGCAAATGGACAGCGCAAATAGCTTTTTTTACATAAATTGAGAAAACAAAAAAAAGACAAATTTTGTAAATAAAAGATTTGTCTTTAATTTCAATGTGATATTACTAGAACGTTTTAAATAAGGCTTTAATTAAAATACAACATCTCTAATTGAATGAATATTGCGATATTTTGCGGGTGTGTAGCCCGTTCCTTTTAGGAACACTCTTCCAAAATGACTTTGGGAGTTAAAATTCAAAGTTGAGGCAATTTCGCTTAGACTCTTGTCCGTAGAGCTTAATAACACCTTTGCCACATTTATTCTTCTTTGTCTTATAAAATCACCTAAGGTAGTTTTTTTTTCAGATTTAAACAGTTTTGAAAGATAGCTTTGGCTTACCTTAAGTTTTTTACATAAATCTTCAATATCAATTTTTTCGTAGACATGGCGATCGATATAGTCACATGCGCGTAAAACTACAGGTGATGTCGTACTGTTATTTTCGATATTTGAATTACGTGTTTTTACAAGCTGTGTGCAACGCAAAGCACAAGCTCGTGCAATTGCAGCTGCATGCTCTGCATTGTTAGCCTCTTCAACCTCTAATATAAAGGCATCAGAGATAGTATAAAGCTCCTCAACTGAAAGTCCTGCTTCAATAGCCTCTCTTGTTGCAATGGTAATATCTACAATTGCTAAATTCTTTGCAGATCTTAAATTGTTATTTGCAAGTGTGCCACGCATTGATGCGTACATGGAGTTATGAGCTTTTTTTAAAGCCTCAAGATCACCATGGCTTATCGCAAAGCGTATACTTTCCTCAAATGATCCTGGATTGTGAGGTCTATTGGTTATGGAGTGCGTATTTATTATTTTTGCTATTTGTTTTTGCGTGGTAGCAATTACATCATCACCTAAAAGGTTTTGTTCTAAAAAATCTGTAAGGTAGGGATAGTTGTTACTTACAGAAGAATAGATTAAGAGAATAAGAGCTGCCAGTCTTTTTACGTCACATCGAAAAGGGGTTATAGTGTGAGCGTTATGTTTTAATGCATAAAGACGACAAAAGTTTTGGTCAACATCTGACATAGCTATAGGACCTGCGATTAGAGTCAGTCCATCAAAGCATTGTACGCCACCATAGAGAATTGGTTTTTCTAAACTTATTATGGTCGCCTTTTTTTTCTTTACCATGGAGATGATTTCTTGTCTAAAATTGAGATCTGTTTTAAAGACATTTTCATCATCTCGATAATCCTGATTAAATTTTTCAGAGTAGTGCCCATCTTCTGTGAAAATATGCACAGGAATTGGCTCAAATTGAGACAATAGGTTTAGGGCATACGCAAGAGGTATTTCTTTTTTCTCTTGCGCATCAGTTAAAGATTTAGAATGAGACATTAGATTCTAAAACCACATTACTATAAGCTGTACATTCACCAGTACGCACTAAGGCTTTGCTCTTTTTTGACAAAAGCTTGAGTTCATCGTGAGTAACTATGTCAATTTTTACCAGATTCTTTTTAGCCCAGTTGGTAATCATTTCGTAGAATTTAGGATTTTGTTCAATAGCTTCTTTTGCTATAGTGACCTTTTGAAATTTAGCTTCCAAATCAACTACATCAAAGACATCTTTGAACGAAGGAACGCCATAGGTTACAGCAAGATCAATTCTTTGTACACCATCAGGTACAGGAAGGCCACAATCTCCGATAGTAATCGTATCAAAGTGACCTAATTTTGCTATTACGTAGGAAAGTTCTGAGTTTAAGCAACCAATTTTTTTCATAGAAAATCGACGCTTTTGTCTTTAAAAAAGGAGCGTCGCCTCATGTGCTGTTAAAAAAATATACCTTCTTAAAGAAAATATAGTGGGGTTTATTTAACTAAATAATAAAACTATTTTTCTCAAAGTGGTGGTATTTAAATCGTGTTTTAGATTTTATCTACGATTAAACAGGTATTTTGTTTTGCAAGAAATGCCTGAACATCAGCCATAAGTGGAATAGATGGAGCTGCTCCCTTTGTTTGTACAGCTAAAGCTGAGGCAGCTGTTGCTGTTTGTAGAATTTCAGCATAATCTTTGCCTTGAGACAAACCTGAGACTAAATATCCCAAGAAAGTGTCGCCTGCGGCTGTTGTATCGACAGCCTTTACCTTAAATGCTTTACAAGATATAGCCTTATCGCCTTTCATCTTAAGTATTGAGCCTCTTGAACCTAATGTGAGAACAAAGGATGAGGTAGGATATTTGTCCTCTAATCCCTTAAGTAATTCATAAGGGTCGCTATCTTGTGGTAAATTTGCCAAAGCTGCAGCTTCAATTTCATTGACGATTAAAAGATAACAAAGTTCAAGTGGCAGTTTTAATATATCATCACTTATAGGTGATACGTTAAGGCATGGTTTTATACCTAATGATGATGCTTTTCTTAGCATGTACTCAATATCATTAGTCTCATTTTGCATGACTAGGAAATCACCTTTTTCAAAATGGCTTAAAACTTCATCCATTTCTTCATGTGTTAAGGTGCGATTGGCGCCACCAAAGAGCAGAATGCAGTTTTGAGCATTTGCGTCTACTTGAATTACTGTGTGACCGCTACAGGTATCACGTTTTTTAAGGAACTCAAGAGAGATATTAGACTCCTGCATAATGTCAGTGAGGATTTTAGAGTCATCTTTACCAACAGCACCAAAATGAGATACGTTTCCTCCTGCACGAGCCATGGCTACGGATTGATTTAGTCCTTTACCACCTGCAAAGATATTGCGATCTGTTGAGGAGAGAGTTTCACCGCCTTGCAGAATATGTGGTACATCATAAACGTAATCAATATTTAAAGAACCGTAATTTAAAATCTTGCTCATTTGCTCTAAAACCTCTAATAGAGTAATAACTTAACTATTAAGAAGTTTAATGTCCCTTAAAAAAAAATCTAATACAAGCTCACATCTTCGTGAAGAAAGCTACGAAATATTTAAAATTTAAAATTAAAAAATGCCAAAAAAGATAAATTGATAGTATTTTGCCTTTAAAAAATAGATGATGAGAGCGTTTTTTTCAAAAAATGGGACACATCTTCAAATTTCTTTTAACTTTACAAAGTTAGTCAAATTTTATATATATAAATTATAGCCATCTATTATTTTAATTTTTTTTTTACTATAAGTTATTGATTTTGATAAACAAAATTCAACTATTATTTTTTTGATAACTTTATATTATGTATCTTTAAAATAACTCTGTTTGAATAGGAGTTTTATCTTTTGATCCTTTTAGTGAAATTTTTAATAACAAATCAAAAGTCAAAGATCTGTTAAATACGTCTTCTTCTTTTATTTCAATGCAGTTTAAGTTTTTTATTATTTCAAGATTTCCTCTAGGGGTTAAATTTCCGTTAGAGCGGCAAAGAATTTTTGATAAAGATTTATTTTCACATTCGTGGCAACCAACCCAAGTTCCACCTCTGTTGTTATCTATGACTTCTTTGCCCCGTGAAATCTTAGTTTTATAATCACAGCTAATAACAATAGCGTAATCTGAAATAGCATATATAATTTTATTGCGGTTCATAGCATTAAATGTCTTGAATGTTGATTTAGGATGACATAAAGACATGTATAAACCTTTACCTTCCATAATAGAATGCCTAATTTCAGGGGCCTTTATTTTTTTTGTTAAAGAATTAGCCACACACACAATGGCTTTTCCAGAATTATTGAGAGTGGTTATTTCTGACGTGATATCAATACCTTTTGCACCACCTGTTGAAATAGTATATCCAGAAGCAATAGCTTTAGATACAATTTCTTTAGTAAATTTCTCTGCGGATGTATCTTCAGTCAGATCTCTAGATCCAACTACAGCTAGAGTCTTATTTTTTCCTATGAGATTAAGATCTCCTACATAATAGATAACAGGCGGTAAGACTATTTTAGCTCTTTTAAATTTATTAATAAGTACAGATGGGTATAGTTTACGGTTTGCTCTGGTTACTACCTTAATTCCTTCTTTTTCTAGTATGCTTAGTTCTAAAAACATTTGTTGATGTCTTTTAAGTAGAAAAGGAATTTTTCTCTCAAGTTCAGAAAACTTTAATCTTTTGTACAAATCTGTATTAGAGCAGATGATTTGATAAATATCATCTGACGTCATTTTAAAGAGATCTTTTGGTTCCTTACCGCAATTAAATAGGCTACGGGCAAGAGCTTCATATACAGCATCTGTAAGATGTGTAAGATTTTTATCTTGCATTCCAAGATTTGTACAAAGAAGGAGAGTGACTATATCATTATCACTAAGTATATTTTCTTCATTCATAATCGGTTGAGGTATCAGCTAACACAAATGGGGTAACGCTTTTTGCTCCTGTAAATTTAAGAATTTTATAACCGACAGTTGTCAATGTCCAACGAGAATCCACCATATCATCAATAATAATTACATTATTTGAGGAAAAATAGGGAAAGGATTCTTTTAATATTTCAAAAGCGTAGCATACATTTTTAAACTGCAAAACTGAATTTTCCATATTTTTTTGTTCGTCGTTTTGATGTGTTTTTATTATGCCGTCAATACAAGAAATTTTTAGTTTATTGGCGACTTTATGTGCAAAATTTTTGACAAGATCTTTTCTTTTTAAAGATGGTATATAGGTGATAATATCAGGAGGACATATTTTTTTTGAGTGCATAAGAAAAAAGATCATTGCCACCATATTGTCTACAAGTTCATCCCCAAAACTATTATCTTGATATTTGCCTTTAACGATCAATTTACCAATAGGAGAGTCGTAATTATATTTAGTAAGAAAGTAGCCTGTATTAACTATTAATTCTTTTGGAATATTGCGATATCCGTCATAGGAACAAGGGA
>CALFLJ010000199.1 GCA_937880335.1 uncultured Succinatimonas sp.
AAGTGCAGGATAGAGAGTAATTTCCATAGAGCCATGACGACTTTGCTCATTCTTTTTAATTACACCAAAATTCCAGCTACCCTCTGAAGTTTTGATCTTGTGAGTCTTTACTGCTTTTTGTAAAACAGCATGAGCCTTTTCTGATAGGCTCGAGGATAAAGCCTCAAAACTTTTACCCTGCTTTATGATCTTGCCATTTACATCTTCAATTGCAAAAGTCATAAGCAAATGCTTTGGTATGGATTTAAGATCGAAATCCTCAAACTTAATTACCTGTCCCCCCATACGTGTTAATTCATGCACTGCTTTTTTATAAAAGTCCAAAGAAACATCATCCCCTAATGCTTCCTTTAAAGCTTTCGCGTAATTTGGAGCTGGAATTAAATTACGTCTTAAATTCTTAGGCAGAGATTTTATTAATGCTGTTAAAAACTCATCTCGCAGACCTTTGACCTGCCAGACAAACTCTCCTGACTTTATATTATTTAGAAATGCCAGAGGAATATGAACTGTAACTCCGTCATTTTCATCCTGAGGATTGAAGATATAGCTTAATTTAAGTTTCAAATCTCCCATCATCCAAAATTGAGGAAATAATGAGGCCCGGTCAAGATTAGCCTCAGGACGCTTTAGATCGTCCTTTTTAAAATCAAGATAATGAGGATCTGACTTTACTTTATTACGCCACCACTTATCAAAGTGTCGCATAGTTACAATATCATGAGGCAGTCTCTTATTGTAAAAATCCTCAAGAGTTGCGTCATCTACTAAGATATCGCGTCTTCTTAATTTATCCTCAAGGGATATAACCTCATCTACAAGCTTATTATTATGAATAAAAAAGTCATAACGACAATCTATATCACCGTGAACTAAGCCATCTCGGATTAAAAGTTCACGACAAAGATCCTTATTTATTGAGGTATAAAGTACATTGCGACCTGTTACTATAGGAACTCCATATAGTGTAATGGTCATTGAGGCAACTGTAGCCCCCTGCTTTTTAGACCAGTGCGGTTCAGCATAAGTCTTCTTTATAAGATTTTCTCCCTGACTTTCAAGCCACAGAGGATCAATTGCAGCTACGTTACGGCCATATAATCTAGCAGTTTCACTAAGCTCGCCACACATTACCCATTTAGGCTTTTTCTTTGATAAGGCAGAGGTTGGGTGAATTGCAAATTTAACGCCTCGAGCTCCTTGATAAAGACCTTTTTCACTATCGTCAAAGCGACCAAATTGTGAAAGCAGTCCAGATAAAATACTTCTGTGAATACATTCATAATCAACTGCAATTTCACTTTGACTTAATTTTAAGGTCTGACATGAAGCTCTCAACTGGCGTAAAACATCTAACCATTCACGAACTTTAAGATAAGAAATAAATTCTTTTTTCAGAGTTTTACGAAACGCTGATGAGGATAATTCTGATTGCTTTTCCTCAATATAACGATAAAGATTTAAATAACTTAAAAAATCCGACTTCTCATCATCAAATCTTGCATGAGCCTGGCGAGAAGCCTCTTTTTTATCTAATGGTCTTTCACGAGGATCCATTACAGCAATAGCGGAAACTATAATTAGGACTTCTTTTAAAGCACCAAGCTTTGCAGCTTCAATAAGCATACGTCCTAATCTTGGATCAACCGGTAATTGAGACAGACTTCTTCCAATTGCTGTTAGTCTTAAATTATCTGTATTTCTCTGCCCTATCTCAAGCGCACCTAATTCCTCTAAAAGGCGCATACCATCGGTAATCTGTTTTAATGCAGGAGCATCTATAAATGGGAATTTAACTATATCACCAAGACGTAAGGACGCCATCTGCAAAATAACTGCGGCAAGATTTGTCCTTAAAATCTCCGGATCAGTAAATTCAGAACGGTTATTAAAATCATCCTCAGAATAAAGACGGACACAGACGCCAGGACCAATACGTCCGCATCGACCTTTACGCTGATTAGCACTTGCCTTTGAAATAGCTTCAACTGGTAAAGACTGAATCTTTGTCCTTGGGGAATAGCGTAAAAGTCTGGCAGTACCTGGATCAATTACATATTTAATTCCCGGAACAGTTAAAGAGGTTTCAGCGACATTAGTGGAGAGAATGATTCTCACACCACCATGAGGGGTAAAGATCTTATTTTGCTCAGAGGTTGCAAGACGAGCAAAGAGAGGCAATACTTCAACCCCTTTTAAATTTGAGCGATTTAAAAAGGACAGTAAGTCCATAATATCACGCTCACCTGGCAAAAATACCAGTACATCTCCAGGCCCATGCTCCTTCATTAAATAATTAAAGGCCTTTAGCACTGCATGCGGAAGATCTAATACTCTACTTCTTTCTTCATCATCCCCAAATACCTCAAGCTCCTGAGGCATATAAACGACCTCTACAGGATAAGTCCTACCTGAAACTTCAATTATTGGAGCATTGTCAAAATGACGGGAAAATGACTTAGGATCAATGGTTGCGGAAGTGATTATAAGTTTAAGTTCAGGGCGTTTTTTTAAGATTGTCTTAAGATAACCTAGGAGAAAATCGATATTTAAGGATCGTTCGTGCGCTTCATCAATAATAATACAGTCGTAATTTAATAAAAGCCTATCATTTGCAGTCTCTGAGAGCAAAATACCATCAGTCATAAGCTTTATATAGCTTTTCTCTGATGTTACATCAGTAAAACGAACTTTATATCCTACAGATTTTCCTAGCTCTTCCCCCAATTCAGAGGCAATACGAGTTGCAACGGCTC
>CALFLJ010000200.1 GCA_937880335.1 uncultured Succinatimonas sp.
TTTTAAAGCAGGATGTACAAAAGAACAGGCTTAATAATACGAGCCTATCTAAGGTTTTACCCTTATTACGAAAAAAAGATGAAATACTGAAGTTTGATAGCGTAGCACTTGACACCTCGGCTCTGGAATTCTCTTTATTTTTGAGTGAATTTAATTTAAGAGGCAAAAAAGTCTTTACCTCACTGTCAGAGGACTGTTTTTCTTCTTACAGAGAGTTAACCTTTAAGATTTTTGAATATTTAAACAAACTTCAATTAAAAGTTTTATGTTTTGATGATCTAAAAGGCTTTTTGTCCTGCGCCAAAGAAAAAGCTTATGCTGAGCTTTCAATTTATTTTGAAGATCTTAATTGTGCACTTTTGTTAAATATACTTAAAAGTAAAATCTTTTATGTAAACACTGTAAATAGTCTTAGTTTAAATTCCTATTTGGTTTTTCTGGCCTTAGAGTTTTTTGTATCTTGCAATTTAAAGGATTTTTGCAAGCAAAAGGTATATGAGCGTCTTATATATGCACGCAAAGAAGATCATTTATCAATAAATCTTTATAATCAAAGACTTAATAAGATTAAAGAAGAATTTAATTTGGAGAATTTTGATGATTTTGAAGAATTTTTACTCTCTGTTGAATATGAGAACTTTTACACTCTTTCAGAAAAGGACAGACTTTTAGTTTATGAGCTAAGACTGTGTTTTAATCTTTGCAAATGCTTTAAAGACGAAGATGAGTTTAAATATTTTTATAAAAAAGCAAATCTGGTAAAAAAATCATGTCTTCAATTTTTAGAGATCTTATGTGCAGATGAAAAAAGATTTGCTCTTAATTGTTTTCAAAGCAAATGATCTCTTAAAACACCATTATTTGAACGCAAATTTTTATGTTTAATCTAAAAAAGATCTTTAAGGAAAAAAGGGAAAAGTCAGCTTTACCTTTAAGGTTAGAGGAGTTTTTAAGAAAGAATAAGGCTTTTTTTGTAAGACTTGATGGCAGCAGAATCTTTTCCTATCAAAGCGTAGAGCAACTTTTAGAAAAGAATTCTCAACAATGTGCGCTTTTACTTAAGTTTAGCTCTTTAGATAAAGATGTTTTTGATAGCATTGTTTTGCCTTTTATAAAGCGCTTTATTTCCTATGTCGGAGTATCACCTGCCTCTAATTTTCATCATGATTGCGATTGCGGTGGCCTTTTACGTCATTCTCTAAATGTAGCTATAGCTTCAATAAATCAGGTTTTAGTGGATGATAGAAAGATAAAAGAGAGTTTGTCTTATTTTAGAAGTTTGTGTGCGGCACTTATTTTTTTAAGTTTTTTACATGATCTGGGCAAGATCATAACTGATTATGAGGTTTTTGATCTAAGTGAAAAAGAGAGCTGGCAACCTTTAAAGGAGAGTTTAGATAGTTTTTGTCAAAGACTGGAGCTTGATTACGTAGTAATAAAAAATAAACCCCAGAAATTAAACAAACATGAGGATTTATTATCTTTAGTCTCAAATTTACTTTTTAATTTAAATGATCCTTTTTTAGATCTTATAAGCAAAAATATAGAACTTTCATCCTTAAATTTTACGGGAGAGCTTTTTTTAAAGGTAAAGATGGCCGATCGTACTGCCTGTAAACTTCACGGCAGCGCGATGCAAAATCTTTTTTATGTGCAGGATTATATAAAAGCCTATCTGATTACGTCTTTAAATCAAAAAGAATATAGTTTTAATGAAATAAGTTCTGATATATATATCTGTGAACAGGGTGCCTTGATTGTAAGAGGGGCTCCTTTTTATGAGCTTTTTAAAAAAGACTTTGAATCAATTGTTTTAGGACAGGAATATGAGGGACAAAAGTATAGCCATTTTCAGGATTTAATGCGCCTTTATGGCATTTTTACTCCTTTTGGTTATAAACGTCTTTATAACTGGTATAGAGTAATTTTAGGAGATGATGTTTTATATATACAGGCTCTTTTAATTTCTTTTCCTCAAAGTCATAACGTTTTGCCTTGTGTAAATACGGTGATCCTAGGTACAAGCTGTATAGGTTTAGGAGATGCGTTAAAAGAACAGAATATTTTTGACGAGAATAGTATTGTAAAAGTTAGGGTTATAAATGGAGTTTATTTAAATAGGATTGCCTTAAAGGATCTGGACTTAAATTCGATTCGCTGTATTGAGGAAAATAAAACAGATGACAAAGAGCTTTTAAAAAAACTGCATAGAATTCAGGATAACTATTTAAATAATCCCGAAGATTTTTTAAATCCTCCAGAACAGAATAATAGAGAGGATATAGAGAGCAGGGGGGAGGAAAGAAGCTCATGTGATATTTATAAATTTGAGAACTTGGATTTTACTTTAGATAAAAAAGAGCGAATTGCAAGGATTCGTCAATATGCTTTTTTTGAAGGAAAAGATAATCCTTATTTAGATATTAAGCCTTTTATTCCGGATTGTATTTTAAAGTTAAAAAGTCTTTTAGATAAAGAGGCATAAATATGTTTAAGTTAAGATATGATCCTATCAAAAGAAATTTTTTAGATGAAAATAGATACTTTTTTTTGATTTTGTTTTTATCTTTAAGTTTTATTTTTACGACCCCCTTAAATTTTGCATCTTTGGTTTATTATCTGGCTTTTTTTATCTTAATTATCCCTTTGGGAAAAGATGTACTTATTTATCTTAAGTCACTTAGATCAAAGAAGGTGGAATTTATAGATAAGGAGAAGCTTAAAAGTTTTTTAAAGCATAAAGAAGATCTTGTTTTTTTAGGGCGTGGTTTTGAATTTACAGCACATCATAGGCGTCTTCTTGAAAGTCTTTTAGTATTTGGTTTAGAAAACAAAGGAGCGCGAAGCTTGGGATCTTATGATATACATAATCTTGAGCTTTTTAATCATAAACCTCTTTATACCTCATCTAAGATCTTATCTACTCATAACCTGATTTTTGGAACTACGGGAGCTGGCAAAACGCGTTTATTTGATCTTCTTATAAGTCAGGCTATTTTGCGAGGTGATACGGTAATAATATTTGATCCTAAAAATGATGAGGATTTAATTTATAAAGCCTCATCTTTGGCTAAAAGCCTTAATCGTGAATTTTTAAGGTTAGATCCTGATAATGAGGATTGCTCAGTTCTCTTCAATCCGGTGGCATGTTTTGACAATATATCAGAACTTGCAAGTCGCATAACATCGCTTATGAGTGGAGGGGGATCATCGGCAGCTTTTAAAAGCTACGCCTATCAAGCTATAACGGGAGCGGTAGTAGCGTTGCGCTGTTTAAATGAGCCTATAACCTTAAATAATATTGCAAAGAACCTTTCTGAAACTAGATGTTTTGCAAAAGCTTTAATTTCTTATTTTGATAACTTTGTAAAAAATTGTCCTTATGAGGATGCTTGTAAATTCTATGAACGGCTGCATAAGCTTTTACATAGCAGTAGTGATACAAATAAGACAGATGAAAAAGATTCTAATGATGGAAAAAATAAGTTAAAAAATGAGAGATGGGATAAAAAAAACAAAAAATTAAGTCTCAGAGGAATTGAGCTTTTAAGAGATTTTTACGACTTCCTTTTGCAAAAGCAATACCTTAAAGCAGATGCTAATTTAGAGATTTTATTTAAACTCTCATCAATGGATGAGGAATATTTTTCAAAAATCTCACAAGGAGCATTACCTATACTCACAAGTTTAATCTCAGGATCAAGACTTAGGATCTTATCCTCAGATGATCCATCTTTAACTACTAATTTTCAGGAGATTATAAATCAGCATCAGATTTTACATATTGCCCTGCCTAGTTTAAAAGATCTCAATGCATCACAGAATTTAGGCCATATCTTATTGGCTGATCTAACTGCACAGGCTGGTAATATTTATAAGCTAAGTATGGAGGATCCTTATTTTAAAACTCCTCATGTGAGTATTTTTATAGATGAGGCCGGCGAGGTGGTAAGTCCTGCATTAGTTCAGCTTTTAAACAAAAGCCGTGGTGCCGGTTTTTCTTTAACATTAGCTGTGCAGTCTTATTTTGATTTAGCTAAAAATGAAGGTGAGAACTTAGCTCAGATGATTATAGACAACTGTAATACCAAGATGTGTCTTAGGGTAGGAAATGATAAAACGGCACAGGTTTTCTGTCAGTGTTTGTCTAAAACTGCAGTAGGATGCGAAATGTCATCCATAAGTTTTAGCGCTGATGCAAAGAGCAGTACCTTACATGACAGTATCAATCATAGTATTTCTTTAGATAAACAAAGTCTTATTCCATATGAGATTTTAATGCGCCTGCCTAATTTTGAATATTTTGCCTTAGTAGGGAATAACCGACTTTTAAAGGGCCGGATCCCTCTGCTTTGGGTGTAAACATGTTGTTTATAGTCTACTTTATCCGTAATTTGAAAAATATTTTGTTTTTTTTACTTTTCTTAATTTTTATTTTTTACTTTGTAAGTGGAAAATTAAGCAACTTTGAGCTTATAAATTTAGAACTATGTGAACAGCACAAATATTATGGCGATGCTATATACCAATCTCAAAAGTTTAGTATTTTATTTGTAAAAAAATACTTGGCCTTAAATTTAAATGACAGTTTAAGCTCAAATTTAATGTCTTATCTTTATCTTTTATCCATAAGGCTTATGACCCTTATCCATTTTCATATTAGGACTATTATTATATTTGCTGCACTTGTTTTACTTTTAACTTACAGAAAGCTGAAACTTATGCAAAAAAATTTAGGAAATTTTTATGTACTGCGTTTTATAAACTATAGAGTTCTGTCGTTATTATTTTTACTTGTTTTGGTTTTTACGTTGCAAAACAGAACATGTGCCTTTTTATATTTGGAATTTTTATTGCCTGTCTTTATTGTATTTTCAGTTTACAAAATATGTCTTTTTAAAGGATTTAATCCCTTTTAAAGATAGACTGCTTTTTATTTATAAAAATTTAGTTACACAAAACCTTATATGAAAGTGCAATGATTTAGAGGGATAAAAAATTAAAATCTTTTAAAATAAGTGTGTTTTATGCTTTAAATTGTCTAAAACAAATAGCTTTAACACTAGATGCTAAATCATAATATATGCTCAAAGCTATGATGTGTTCTAAGATAACTTTAGGTGGGCTCTACTTTATTTTAGCAAGATATGAAAAGAGTATTTGATACAAGTAACACAAGTCAGATATTAGTTTAGATAGTTTTAATATAAGTTTTTGTCTGTGAGCCTTCTTTGCATAAAATGCAGCGTTTAAAGGCAATTTAATGAGGTGTAATCTCAAAATATGCTAAGCTATGAGTTATGGAGGATTTATGGATGTAAAAGAGAACCGTCTCATTGCTTTAGAGGAACGTTGTGCTTATCTTGAGGATGAGATTGATAAGTTAAGTTTAGAACTGTCTGAGGCATTAGATGAAATGCAAAAGCTTAGATCTCAATTTAAAATTTTATACTCTAAAGTAGGTGATCCTTATGCTGTTCGCCCTTTGAGTGAAGAAGTGCCTCCGCCTCATTACTAAGGAGAAATAATGTCAGCTTTAGAGCTTGTTGATATTGTTGATGAGAACAATGAAGTTATAAAAACTGTTACAAGAAAAGAAATGCGTGAAGGTAAATTACCTCATAGGGCATGTTATATAGCTTTATGTGATCGTCAAGGTCGTTTTTTAGTTGAGGTTAGAACTCTAAGCAAGGATTATGCGCCAGGCAAATTTGATGTTTGCATAGGAGGGGTTCTTCAACATGGCGAGGATCTTCTTGAGGGAGCTAAGAGAGAACTTCAAGAAGAGGTAGGTGTTGACGCCAATCAAATTGAGTTTGAATTTTTAGGTGTTAAAAAGATACCTTATCAGGATGGGGTACATTTCCTTATGGCATATTTATACTTTGCCAGAGGAGATTCTCTTACCATTAGACAAAAGACAGAGGTTTCAGGCATCATGTATCTTAGCGAAGAGGAAGTTAGGAAACTAGCCTCAAATACAACATATGATGCCATGGATGCTTTTAACTCTATATTGCAAAAGGCTAAAGCTCGTGGCTTTTACCAATAGAATTGGAGTTTTTAGTTAAAGGCGTTATAATTTTAAATTAAGTTTGCATTTCAACTTTACCTGGCAAGAATTTCTCCACCTTATAGGTGGTGGCATGAATTGCTAGAGAAGATAAACAGAAAACCGGGGGCACCCGGGGTTAGCCTGTTGTGAGGTAAAACTTACTTTTTGGGTCATAAGATCTATAAAACAGGAAGTCCCTATTTCTATAAGTAGGGGAGAATGTCACGATCCTGCGATACTGAGATTATAAATATGAATTGGTTTGAAAATTTATTAAAGAAAACTGTTGGCACCAGCGCAAGTTCGGCAAGTCGTCATGAGATCCCTGAGGGCGTGTGGACTAAATGTACATCCTGTGAGCAGGTTCTTTACCGTGCAGAACTTGAGCGTAATCTTAATGTCTGTCCTAAATGCGGGCATCATATGAGAATTAGTGCCCGTACTCGTTTGGATTCCTTCTTAGATAAGGATGGCCGTGAGGAGCTTTCAGCTTCGATGGAGCCTAAAGACATACTTAAGTTTAAGGATCTTAAAAAATACCGTGACCGTTTATCTCAAGCTCAAAAGAGCTCGGGGGAAAAAGATGCTTTAGTGACCATTAAAGGTACCTTAAAGGGCTTGCCTGTTGTGGCTTGTGCCTTTGAGTTTAACTTCATGGCCGGTTCCATGGGCTCTGTTGTCGGAGCTAAATTCTGTGCAGCCTGTGAATGTGCAATTAAAGAGCGCCGTGCATTAATTTGTTTTTCCACCTCAGGCGGTGCTCGCATGCAGGAATCCTTATTCTCTTTAATGCAGATGGCAAAAACGTCAGCAGCTTTAGCTCACTTATCTCAAGCCTCATTACCTTTTATTAGTGTTATGTCGGATCCTACTATGGGTGGCGTAAGTGCCTCCTTAGCTATGTTAGGTGATATAAATATTGCAGAGCCTGGCGCATTAATTGGATTTGCAGGTCCTCGTGTTATTGAGCAGACTGTTCGTGAAACCTTGCCTGAGGGCTTTCAACATGCAGAATTTCTACGTGAAAAGGGTGCTATCGATATGATTGTAGCCCGTAAGGATATGCGCGATGAGTTAGCTAGGGTTACAGCTTTATTGTTAAATCAACCTAATCCAGATACCAAGATGGTTGAAGTTAAGAGTACAGCCAAAGCTAAAAGCAGTAGCTCTAATAAGGATAAGGCATCAGTTAAAATCTAATGAGCATAAATTCATTTGAGTGCAAGCCAGGTTCATTAAGACCATGGCTTGATTATCTTGCATCCTTAAATCCAAGTCATATTGAGTTAGGATTAGGCCGTGTTTCTAAGGTTTTAGATCTTCTTAATTTAGACTTTAAAAACAGTCTTGTTATTGAGGTTGCAGGAACTAATGGTAAAGGATCAACAGCAGCTTTAATTGCTGCAAATCTGACTTTGGCACATATTAAAACCGGGCTTTATACCTCTCCTCATTTATGGACATTTAATGAGCGAGTTATGGTTGACGGTCATAAGGCTTGTGATGATGAATTAGCCTTGGCCTTCAAACAGGTTTACGATGTAGCACAATATAATAAGATACCCCTTACCTATTTTGAATACACTACCTTAGCTGCATTTGTTCATTTTGCAAATTGCGGATGTGAGGCTTTGGTTTTAGAAATAGGTTTAGGCGGTCGACTTGATGCTGTAAACGTGCTCGATGCTGATCTTTGTGTTATTACATCCATAGGTCTTGATCATACAAAGATCCTAGGCTCAAGTATCAAAGACATAGCCCATTAAAAAGCAGGAATTA
>CALFLJ010000201.1 GCA_937880335.1 uncultured Succinatimonas sp.
ATAAGCTATAAATTTATAAACTCAGGCATTTTTTTCATAATGGTTTGTCCTATGTAGCCCCAATTTCAATAGCAATTTATCGCAAGCTTTAAATAGAAGGATAATAATAACCATGTAAAGTTTTATCCTAATATTCTAGCAAAAATATAAGATTTAGTTTTACCCAGCCTTTTTATTAGAGACTAATAAGATGCGGTTATTTAAAATAAATGTCCGCCTGAACAAAAATTAAGTTTGTGATTTGACCGTGAAATTTGAGCTTTTATGTGGCATAATTAGCCATCTAAGGTACGGTGACCCTAGGTTCATGGCCCCTGCCTTATTTATTGAGTGATCTAAGCTCTTGCATGGGATGCCATGCGTCTGAACTTTATAAGACAGAAATCTTATAAATGCCTTAGATAAAGAGATACGATTACGGTTGCTTAAAAATAAGCCCCGCCGTTTCAAGGACGGTTAGGCGAGCTTTTTTTAAGATTTTATAAAATAATATCCCTGCAATTTTCAAGGACTAAAACAGTTTTAAATATAACTTTACGTCTTTGTGTTCTGCACGGAAACTACCAAAAGGAGCTTTTCTCGTGAAGAGAATGCTTATTAATGCAACGCAAATCGAAGAGGTTCGCGTAGCCTTAGTCGACGGTCAAAAGCTGTATGATCTCGACATTGAATCCCCTCAGCACGCCAATAAAAAAGCCAATATCTACAAAGGAACAATTACCCGCATTGAGCCTAGTCTTGAGGCGGCTTTCGTTGATTACGGCGTAGAACGTCATGGCTTTTTACCGTTAAAAGAAATTGCTCGCGAGTATTACCCTCAAGGCATAAACTTTAACGATCATGCTCAAGTTATAGCTGCTTTAAAAGAAGGTCAGGAAGTTATAGTTCAAATCGAAAAAGAGGAACGTGGCCTTAAAGGCGCGGCCCTTACCACCTATATTTCCTTAGCCGGCAGTTACTTAGTTCTTATGCCCAATAATCCTCGAGCAGGAGGCATTTCACGCCGTATCGAAGGAGAGGACCGTACAGACCTTAAGGCTGCATTAAAAGGCCTTACAGTACCTGAGGGCATGGGTGTTATTGTTCGTACCGCAGGTGTGGGCAAAACAGCTGAGGAACTTGAGTGGGACTTATCTATATTAACTAAAGTCTGGGACATGATAAAACAGGCTGCAGCCTCAAGAAGAGCCCCTTTCCTTATTCATCAGGAGTCAAATATTGCATTACGGGCAATCCGGGACTACTTACGTCCTGATATAGGAGAGATCTTAGTTGACAGTCAGCCATGCTTTGAGCAAATCAAGCATTATGTTGAATTAGTTCGCCCTGAATTTACACCAAAGGTCCACCTCTATAATGGCAATATCCCTTTATTTAGTAAATTCCAAATCGAAAGCCAGATTGATACTGCCTATCAGCGTGAAGTTAGACTTCCTTCAGGTGGTGTAATTGTAATTGATCCGACCGAAGCTTTAACCTCAATTGACGTAAACTCAGCAAAAGCTACTCGTGGAGGCGATATTGAGGAGACTGCCTTACAGACCAATATCGAGGCTGCAGAGGAAATTGCTCGTCAGCTACGTTTGCGTGACGTAGGTGGTTTAGTTGTTATCGACTTTATCGATATGACACCACTTAAAAATCAGCGCGAGATTGAAAACCGTATGCGAGATGCGGTACGTCAGGATAGAGCCCGCATTCAGTTTAGTCGTATATCACGCTTTGGTTTACTTGAGATGTCACGTCAAAGATTGCGTCCATCTTTGGAGGAATCAAGCTCTTACGTCTGCCCTATGTGTAATGGTCAGGGTACCTGTCGTGATACCTCATCTCTTGCTTTGTCTATCTTACGCTTAGTTGAAGAGGAAGCCCATAAAGAGAATTTAGGCACCGTAACTGCTACTGCATCTGTAGAAGTTGCAACCTTTATGCTCAATGAAAAGCGCGCTCAACTTGCAGAAATTGAGAAACGGAATAATATCACCATAACAGTTATTCCTAACAAGTTCTACATGCCTCATGAGTATGTAGTAGAGCGTCAGATCCAAGGTGAGGTTCAAAGCAAAAGCTCCCTTGATACTTTAAAAGCCTTAACTCATACAGCAAGACACGAGGCTGAGACTGCATTTAGCAATATTAAGCCTAAGACTGTAACTGTAAATGAGGAAAATGCACCGGCTGTTGATGCTGATATTCTTTCATCAGCTATTCAAACTCCAGCGCCTAAGCCTAAGCCCAGATCTGAAAGGAATGCAGCTACAAATAAAAAAGCTGAGGCCTCATCTTCAATTATTACCTCTATTAAAAGCATAATCTCTTCTATCTTTGGAGGAAATGATTCTAAAAAAGAAGAAGATATCAGAGACGAAAAGAAAAAGCCTGGTGAAGCTAAACGCAACAGCAAAAAAGATGCTCGTCGTACATCTAATCGTCAACCTCGTAATCAGGAAAAAATTGATAAGAGCGAGAAAAACGAGAACCGTCGTCAGCAACGCAAAGCTTTTGAAGAGAGCAGCGAGAACGTAAAGGAAAATAAGAATCGTCGTAACCGTACTCAAGAGAAAATTGAGCGCGTAGAAAAGGTTGAAAAGGCTGAAAAAGCTGAACGCATTGAAAAAGCTGAGACCTCAAAACGCAAGGTACGTAAAAACGAGGACAATGCTATTGAAACACGAGAGGTAAAACCTCGTCGTAATCGTAGCAATGAGGTTAAAGCCGAAAAGCCTCCTCGTAAAAAAGTTACTAAAAATCTTATTTCTACACCTGATGTAGCTAAAGAAGAAAAAACTTTTGTTTACACCCCTTATATTCCTAGCGAAACTCTATACACCAGTGAATTAAGTGCCCAGGGTACAGAGCTTGATGTTGATTTCTCAAGTACTGTAAATGCTCGCTCTTTTGAGACTGAGGATACTTTTGAGCACTCAAACAAGGTTGGTGGTTTTAGTAATGCAGAAATTGCTTCTTTAGATGAGATTTCAGAGCCTATCTTACTTGACGTCTCATATACTCAAGAGGTCAAAGCCAGAGAGGAGAGCGATACTCCTTTGGAGCATTCTGAGCGTGCAGGTGGTCTAAATGGTGCTACTAACTTAGCTGCAACAGCAACCATTGATACAACCTTAGATAATGAGATCTATTTAAAAGACTAGGTATCTAATTTTTAGATTCTTTTCTTAATTTTCAAAATCCTTGGTAAAAAAATAATAAAATTTACCAGGGATTTTTGTTTTAAGTTAAATTAGCTTTCAATCAATTTATGCTCTAAAAAAATCATAAAAATTAAAAGCTTCGTGCTGACTTTTTATTTTTTATCCTGTTATTGATTACCTTAAATATACAGCATCTTATTTTGAGCAAATCTTAATTTAAAATTTTCAAATTTAATCCGCACCTGATGTTAAATAAAGTAAGATCTTTTCATTTAAAGTGATCTTCAAGTTTTATCCTTTTACTTATATTTCGTTTTAATTTTTTATTTCCTGTTTTGCAAAATCCAAAAGTATATTTGCCAAATATTTTATAGGCTCAAAATCTAAAGCATAATCTCTGTAAACTAAGGTTAACTTTGAATCTGGAAAATTAAGTTTCGTATCGTCTAAAAAGGATAATTTATCCTTAAGTTGGGCCTCACTACTTAAAATATAGGTTGGAACTACGGCAAAACCTAAACCTTTTGCAACTAAATTTATAGCATAGTAATAACTGTCTACTACCCAGTTTATAGGAGAAAGTAAAATAGGTTCTTGTGTTTTATCATACTGCGATGCAATGACAATCTGACGATGAGAACTTAAAGCATCACGAGTTATATCCTGACATTTACACAAGGGATGATCTGAACTTACAGCAATCTTATTATCAATATCAGCAACATCAACTACATTGAAACTATCAATTCGGGAGTGGTTGAAAACTAAAGCAAGATCAATATTCATCTCTTTCATTAATGATGAAATTTCAAATGAAGATAGAGATGAGATCTTAAGCTCTAAATTAGGGTATGACTGTGAAAAGCTTTTTAAGGTTTCAAATAGGGCATTACTGTAAAGTGAATAATCAAGGCCTATATGAATTATAGGATTTTTTATCTCATGCAAGGATAAAGATCTTTGTTCAAAAATCTCAGCTGCCTCAACAATTTCTTTAGCGTGATTTAAAAGAATCTGCCCTCTTTTAGTTAAAGTGATTTTATGTCCACGATTGAAAAGCTCATAGTCTAATTGATCTTCTAAAGCTTGAATATGTGTAGATACCACAGATTGAGCTTTGTTAAGCTCTCGAGCCGCCTGAGAGAAAGAGCCGCATTTGGCAGCTTTAATAAATGATTGTAATTGTTCTATAGAAAGTCTCATAAAACCTCTAAAAGGAATAAGCTTGCAAGTTTTATCTTGCAAGCTTAATTATCTTTTAGGCGATATTTTCAGTAAATGATTTCAAAGCCTTAGCAGCTGTTAAACATACTAAAACCCCTAATATGCCTAAGGATAAAATAGCATGATTTAATGAACTCCTCTCTGCTATAAACCCTATTAACGCAGGACCTATAATAAGAGCTCCATAGCCACAACTTGAAACAGACGAAATAGCCGCTACAGTCGACATTTTCTTTTGTCTACCTGATAAAGAGATAACTATAGGTAAAACATTAGCCATAGCTAAACCTAAAAGAGCAAAGTAAATATAAAGCAAATAGAGGTTATTTGTCATAAAAATCAATACTAAACATGATATTGATAAAGCTAATCCTGAGAATAAAACTTTAAAAATTCCAAATCTCTCAATTAAACTTGTGCCAGCAAAACGACCTATTGCTAAAAAAACTACTAAAACAATATAAGCACTACTTGATAAATTGATAGCAAGATCAGTTTTTTGCATTAAAAGCAGGGCTGACCAATCAAGCATGCTTCCCTCTACCATAAGTATAAAAGATGAAATAAGAGCTAAAATCAAAACTATACCGCGAGGAAGGGCAAAACTTTCTTTTTGATATGTTTTCTTATTCGATAAATAAGGAACAAACAAAGTAAATAGTGCAAATACTGCTAATACAGGGGCAATAATTGCCAATTCAATACCAAAGGAAATCTGTAACATGAATGCTATAACACTTAAACTTACAATCTCTCCTGTAGAATAGAATCCGTGCATTACAGGCAGTAAAACCCTTTGGTACTCATTTTCAAGCAGGGTACCATAAATATTCGATCCTACCTCCATGCATCCTATAGTCACTCCATATATAAAGATAGCAATCGCAGCTACATAATAACTTTGAGCATTTACAAGGAAAACAATCGACAAAAGTAAGATTACAGCTGAAATACCCAGGGTTTTTCTCACCCCTAAAAATTTAATCAAAATAGAGGTAGTAGCCATTCCTATTATCGATCCTGCTCCCATCAGCAGAATAATCTGTGATAACTCTAAATGACCTATACCAAGTCTCTCTTTAAGATAAGGGACTAATGGGGCCCAAGCAGCCATTGCAAATCCGGCAAGAAAGAAACTAAACTTAGCTGCTTTTATATCTCTTGCAGGACTGTATGTGCAGAACATATATCCTCCTTTATGTGATAACTTTATTATCCACTATAAAATTGATATAAAAAAGTTAGTTTCCATCAATATTTTGATAGGTAGACTCAAAAAAATTCCTGCGTTTTTTTGCAGGAGTTTTGATAGTTATTTTAATAGTTTTGTAAAAAACCTAATCCATCTGAGGTCTTACCTTTAGGTGAATATAACCTTTATATCCTAGATCATCAATAAGCTTAAACAAATACTTGTAATCGATCTCACCATCACATGGCTCATGGCGCAACGATACAGATGCAACCTGAATATGCCCTATATAGTCAAGATAATTTTCCAAAAAATAACTTAAATTACCATCAACATTTTGAGCATGAAAAGTATCAAACTGAACCTTGAGATTATCAAGATTAAGCTCTTTAACAATACTTAAAGTTTCATATTGGCTTTTATACAGATAATTTTGTTTGATCTTAGGGCAAAGTGCCTCTAGTGTTAAGGTTATTCCATAATTGGCAAATAAAGGAGCATAAGTTTTTAAGTTTTCGCAAAGTGTTTTACGATAAAGCTCGCGCTCTTCCTCTTTTTTAACGACTCCGGCCATAACATGAACTTTATCGCAATTTAAGGCCTTTGCGTACTCTAAGGCAATCAAGAAATCTTCTTTTGCCTTATCTTTTGCATAAGGAAGAGCTGCATGGCCCCATTCCCCGTTTTTTATATCCCCACCTGAGGTATTAAACAAGGCTATCTTAAGTTTAGTTTCCTTTAAAATTTGCCGCATTGTCTCAATGCTCACATCATAAGGCCACAAGAACTCAACGGCTTTAAATCCACAGCTAGCTGCAGCCTCAAAGCGATCACAAAACTCAAACTCAGTGAACATCATAGAAAGATTTGCGGCAAATTTAGGCATTTTACAGGAGCTCCTCAATCTCAGTTTGACTTAGATATCTTATATTAAACTTATCTTTGTGCAGAATAAAATAAAGTTTGCATGTTTCCTCAAGCTCCTCCATATTGTTTATGGCAGAGTTTAAATCCACTCCTCCTACAACAGGACCATGATTTGCTAAAAGTATAGCCTTATGATTTGGTGCTATTTTTGCAACTGCGTCACAAAGCTTAGCTGACCCTGGCTTAAAATATGGGACTAATCCTACTTTACCCATGCGCATAACTACATAAGGGGTAAAAGGCTTTATTACATCTTTTACATCTAAATCCTCAAGACAAGATAAGGCTGTACTATATGTTGAATGTAAATGTACTACTGCTTTTACATCCGGGCGAGCCTTAATTAGTGCTATGTGAAACTTTACCTCTTTTGTAGGTTTAGGCCCCATGATCAAATTTCCCTCTAAATCTGTTTTAGACAAATTTAGAGGATCTAATGCACCTAAACTTGAACCTGTTGGAGTTGCAATTAAATTACCATCAGGAGTTATGCAAGACATATTTCCGGCAGCACCTGTGGCATAGCCTCTATTAAATAAAGAAGCAGCTTTTTTTACAAATTCCTCACGCAAAAGCATCTCTTCAGCAGAAATTTCCATTTAATACTCCTTTTGAGCTACACAGAAAAAGTCTTCATTACCAAAATTTCCTGACTTTAATACCAAGGAAATAGGGCTGTTTATAGAACGAACCCAAGGAACTCCCGGAGCTACAGATGGACCTATATAAAATCCTTTGACTCCTAAAGACTTAGTTACAATTCCTGAGGTCTCACCGCCTGCTACAATAAAGCGCTCAAAACCATGTTCTTTTAATTTTGCAGCCAAAGAGGCAAAGAAATTTTCTACAGCCTTAGATGATTTCTCGCTCCCAAATCTCTCCTGAATAGAGCGAAGCTTATCTATGTTAGCTGTGGCATAAACTAAAGGAGCTAATTCACAATCCTTATGAGATAGAGCAAAATCTAAGGCATTCTGTAGGCAAATTTCTTCTTTTCCTTCTAAAATACCCTCCACATCAGCCTCATAACTTGGAGCTTTCTCTTTATATTTTGCAACTTGCTTATTAGTCATGACAGAGCATGAACCTGAAAGACAGACGGAATATTTTCCACAAGGACGACCTTTGTCATAAGTATCTGTATTATCCCCGTCTGTAAGAGCCTGAGCTAAACCTATGGCAAGACCTGATCCACCTGTTACAAGTTTAAAATTACAAAAAACTTTTCCCTGTTTTATCAAATCTGTCTCGTCAATTGCATCAACACAGGCATAACTGTAACCTTTACGTTTAAGCTCATCTACATAATCTAAGATCTCTTTTGGATCCTTTTTTAGAATATCTAAATCTATAGATGCGCATTTACCCTGAGACTGCATCTGCATAAGTCTTATAATTGAGCTGTCCTTCATGGGAGTAATAGGATGATTTGCCATGCCACTTTCATTTAGAAGCACATTATTTACAAATAAATAGCCCTTATAGACAGTTCTCCCATTAACAGGAAGTGCAGGTGAAATAATAGTAAAATCAACGTTAAGCTCTTTCATCAAGGCATCAGTTACAGGTCCTATATTGCCTTTTGCAGTTGAATCGAAAGTTGAACAGTATTTAAAGTAAAATCTCTCACAACCTTGTGCCTTTAACCAATGCAAAGCCTTCAGTGACTCTCTAACTGCCAAATCCTTATCACATGAACGGGTTTTACCAGAAATTACTATTGCATCAACACCTAAAGGAGCCTTTAGACTTTCATCAACTTCTGTCAGCTGAATTGTGCTTAAACCATTCTTTACAAGGAAGCTTGCAATATCTGTTGCACCCGTAAAATCATCTGCAATTACGCCAAGCTTTATCATAAAGCACCTCTTTTAATTTTTAAAAACTCACGGGCCTCATTAGGAGTCATAACCTCCTTGTCCATAGCTAAAATTAAGTCAGAAACTTTTTTTACCAACGGGGCATTAGTGTTTACACGTGTTTTAGGATCTAAATAATCGCTATCCTCAAAACCTACTCTTACAGTTACAGCACCAAGACCTAAGGCAGCTGCAATTATGGACATGTCGGTACGATGAGCATGAGTTATGCCCCAAACAGCTCCATCAGGAATCATTGAAGTCATATACTTAAGGCACTCAGGAGTTGCCGGGCACTCACCTTCATGTCCTAAAACCACACTAAATAAAACAGGCTTTACAAAATCATACTTTTCCATAAGTTTTGTCATGGTATGAGTATGACCTAACTCAAATGTTTCAACTTCGGGAATTTTATGATGGGATAACAATTGTTCAACACAATACTCAACATCATCAGGCGAGTTTACATAAACTCCTCTTCCTAAATTTGTCGAGCCTACATTCAGGGAACAAGCTTCAACTAAATCAAGATTTACGGGAGCACAGCGTTCTTTAATATTTAAATTAGAAATACCACCTGTTGAAACTTCAATGATAATATCGCTATCTTTACGTATAAGTCTTAAAGTCTCTTCTAATAAAGACGTATCTTCGGTTAAAGCTCCATTTTCATCACGAACATGTAAGTGAACCATTGCAGCCCCTGCTTTATAGCAATCATAAACATCCTTAGCAATAGCTTTTGGATCAATATGTGTACATAAGGCAGATACAGGAGCTACATTTATTAAAACTTTATTATTCATATTATTAGTAAACGGAGGCCTGAGCCTCCGTTCTCCTTAGATTACAAGAGGCACAATGAGAACCAAGGAACAAAGGTAATAAGTAGTAAAGCTACAATGGACATAAGTAACAGTGGAGTTACACCTGCCATAATTCGCTCAAATTTCATCTTACCTATATCAGCTGCAACATAGAGATTTGGTCCTACAGGAGGTGTTACCTGACCTATGGAGAGGTTTAATACCAAGATAACGCCTAAGTGAATTAAATCAATACCTAAGGCCTTTGCAATTGGCATTACAATAGGAACTAAAATAAACAGTGCGGAGGTATTATCCATTACACATCCTGCAAGCAGGAATACGATATTGATTATAAGCAGCATCACAATCTTATCTTGAGTTAAGGATAAGGCAAACTCAGTTAATCTTGCGGCTATACCCTGCTCTGTTAAGACCCAGGAGAAAATACCTGCATTCATTATGATAAGTAAAATGATACCAGTGGTCTTTGCGGTAATAAACAAAGCCTGCCATAACTTCTTTAAATCAAGCTCCTTGTAAACAAATGCTCCTACAATGAAACTATAAATCACAGCAACGGCGGCCGATTCTGTCGGAGTTAAGATACCTGAATAAATACCACCTAATACAATAATTGGTGAGAAAATTCCCCATAGAGCATCAATAAAGGTCTTAGTTATCTCCTTTCCTGAGGCCATCTTGCCTTTACCACCCCAATTATTCTTGCGAGAAATATAGTAGGTGTAAACACAGAGAATAAGACCGAAGATCATACCAGGAACAATACCTGCAAAGAACAAATCTCCGATACTCTCGCCTGTTATCATGCCATAGATAATGAAGGTAATTGATGGAGGAATAATGGTTCCCAATGAACCTGAAATTGCTGATAAGCCTGCAGAAAAGCCTTCATCATAACCTTCTTTTACCATAGCTGGAATTAATATAGAGCCAATGGCAGCTACAGTTGCAGTACCTGATCCTGAAATAGCAGCAAAGAACATTGCAGCTACTACAGCAACAAATCCCATACCGCCACGGACACCACCAAAAAAGCAGTTAGCTAAATTGATAAGACGCTTAGAAATACCGCCTTTGTCCATTAGGGAACCTGCTAAAATAAACAGAGGAATAGTTAAAAGAGTGAACTTCTGAACCGTAGCCTGCATCATAGCTGGCACTACACCTAAAGGATCACCTGTATACAGCAAGGTAAAAATAGAGGCTAAACCTAAGGCTAGGGCAATAGGAATATTTATAAAAATCATTAAGGCCAAAGAGCCGAATAAAATTAGCTCAGTCATTTATAATAACTCCTCTTTTTTAGCAGTACCTATTTCTTCTTTATAGGTGTATTGCCACAGACGGAAAATAGAAAGAACAGCTGAGAGAGGAATTGCAATTCCAATCATCCAAATAGGTAACTCTAAAACTCCAGTTAACATATTGTAATGAGCCTGACGGTAGACCATATCAATACCCCAAATTAACCATATGATGTAGTTTCCAGTAATTAAAATTACACGTGTGTATCTTTGGGTTTTGCGTAACTTTCCTGTAAGTTTGTCAGTTAAATAAGAAAATCCCATGTGAGAGTCGGTCTTAAAGGCTGCAGCGGCAGCTAAACAGCAAACCCAGACAAACATGGTGGTTACTAATTCCTGTGTAAAAGACAGGTTGATAAAAGAAACCTTACGGGAGAAAACATTTATAAAGGTCACCACTGACATTATTACTAAAGCAATGGCACACAAGTACTCCTCAAAATAATTCCAAAAGTGCTTCATATTTAATCCTCTAAGTAACCTTTGGTGAATAATTCAATTACACTCTTACCAATGGTAGGTTCAAATTCAGTGTAAATACCCTTACACTGCTCCTGGAATTCTCCCTTAACCTCATCTGAAAGCTCAGTAATTACAACCCCCTTTTGTTTTAAGCCCTCAATAATATCGCCCTCGGTCTTTGCTAGATAATCATTACCCCATGCTAAAGCCTCAGTTGCAGCTGACTGAATAATATCTGCCTCATTACTATCTAAGTTTTCTAATGTCTTAGAGGACATAACCCAGATTGTGGTATCGCGAACACCATCCCATAAGGTTACATATTTTTGGACTTCATCAAATTTTGAGGAGGCAAATACTGCAATTGGATTTTCCTGACCATCAATTGCTTGCTGTTGCAATGAGGTATAAACCTCAGAGAAATCCATAGCAGTAGGATTGGCGTGGAAATAATTGCGATACAAGGAAATAAATACATTAGCTCCCGGTACTCGAATATTCATAGCCTCAAGATCTTTTGGAGATTTAATCTCTTTTTTTGAATTTGAGATTTGACGTGAACCTGCCGAGTTAATACCTAACATCTGCATCTCTAAGTCATTACACCATGAGTTAACCTCTTTGAAGACTTTTTCACTTGAGCAGAATTTAAGTAAACTTTCTTGGTTTGGGAATAGAAATGGTAACCAGAAGGCATAAAAACGTGGATCATAGTTAGCAATATTTGCCGGAGCACAGGAGTGAATATCAATATTACCAGTCTGGACTAACTCTAAGGCTTTAGTTAAATCACCACCTGATAAACCACAGTTTGTAAATATATGCACCTCAATTTTACCATTTGAGGCTTTTTCAACTATCTCTTTGAACTTATTTGCAGTTAAATCAGTCAATGAGTTAGGACTTTGTGTATGGGAAAAATTTATAACGGTAACTTTTTCTTTATCACCACTACAGGCTGTAAGTGATAAAGCAAGACCTACGCTTGCTGCTAAAAACACAGCCTTACTTAAAAGATTCATGCGCATAAAAGAAAACTCCTAAAGTAAACCTTTTTCTTCTAAAGCTTTACGTAGATCAATCGCACCAAATCTAGGTGACGACAGCACTACCTTACCTGTAAGTTTTGCAATCTCTTCCTCACAATAGGCCATAGATCCTTGTGCAAATAAAATGACATCACATTTTGGAGCTATCTTTTGCGCATAATCCTTCATAAGTTCCTTAAACTGGGACTCATCTAAACCAAATCCTCCTTCTACAAGAGAATCAACTAAAGTAACCTCTTTACCCATTTCACGAGCAACTCTTAAAACAGTATTCTTAGTTGGATTTAGAGTTGAACTTAAAGTTGCCATGACACCAATGGTCTTACCCTTACGTACAGCCTCTCTGCACATAAGTTCGTCAATTCTTACAATTGGAACTCCAATATATTTAGCAATGCTCTGGGCACAGTCTGCAACCTCGCCTACTGAAGAGCAAATATTTAAAATAGCATCGGCCCCCATAGTTGCAGCTTGCATATACATAGATACAAGACGGGCTGCAGGAGCTGTATTGACACGGTTTGCAGCTGCGACCTCAGATATAATAGAAGGATCTTTTAAGGTAATAAGCTCGCACTCACCGCATTGTTTTTTTACTTCTCTTTCTACAAGGTAAGTAAGTTGAGGCGTAACACCTGTGTAGACCAAAGCAATCTTCATTTCAAACCCCTTATTAAGAATGATAATTACATTGTTAATTTTAGTTAAAAGATGTTGCATTGCTGTGAATAAGATCAAAAATTTAAAAATAAAATACCATTACTTTTATATTACACTTATAATTCAACTAATTACAAAACAACATTTTTTAACAGTTTTTTAACCTTTTCTTTAAAAATTTAATAATATAAGACCTATAAAAGAGAATATTGTTGTTAAAAGATGTGAGACTTTGTTTAATTAAGTATAAAATTTGCAGTATAGAGACTAAAAAACTAAAGGAGATGTAATGCTACCTATCGAAAGACGACAAAAGATCCTAGATTATGTGAAGATAAAGGGAGCTGTTTCGGTAAATGATTTGATGAACTTGCTTAAAGTATCTCACATGACAGTAAGGCGGGATCTTGAAAAGCTAGAACACGAGGGCTTGGTTGTCTCTGTAAGTGGTGGCGTTCAAATTTCAAAAAAATTAAACATTGAACCTAGCCGTATTGCTAAAACAGAAATGGCTGCAGAGGAAAAACAACGTATAGGTCGTTTTGCAGCCACGATCATCCCTCAAAACTCATGTATTTATTTAGATGCTGGTACTACATCTTTAGCCTTAGCGCGGTTTTTATTAAATCGCGATGACATTACCATTGTAACAAATGATTTTGGAGTATTAAATTTTCTGTCTGATCATGGTTTGAGCAATATTATACACACAGGCGGGCAGTTAAGAGTAAAAAATATGTCAGCTGTAGGAATACTTGCCGCTCAGACAATCGAATCCTTAAATTTTGATATTGCTTTTTTATCTGCCTCATCCTGGGATGAACGTGGTATCACCACCCCTGATGTTGAAAAGGTAATTGTAAAAAAAGCCGCCGTATCATCTTCACGTCGCAAAATCTTAATTGCAGATTCTTCTAAATATGCACAAATTGCAACCTACGTTGCGGTAAAACTTGAGGCATTAGATATGGTAATTTGTGATGATGCCCTAGCTGAAAGCGCTAAAGAGATTTTAAATAAATTTAAAATTGAACTGAAGTTAGTATAAAGCCTCAAAACCTAAATTATCTGCCTCTTGCAAAGATATAACTTTTTAAAGTTTTGAGGACAAATTATTCAAAAGAAATGGCCCTATATTTTACCTAAAAAAAAAGAGAGTTATCTAAGAGAGGACATAAACTTTAAATGTATGCTATCTATATAACCACACTTAAGATCCTATTTGAAATTTAATCATTTTATTACTTAGAATTGAAGGAATTGATAATTATATAAAATTATCCCTGATAAATTTTTATATAGTTACCAGAGATTACTCTTAATCTGTTAAGCCCAAAATCGTTACAATTGCATAATAAAACTTAATATAAATATTTTAATAGAATTTATTATAGGTAGCAGATGGATATAAAACAAACTTGTTGTATCCATCAACTGTTAATTTTTCTACTAAAGAAATATCATCAGAAAATATAGAAAAACCAAGACCAAATTGCTTAGTAGACCATTTAGCTCCAGCTAAATCTAAAATTGTAGGGGCAATATCAACGGCACTTATAAATTTGTCTACATTAAAATGTAAACCATCAGGTATATCTCCTAAAAATAAACATCTCTGCCGCCTTAATACACCTTTAAAAAGTTCAGGCTCTCCCATAAATAAATGATCGCCTATGATCCCCAATATCAAAGCTTCTTTTTTATCAACGTTTATATAATCTACAAAATTACCAATATTTCTATCAGCCTCATAAAAAGCATCCAGTAAATCATTAAACATTCTTTTTTCTGTAGGACAGTATCCAAATGGGGAATGAGTATCAATTGTTTGAACCAAAAGTACAAAAGGCTTATCGCCTTCTTGTAACTTCGAATATACATCTTTTGCTCGCTTTAATACAAACTAATCATTAAATCCCCATGCCCCTTCATGCTCATTTACATCCCATCCCTCACTTTTCCAATAGGAGCTGTCCATTATAGTAAAATCACCATGATTTGAAAAAAGTTGTTTCATACCAGAAAAGTTACTGTCAGATCCCATAATAAGAACTAATTTATATCCATTTTCTTTTAAAACATCGAATACAGATAAAGCATTTGGCAAAAATCCCTTATGTGAAATATAGTTGTTTCCTCCTGTTGGTACTTTTAATGGAAGACCAAAATGCCATCCTGTTAAAGCCCCGATAGTCCAACTAGATCCGCTTACATTCTGCATATTGGTAAAATTAGCATTATAAATTGCAAGCTTGTTTAACCTCGGTGTAACCTCACTTTCAGAGTTAAAGTTAAACTCAAGAGATTCCCCCATCACTAAAACTAAATTCTTTTTTGTTGGAAAATTAATTTCAGAAAGCTTAGGTACCCAATAGTATTCTTTTAGATGGTCATTTAAAGCACCCTCTTGTTGCACCTTATAATATTCTGAAATCTCTAGCATTCTATCTACTTTTTTGTATCCTGCATTGCAAGATACAACTGCAAGAATAAGTAAAAACAACTTTGATAAAAATATATGGGAAAATTTCGTATCATTTGTTACCAAGGCAAAAATAAAAACAAAGATATTTTTTAAAACGAAAACAAGTTTCTTAAAATTTAAGACACTAAAATTCCAGATTAACAATAAAAGAATAACTATAAAAATAAAACAGGTAACAGATATTACAAATCTCTTATCTACCCCATCAGCTCTATTATCTATCGCCCATAAAAACTGCTCATAGGAAAGATCTTTTCAAAAAAAATAACCAACAAATTTATAAAATGACCAAATTAAAATTGAAAGCGAACCTATAAGACTAGTAAAAAATAATGTTAATTTATATAAAAGTACCATAACCCAGCTTACGTAATAATTTTATATCTAATACAAAAATAATAAGCATCTAATTTCAGCTTAAAACAATTTGATTATTATATACAAAAAAAAAAATTATACATAAGGCAAAGGTTATTTTGTGATAAAAGATTAAATTATTGGATTTTTAAATCCTTGCCGTGTTTTAAATAAAGATTTTTATGCTTTATACAAAGTTCTCTTTAGCAAATTTAGCTAAAATAATAAAAGCTTATAAAGGAGGGCTTGTTTATGGATCAGTCACTACTTCCTAATATTTACGATTTTATATCTCACACCTACCCATTCTCTCAGCTTGACACATTAGCAAAAGATGCTGTAGCTACAGCAGTTAAAATCTCCTATCACTCCCCAGATGACGTACTTGATAATGAACAATTAGCAGGGGCTGGTCTTTACATGATTAGAGTTGGCGCTGCTGAGGAAATAAATAAGCAGGACAATTCTTTAAGAGCCCGCCTTGGAGTTGGAGATAGCTTTGGTTATACACAGATAGACAAAGAAGGTGATTCTGACTATAAAGTAACTTTTTTAGAAAACACTCTTCTTTATTTCATAAATAAACAGATGCTTCAGTTTTTAATAAGCAAAAATAAAACTGTAGGCGAATACTTCAATTCAAAAGAATGGGTAAGACTATCATCAACTCATAGAAATTCAAGCGAAGTTGACAGTATTTCAAATCAAGGGGAAAAACAAGTATCAACTATAGCTGTAACAGATCTGGCCTTTGTAAGCCCTGATACATCAATTCAAGAAACAGCAGCAACCATAGGTTGCAACCATACGGATGCTGCCATGGTTGTGGGGAGTGAGGATAAACTTTTAGGCATTGTGACTAAAAGTGACATTACCTTAAAAGCAGTAGCTTTAGGACTTGATATAAAAAGTCCTATCAAAAATATTATGAGCTCTAAGGTATTCTCTATTGAGGCATCACGTCCTATTTACGAGGCCATGGAAAGCATGGTCATGCATAATATTAAATGCTTACCTGTACTTGAAAAAGGAAAGGTTGTAGGCTCTGTGACCACAAGACAGCTTTTAAAACACACTCAACTTCAGGCAATTTATTTAAATCAGGATATTCAAAATGCAAACAGTCTAAGCAAACTTATAAAGCTTTCATCTCACAATAAGGAAGTATTTCAAACATTAGTCGAGACTAATGTAGCTCCTCATACAATACAAAAGGTCATGTCACGTCTATGTGATCTTTATGTACAGAGAATTTGCCGTTTGGGCGAGGAAAAATTCGGGGCACCACCTTGCAATTATGCTTTCGCAGCTGCAGGTTCCTTAGCCCGTAACGAGGTACAATTTTTATCAGATCAAGATAATTGCCTTATTACCGAGCGTGATATTACCGAAGCTGAACATCAATGGTTTAAAAATTTCACCGAATTTGTCAGTCTTTCCTTAGATAAATGTGGTTACCCATTATGCGACGGTAACTTTATGGCCTCAAATCCTAAATGGTGTCAAAGCTATAAAGTTTGGTGTGAATATTACGACAAATGGATTAGTAATGCCGATAAGGAGGCTATACTCAATAGTTCTGTCTTCTTAGATATGCGTTGTCTTTATGGTGATGAATTCCTTGTTACAAAACTGCGTCAACACCTGATAAGACTAATTACAAACAATTCGCGCTTTCTTGCCATTTTAATGAAGATTTCATCCTCAGTAACACCCCCTATTGGAACTTTTAGGCAGTTTGTACTTACAAAAGACGGTCAAAATAACAAGAGTCTTAATATTAAGAAACAGGCTATCAATCTCATTGTAGAGCTTGCTAGACTTTATGGTCTGCAGGCTGGATGTCTTA
>CALFLJ010000202.1 GCA_937880335.1 uncultured Succinatimonas sp.
GCATGAATTTTAAATAAACCTCATACTTACTACAGCTATTTTCAAACCATGGCTGCAGAAATGGCATTTCTTTATTACCAACTTTTACCATTCCATAAGAAGTAGAAGATGCTGGCATCCCATCAATAATAGAAGAAACGTTCTTAAAAACATGAACATGAATATCTACTATTTTCATAATAAAAACTCAAAAAAAAATTATTTAATTAACAAAATATAATATATTGCTGCTAATCCCCTTAATTACTTAATTTGCTTTTCTTCTTTTTACCGTTTCTTTAATTAAGCTTATAAAAATCAAAGCAAATAATGTAAGGCATGCTAAGAAAATATAGTGATAAGTAAATCCAAAATTTTGAATAATATAACCGTTAATTGGCCCGCATAATGAACTTACTAGCCATGAGAAACCAATCATAATTCCTAGAGCAGAACCAGCTCCTTTTGGCAAAGAATCAAGCATTACAGCAAAAGTTACAGGGTATGGAGAGTTTCTAAACAATCCCCATAAAATTAAACATAGCCATCCGGTACTTTCTGAACTTATATATAGACAACCAAAAACTGCAACAACAGTACCTATTCCTATAATAAAAAGTGACAATTTTCTTCCAAAAATATCAGAAAAAATTCCCCAAAAAATTTGACCAATCCAACCTGTAAGTCCTGATGCGCCTGAAATTATTGCAGCAACTTCAAGGCTAAGTCCAATAGATGTAAGCTGCAAGGTTAAAAAAGTCATTATTGCAACTTCAACATAAAGGAAAATAAAGAATACAGTTATAGAGTATAAACAGTTCTTATTTTTTAGGCATAAAACCATATCAGATAAAGTTTGTTTAAAACTTGGCTTTAAATTTTCATTTCCGAGATCGTCTACATCAGGACGAGTCAAATTATTATTATCGACCCACTCAAGCATCTTTTTTTGGTATTTTTTAGATCCAAAATAAAGTTGTGCTACAACAAGAGGAATAGCGAGTAATGGAATGAAGATAAAAGCATCTTGCCAGGTACCAACAGCTAATACAAAACCTATCATAACAGGACCAACAAATTGACCAATAGGAAATCCTATATGATGAAAACCTACAGCAAACCCTCTATGTTCCTTTGGCCACCACTCGCCAATGATTGCAACGTTAATAGGCTCAGCCCCACCTGTTCCAATTCCAAGAAAAACAAGGAATGACTTTAACATGAAAATAGATTTTGAATATGCTACAGCTACACCAGCTATTGCAGCTAATATAACAGTATAAGCCCAAGGTCTACTTCTTTTATAACCTCGACCTGAGTAATCAGAATAAATGCCAAAAAAAATACAGCCAAAAAATATACCAACATATTGAAAGGAGGTTATTAAACCGGCTTCAACCGAATTTAGACCATAGTTTTCCATGATTCCTGGTAAAACAGTTGGCAAAATTTGCCTTGAAACTGATGTCATCAATATGGAAAAAGTTGTAATAACCAATAACACCCAAGAAACGTAATGTCCCCTTGGAAGAAAGCCTTTATTAGCTGTTATAGGTGCTTTAGGTTCTGGAATTTTTTTTATTCATAGCAATCTCCTCTTTAAATTAAGTAAAATTAGTATAAGTTTAAATTTAGATCTAGTAAGAGATTTTTATCATAATCAGAATCACAATTATAGCTTTACTTAATAAATACGATCTTTTATAAAATATTTTATTGTTATATATAACTTTAGTTTATTTAATATATTTTTATATATTAATATAACTTGAATCTTATTTTATTAAAACTTGTATACTAATATAATTTTATAAGTTTATTCTTAATAAAAAATAAAAATTCATTGAATTACTAGATTTAATTACATATTTATTCTAAATAATCAAAAAGATCTTAAACAAGTTAAAAGGTTGTAAAGGAGATACAAAATATAAAAATATTTATTGTTAGATGAAAAACTTTATTTATATAGTTACTATTTATAGTTATATGTCATAACATATAACATATTATGTATTAAATATATATCTAACTAAAATATAAAGTAAAAAAAATAAATTAAAGTGATAAAAAAAATTTTTTGAAAATTTGTGCTTAACTCACAGAATATTAAGATTAAAGTGATCAGGCAAAACGCTACAAAGGATTGGTAAACTCTCTAGCAGGATCGAATACAATAAAATAATAAATTCACACAAGAAGGATCAACTGCTTTTACAGAAAGCAATTCATGGTAAATTACTTTGTCTTAATTTTATGGAGAGTGAAATAGAATCTGTGTAAACCCATTTAAGTCTGATATCATTTTATGACTTAAATGGAGTTTATTATGGCAGAATCAAACGTAGCCCAGCAGCATTAAAAATAGCAACTATGACGTAAAAAATGCCCAAGACATAAATGAGGCATTAAAGGATGTATTTGGCCCTTTATTTGAGAGGATGCTAAATGCTCAAATGGATGCCCACCTAGGCTATGATAAAAACTCACAGGAAGAGAAAGAGCACGACAATAGAAGAAATGGATTTAGTGAAAAAACTATCCAAGGGTCTTTTGGTGAAACAAAAATAGCAGTTCCAAGAGATCGAGAAGGAAGCTTTACTCCTATAGTTGTTCCAAAACGTCAAAAGGATGTTTCAGAGATAGAAAGCAAAGTTCTTGCCATGTACGCAAGGGGAATGAGTCAAAGAGATATAAGCGCCACTATTGAAGAAATTTACGGATTTGAGCTATCACAAGACAAGATTTCAACGATTACAGACACAATACTTGAAGATGTGAAGGAGTGGCTTAACAGGCCGTTAAAAGCACTTTATAGTTTCGTATTTTTTGATTGTATATATGTCAAAATGAAGAACGAACATGGAGTTATAGATAATCATGCTGTATACGTTATTCTAGGCGTTGATTGTGAAGGACTTAAAGATGTTTTAGGCCTGTACATTAAACTAGCTTAATCAAAATCAACCTGGATGAAAATATTTTTTTTCAAAGGATGGAGTTTCAGGTCTTGAGGAAGGTGTACGTTCTATTTTCTCTCAAACCGTTGTTCAGCGCTGCATAGTTCATCTTATCAGGAACTCAACAAAATACATCCCCTCTAAGCATCTAAAGGCCTTCTGTGCTGATTGTAAAGCAATGTACGGTGCAATTAACCTTGAAACGGCAGAAGATACATTTTACGTCTTAAAAGATAAATGGGGAAAAGATTATCCAGGGGCAATAAAAGTATGGGAAAATAACCTAAATCACGTAAGACAACTATTTAATTTCCCTACAGATATTCGCAAGGTAATGTATACGACCAATGCTATTGATTCCGTAAATTCAAGTCTTAGAAAAGTAACTAAAAAAGGCTTCTTTGAAAATGAAAATGCTGTGTTTAAGATTTTTTATCTAAGAATCACAGGAGAACTTTCTAAGAAATGGAACAATGCTAAAATGCAGAATTGGTCAAAGGCTTTAAATCAGCTATCCTGTCTTGAGGAAACCTCTTACAGAATAGCTAAGTATATTAGATAAATATTCAGAGTGGACTTAATGGTGTTTACACAGTTTATCGTTCACTCTCCTCTCCTTTTATATTTTTAGGTCTTATCCAATCGCCTATAATTTCCTTTATAGCTTGTAGCCTTTTATCTATCATTTCTTTTGTATTTAAATTTACGTCAAACGATAGAGACAATGTTTTCATATTCATAATGTAAAATATAACTAAACTTGCAATAGAAATATTTAATTGCATTGGATCTATATCTTCCCGAATAGTTCTACATGTTTTATTTTTTTCTAAGATTTTATTTGTTGTTTCTCCCCACACCTTATTTATTTCCCAAAAAGCTTCTCTTTGACTCTCTATATGTATACCATCTTTTAGGTTTTCACTAGCAAGCATAAAAATAAGCTCTGGATGCGCTGTATAAAAATTCCAATCGAGTTCTATCAACTTCATGATTGAGTCATATGCTGTAAGATTATCAAAATTATCAATAACTTCAGCCTGTCTTAATTTCTTATAAGACTCTTTTAATACCTCTGTAAATAAACTATCCTTACTTCCAAAATAGTAATAGATTAGTTGTTTATTAACTTCAGCTTTTCTTGCAATTTCATCAATTCTTGCTGCGTCAAATCCATGAGAGGTAAATTCTTCTTTAGCTGCATTAATAATTCTAAACTTAGAATCTAACGATTTATCTTTTCCTTTTCTGTTTAATGAAAGACATTTGTTAACAACATGTTCTTCATCAACGAGTTTGATTTCAATCTTATTCATTTCTTTACTTTTTTTACGCTCTTTAATTATATCTACGAGATCTTGATTATTACCTAATATGTTTTACAAATATAAATGTCTTAAAATTATTATTAATAAACACTTATTTATAATTCGCAATCAATCTTGAACAATTGAATATTAGAATTAACTTTTACCTTAAAACGTGTATGATATATACCATACAGCATTTAACATCTAAAATAGCTGTTTTTTGTAATAAAACAACATAAAATGTCAATAACTTAAATATAAAATCATTTCGTTATTAAATACTCAAGTTTCCAACTTTAAAAATTTAAGCAAATACTGATTCTTAACGGCTCAGTAGCTCTTTA
>CALFLJ010000203.1 GCA_937880335.1 uncultured Succinatimonas sp.
GGCGCAAAATTATAACAGAAAAATTTTTAATTGCAAGCTTTTTTTTAACTGGCGGATAGAGAGGGATTCGAACCCTCGATACAAGCTTTATACTCGTATGCTCCCTTAGCAGGGGAGTACCTTCAGCCTCTCGGTCATCTATCCGAAGTTAGCCTGATTTAAAATCAGTCATAAATTTTGCGTTGCTTAGTATCTGCTTTTGTTTAGTCTATGTCAAGTTTTATTTTGCAAAACAGTTAAATTTTCTCTTTTTGAACCAAATTATCTTCAGTTTTTAAGTTTTTTTTATTTAACTTATCTGCAACACGTTCAATTCGGACAGATGAAGGAGCCTCAATGCCTATCCTCATCCGTCCGGAATTAGTCTCTAAAACTTTAACGGTAATATCCCGGCCGAATTTGACTTTTTCTCCAGCTTTTAGGGATATTACCAACATACTAAAGCTTACCTCTTAAAAGAGTACGAGCTTTATCAAAGCAAGCTGTAAGACCTTCTGGATTTGTTCCACCAGCCTGTGCTAAGTCAGGACGACCACCACCCTTGCCACCTACTGCAGGGGCTATTTCACGAACAATATCCCCAGCTCTGACACGAGAGGTGAGATCATCTGAAACAGCAGCAATCAAACCTACCTTACCGTCTTCAATGCAAGCTAAAACCAAAACACATGTTTTTAAGCGATTACGCAGATCATCAGCTGCAGTGCGTAAATCCTTTGTTGAGCAGTCATCTAACTTAGCTAACACAACAGGAACATCATTAAACGACTCAGTCTTTGAAACGAGATCTTTACACTCTAAAGCAATAAGTTTGGCTTTTAACTGCTCAACCCGCTTTTCAAGATCTTTGCCATGAGATAAAATTTGTTCGGCTCGCTCTGTCAGATCTACTCCAGAACCTGTCTTCATAAGTTTACAAGTCTTAGCCACCATGCGAGCTAAGTGCTGCATCCACTCAATGGCTGATGATCCTACCAGAGCTTCAATACGACGGATTCCAGAAGCGATACTCTCATCAGATAAAATAACAAAAGTACCTAAGTCACCAGTACGCTCAGCGTGAGTTCCTCCGCATAATTCCTTGGAGAAATCCCCCATTGAAACTACACGAACCTCGTTTTCGTATTTCTCATCAAATAAAGCAATAGCGCCAGACTTCTTAGCCTCATCCAAGTTCATGAGCTCAGTTTTAACTAAATAGTTCTTTGTAATTGCTTCATTTACGATACTAATTATCTGCTGACGCTCAGGAAGAGTTAAAGGAGATGAATGAGAATAATCAAAACGTAAACGATCTGCGGCTACATAAGAGCCCTTCTGAGCTACGTTATCTCCTAAAACTTTACGTAAAGCAGCATCTAAAAGGTGGGTAGCACTGTGATGAGCTGCAATATGTTTACGATTGTCCTCATCAACGATAGCATTTACCTTATCGCCAACTTTAAACTCACCAAGATCAACATGACCTATATGAATTGTGGCTTTAGCTACGTGCTTTGTGTCCTCAACAATAAAGATATTATTACCAAAACGAATAACACCCTTATCACCTACTTGACCGCCCATTTCGCCATAAAATGGGGTTTTATCTAGGACTAAAATAACACGCTCATCGGTTGATGCACTTTCAACCTCCTCACCGTCTTTTATTACATGAGTTACACAAGCTTCGCAAGATAAATTATCGTAACCTACAAATTCTGTATTTTCAGAGATCTTTAATTCTTTATTGTAATCAATACCAAAATTAGAATTAGCTTTAGCTCGCTCCTTTTGCTCTGCCATACACTTGTCAAAGGCATCCATATCGACGCTATAACCACGATCACGTACAACGTCACCGGTTAAATCTGCAGGGAATCCGTAAGTATCGTAAAGCTTAAAGGCAACCTCACCTGGAATAACCTTATTTTCACCAAGTTTAACTAATTCATTTTCAAGTAAAGCCAAACCTCTATCAAGAGTCTTTAAGAATTGCTCTTCTTCTTTTCTTAAAGTACGCTCAATTAAAGATTGTTGTTCAACAAGCTCAGGATAAGCCTTACCCATTAGTGATACTAATGTATTTACTAATTTATAGAAGAATACATCTTTAGCTCCTAAAAGGCGTCCATGACGTACAGCACGACGGATAATACGACGAAGAACATAGCCTCGACCTTCGTTAGAAGGCAAAACACCATCTGCAATTAAGAATGAGCATGAACGGATGTGATCTGCTATAACACGTAATGATTTTGAAGTTAGATCACTTACACCTAAAGTATCAGCAGCAGCCTGCTCTAAAGCTTTAAATAAATCAATATCGTAGTTTGAATGAACCCCCTGTAAAACAGCAGCAATACGCTCTAAGCCTAGGCCATTATCAATCATAGGCTTTGCTAATTTTTCAAAGGTTCCATCAATCTTACGATTGTATTGCATGAAAACAATATTCCAGATCTCTATAAAACGATCACCGTCCTCATCAGGAGAACCTGGAGGGCCGCCTTGAACATCTTCACCGTGATCATAGAAAATTTCAGAGCAAGGGCCGCAAGGACCGGTATCACCCATCTGCCAGAAATTGTCAGAATTGAAAGCTCCACCTTTATTATCACCAATACGTACAATCTTATTCTCAGGCAAACCTATGACATCACGCCAAATTGCGTAGGCCTCATCGTCTTTATCATAGACTGTTGCCATTAAAGACTCTTTTGGTAATTTAAATACCTCAGTGAGCAAAGTCCAGGCAAAAGTAATAGCTTCTTTCTTAAAGTAGTCACCAAAACTAAAGTTTCCTAACATCTCAAAGAATGTGTGATGACGTGCTGTATAACCAACGTTATCAAGGTCGTTTTGCTTACCTCCGGCACGAACACATTTTTGAGCTGTGGTGGCACGAATATAATCACGCTTCTCTTTACCTAAGTAAATATCTTTAAACTGATTCATACCAGCATTAGTAAAGAGTAAAGTGGAATCATTATAAGGAACTAGGGAGCTAGAGCGCACAATAGTGTGACCATGCTCTTTAAAGAAATTCAGATACGCATCGCGGATCTGATCAGTTGTCATATACATAAATGCTATTTCCAAAATAAGGAGGCTTTTAATTTAGCGAAAATTATACACTATTAACAGCTCAAGGGCGCATAAGACCCAAAAGCTCTACAAGTTAGATAGAGAAAATTCTTCGTCAAACCATTCATTAAAGCGTCTTAAGGCACAAATACAAGATGAGGACGAGAAACCTCTCCTATATAGCATACTTAAAACTTTTTTTATCTCTATATTATCTATAGGTTTTGTTTTCAAACGTTTTTTTAAAACTAAAAAAGCTTGTTCATCCCAATCTATTTCTTCATCTACATTTTCTAAGAGTTCATAATTAAGATGACGTTTTAGCATCTCAATTTTAAGTCTTTGAGGACCATAACCACAATTTTTCATATGAAGACAAAGCATTTGTACACATCTTGTCTCAGATAAAATACCTTCATTGACGCAGCGATGAACTATTTCTTTTGAAATTTGAGAGTCATACTTTTTGATAAGTTTTACATAAAGCTCATACTTTGAATGCTCCCGCATTGTCAAAAGTCTAAGCGCATAGGCATAGGCTCCCTTTGTATCTTCAATAGGAGCCTTTTTTTTAAATCCCATTCTAATTAAAGATCATCAGGAATTGGTGTTACTAAATCAGCCTCCTCTAGGTCATCTAAATCAGATAAAGGAGCATCTAAGGGAACATCATTGCCAAGCTCTGCAGTATCCTCATAATCAGAATTCTGTTTATAGAAAACTCGGATTTGTTGCTCAAGTTCGTCTGCAACTTCTGGATGCTCGTCAAGATACTTCATTGCATTTGTTTTACCCTGTCCAATCTTTTCTCCCTTATAGGCAAACCAGGCTCCAGTTTTTTGAACAAGTTTAGCATTAACTCCCAAATCGAGTAATTCGCCATTTTTAGCAATACCATAGTTAAAAAGAATTTGGAAATTTGCAGTTTTAAAAGGAGGTGCAACTTTATTTTTTACTACCTTTACCTTAGTTTCGTTTCCAATTACATTCTCTTTATCTTTAATGGCTGTACCCTTACGAATATCTAAACGTACAGAAGAGTAGTATTTAAGAGCATTTCCGCCTGTGGTAGTCTCAGGATTACCAAACATTACGCCTATCTTCATACGTAACTGGTTAATAAAAACTACCATACAATTAGCTTGTTTAATAATACCTGTAAGCTTCCTTAGAGCTTGAGACATCAAACGAGCCTGAAGACCTACATGATTGTCCCCCATGTCGCCTTCAATTTCAGCTTTAGGGACTAGGGCTGCAACAGAATCAATTACTACAAGATCAATTCCACCTGAACGTACTAAAGTTTCACAAATATCTAAAGCCTGTTCTCCTGTATCTGGCTGAGCAATAAAAACATCTTCAACCTGAACACCTAATTTACGAGCATATAAAGGATCCAAAGCGTGTTCGGCATCGATAAATGCACAGATCTTTCCCAATTTTTGGGCTTGAGCTATAAGTTCTAAAGTTAAAGTGGTTTTACCAGAAGATTCAGGTCCGAAAATCTCGATAATACGGCCCATAGGCAAACCGCCAATTCCTAAGGCCAAATCCAATGTCAAAGAGCCTGTTGGAATTGCTTCAATGTCAACAATTTCATTTTGGCCTAAACGCATGATTGCGCCTTTACCAAACTGTCGTTCAATTTGTTCCATTGCAGCTTCTAAAGCTTTCTGCTTTTTAGGATCTTTAGCAAGATTTGCTGCTAATTTTGACCCTCCTGTGGACGCTTTAGAGGATTTAGCTGTACGCTCTGCCATAAATTTTATCTCCTAATATATTTTATATTATGTATATTTTATATTTTTATATTCTATTAGTCAACAAAGACAATATAGAATATATATGCTATTTTGAGACGTAATGAAATGCCCTAACAGTTACGCAACAACTCAGTCTCAATTATAATAACAAAGATTTAAATAAGCCTTTAGCAAAGAAAGATGATTTTTTTTAAGGATCCAAATGTCAAAGTCTAATTACTCAAACATTGATGTAAATACACTTACACCAATGATGCGTCAATACATTGAAATAAAACAACAATTTCCTGATACTTTGGTTTTTTACAGATTAGGAGACTTTTATGAATTATTCTTTGATGATGCAAAAAAAATCTCACAACTTCTAGACCTTACACTCACCCATAGAGGAAGTAATAACGGCGCGCCCATACCTATGGCAGGAGTCCCTTTCCATGCAGCTGATAATTATATTGCTCGTCTAATTAAGCTAGGAGAATCTGTTGTCGTTTGCGAACAACAAGGAGAGCCTAATTCTAAACAACCTATGATACGAAAAATAAGTCGCATCATAACTCCAGGTACAGTTACAGATGAGGGGATAGCTCCTGAAAATAAGGATAATGCTGTTGCCTCTATTTTCAAAGGAAAGAAATACTATGGATTTTCCTTTCTCTCTTTAGGATCTGGAACTTTTAAAGCCGGAGCTTGTGCCAGTTACGATGAGCTAAAATTTTACATTGAAAAAATTTCCCCTGCAGAAATTATCTATCCTGAAAATTTCAAAGATTTTGATATTTTAAATCTCTTTAAATCAAAAAAATCACTGCCTCAATGGAATTTTGAACTTACATCTTGCTATAAGCTTTTGTGCAAACAATTTAATACAGATAGCCTTTTTGGTTTTGATATCGAAAATTTAGAGGATGGAATCTGTGCTGCAGGAGCATTATTAAACTACGTAAAAAACACCCAAAATGTTCCACTTTATCACATCAAAAAAATTTCCAGAGAGGATGATCAGGAAAATGTCATTATTGACGCTACGGCTAGAAGAAATTTAGAACTTTTAAATAATCTAGCAGGTGAAAGAAAAGGCTCTCTTTTAGAAGCTTTAGATAAAACAGTAACTACTATGGGAGGTCGAAAATTTAGAGAAATAATTATATCCCCATTGCGCGATAACGAAGTTATTTTAAAAAGACAGAGAATGGTTAGAGGGCTATTAGATCTTGATATAGACGAGCTTAGAGGAGCCCTTTATGAAGTCGGAGATCTTGAAAGAGTATGTGCCCGTATAGGTCTTGGTTCATCAAGACCTAAAGATCTGGTTGTCCTTCGTACTGCCCTAGGCCAGGTTCCTAAAATAAAAGACCTGCTCTTAAAGGAAGAAAATCAAGACCTTTTTAATTATGCGCAAAATCTAGAGCTTCTTCCAAATATAAAAACACTTCTAGAAAAAGCCATTATGGAAGTACCATCAACATTTATTCGTGACGGCGGTGTAATTGCGGACGGCTTTGATAACCATCTTGATGAGCTTAGAGCTTTAATGCAAGGTTCATCCTCCATGCTTTTAGATATTGAAAATAGAGAGAAGGAAGCTACTGGTATAACAACTTTAAAAGTAGGTTTTAATTCAGTACACGGATACTATATTGAAGTTCCAAAATCGCAATCTCAAAAGGTTCCTGTTAGTTATAAACGCAGACAAACACTCAAAAATAATGAGCGCTATATTACAGAAGAACTAAAGAAGTTAGAAGAAAAAGCGGTTAACGCACAAACTGAGGCCCTAGCCCTTGAGAAAAAAATTTTTGACGAGATAATAATCAACCTTCAAGAAATTCTAACACCTTTAAGTAAGCTTGCAAATTCTTTAGCTATGCTAGACGTTTTGCAAAGCTTCTCTAAAGTTGCTCAAGAACGCGACTATGTTTGTCCTAAATTAAGTACCGATCATATAATAAAAATTACAAACGGTAGACATCCTGTTATAGAAAGTCTTTCAAATAATCCATTTGTTCCTAACTCAATCGATTTTAGCAAACATAACTTCTACATCATTACAGGACCTAATATGGGAGGTAAGTCTACCTTCATGCGTCAGACTGCTTTAATTTGTCTTATGGCGAGAATTGGTTCTTTTGTCCCCTGTCAGGATGCAATTATAGGTGATATAAATCGAATTTTTACAAGAATTGGTGCATCAGATGATCTATCTTCAGGCCGTTCCACCTTCATGGTTGAAATGGAAGAGGCTGCATCAATTCTTAATAATGCAAAAGATAATAGTCTTATCATCATGGACGAAGTTGGGCGGGGAACCTCAACCACTGAAGGCTCTTCTATTGCTCTTGCAATAGCCGAATACTTATGTACTAAGATTAAAAGCTTTACTCTTTTCTCTACACACTATCCCCAAATAGCTTCCTTAAGCAAAGTATATAGTGACATGGGAAATCTATGTTTTAGAGCAGAAAAGAGTCATGGGAAAATAGTATTTTTATATAAAGCCCATGAAGGAGCACAAAATTATGCTTATGCAGTTGAGGTAGGAAAGCTTGCAGGTCTTCCGTCAGAAGTAACAAAAAAGGCTACCTCTTTAATTCTTAACAGAGCAAATAAAAACGATGATATAAAAGACGTGGTTTTAGATGAAATCAAAGAACCTGTTGCAGATGTTGATCCCAAAGTTTCTAAGGTTGCAGATGAAATCCGCAACCTAAAAATAAATAACTTAACTCCTATAGAAGCTCTTGTATTGTTAGAAAAACTGCAAAGCCAATTGATTTAATCAATATCATTTTCATCAATCATAGATTTATCAATTCCATAAGTTTCAAGCAGTTTTCTCAAACTCTTTAATACTTCATTCTGTATTTGTCTGACTCTCTCACGAGTCAGATTTATTTTTTCACCTATGTCAGATAAGGTTAATTCATCAGATCCATTTAATCCAAAACGGGAAAAAACAACAAGCTTTTGCTTATCATTTAAAGACTCATACCACTGCTCAATAAGCTCTACTAACTCTCGGCGATCAGTATGTCTTGATGGAGTTGGTAATTTCCTATCTGGGATAATATCTAAAAGAGATATTTCCTTTTCGTCATCTGCTCCTCTTATACTACTGTCAATAGACTGAGTCTGATCAAGTAAAGCTAATAAGTTTGCAATATGCTCAGGCTCTTTACCCGATGCCTTAGCAATTTGAACTAACGTAACCTCGTTATTACCCATCTGATCTTGTAGCTGACGTCTTATTTTAAGAACAGAGTTAATCTCTTTAATTACATGAACAGGTAATCTAACTAAGCGAGTTTGTGTCATTATAGACTGCTCTATAGCCTGTCTAATCCACCACGTTGCATACGTAGAAAAACGAAATCCTCTTTCAGGATCATATTTTTTAACCGCATGAATTAAACCTAGATTCCCCTCCTCGATCAGATCTAACATAGGCACGCCTCGGCCCCTATAATCTTTTGCTATCTTTACAACTAACCTTAAATTAGAAGTAATCATAAGATCGAATGCTTTTTTATCACCGTCGCGAGCTTTTCGACTAACAGAGGTTTCTTGTTCAGAAGATAAAAGAGGATAAGCTCTAATTTTTTGGAAATAGGTTGAGAGAATATCAGAGCTTTCAGATCTTTTTGACGAAGAATGGCTTACAGCCTCAGAAGTTTTACCCTCTGAATCTGTATTTATAAGTTGTGCTTCGAACTTTAGCTCTTTTTCCAAACCATGATCATCTTCTGTAATACTCATGCCAGTCCTTACGTTAAAACTAACGATTCACAGGTAAATATTTTTCAGGATTAACTGATACACCTTGATGTCTAACTTCAAAATGAAGTTTTACCCTATCTGAATCAGTTGATCCCATCTTTGCAATTACTTGTCCACGCTTTACAGTCTGACCTTCTTTAACTAAAAGGCTTTCATTGTGGGCATATGCTGATAGATACTCATTTTCATGATTTACAATAATAAGATTACCATAACCTCGCAATGCATTTCCTGCATAAACGACCTGACCTGCAGCAGCGGCGACAACCTGCCTACCTCTAGTTCCTGCAATGTCAATACCGTTATTGGCATGTTCGGATGAAGAAAAACGTTTTACGATTTGACCTTTTGCAGGCCACTGCCAAACAATACCTGCTACTTTACGAGTTTTACCTGATACAACGACTGTTTTTGCCTCTACAGGTTTTTGTGATGCGTTATTATCAGTTTTTCCCGCAACAGGGACATTTTGATTCTTACTTACAATATTACTATTTTTACTACTTAAAACATTAAGCTTTTGACCTACATATATATTATAAGGCTTTGCTAGATGATTTTTAGCAACTAGCTGCTCTAAAGTCATACCGTGGTCACGAGCTACAGAACGCGCACAATCACCAGCCTTTACTATATAAACACCGCTATCATTTACTTTATTTGAAGTGGTATTGACCGACTTTCTAAGATTAAGTACCTGACCTACTTCTATATTATATGGAGATTGAATATTATTTATAGCAGCTAAATCGTGATAATCCTGTCCGTATCTAAACGCAATAGAATAAAGAGTATCACCAGGACTTACTAAGTAGGTATCATCTGATGAATTAACGTACTTAGAGTTTTCCACATAAGGTTTCACCACCCCATAATTGGAGTTTTGTTGTTTATTGTTTCTTACATCTTGAACACGACGATTTACAGAACTATAAACAGTTTTTCCTGTAGCATCTACCACCTGAGGCGAGTAATAAGTTGTCTGGCAACCTAAAAGTGCTAAAGGGAAAATTACCCCTAACACGTAAAATTTTATTTTCATATCACTCGACGCCTATGCCAAAAACATTATTTCAATATCTAAAAATAAGTTTTTTATGAGTTTTGTTTTAAATATAATAAGTTATTTTTTACATTACCAATTTATACAATACATAAATTGTAATTAGAATAACACAAGCCCAGCCAATTCTATCTACATAACGTCTAATAACATGCTCCATTTTTGCACCACCAAAATAAATCAGGGAGGCTTCTAAATAAAAACGTAAGCCACGTCCTACAAAAGATACAGCAAGGAAAACAAATATATTTAATAAACCGGCACTTCCTGTAACAGAAACGCTCTCTGCCGCTACAAGACCTGCGCTTATAGCTATTACCTTATAAGGTATAGGAGTAAAAGCTCCTGCAAATACCATCAACACACCATACTCTGCCACAAACCAACTACGAGCTGTAGCCATGGCCTCTTCATATCCAAACCACTCAATTAGATTTTTAATCCAAGGGTCATAAATAAAGTAACCTAAATAGTAGCCAAAAAAGGCCCCAGCAACAGAGAATACAACAGTAATAAATGCGTATCTAAAAGAATTTTTAGGTTTAGCAAGACACATAGGGCCAAGCATAACATCAGGTGGTATTGGCCAAAATATAGATTCAATGAAACTATTTATAGATAGATACCATGTTGCCTTAGGATGTTTGGCAAGCTTTATACATAACTCATAAATATAAGAAAAAATACCCATATACTATATTCTATACTTTACAAACAAGAACGGTGGCACTACAAGCAATTCCCTCGCCTCTACCAGTGAAACCTAATTTTTCTGTTGTTGTAGCCTTAATACTTACACAATCTAAATTAACATTTAAAAGCGACGCGATAGTCTCTCTCATTTTTAGCTCAAAAGGTGCCATTTTAGGGGCTTGAGCCATAATTGTAATATCACAATTTATAAGCTTATAACCACGCTCTTCTATCTTTTTATATACATCTAAAAGCAAAACTCTACTATCAATGTTTAAATATCGATCATCATTATCAGGATAAAAATGACCTATATCACCAAGAGCTAAAGAACCTAAGAGAGCATCACATAGCGCATGTAAAACTACATCACCGTCTGAATGAGCTATAAGCCCCTTTTCATAGGGTATTTTAACCCCTCCTAAAGTACATGGACCCTCTCCACCAAATCTGTGAACATCAAAACCTGAACCAATACGAATCACTGTAAATTTTCCTTAAATTTATATAAAGCACGAGCTAAATTAAGATCCTCAGGATGAGTAATTTTAAAATTAGTAGATTCACCTTTTACTATAACAGGATGCGCCCCCATCAATTCTAAAGCCGAAGCCTCATCTGTAACATTAAACCCTTTTGATTTAGCATAATTTAAAGCCTCTAAGAGCTCAGAGGTCTTAAATAATTGTGGTGTTAATGCTCGATATAAACAAGAACGGTCAACCGTTTTTTTTATGATTCCATCAAAAGCCTGCTTGAGAGTATCTGCAACAGGAGATGCTAAAATTCCACCACACACATCTTTATGGCAAAGCTCTAACAGGCTTTCTAGATCTTTTATGCTTATAAAAGGACGGGCTGCGTCATGAACCATTACATAAGGAGTTTCAACATGCGAAAGAGCAAGTCTTACAGTATCAGAGCGCTCCCTTCCCCCAAAAACAGTTATAACCTTAGGAAGTGACGCACAAGGAAGGGTTTTAAAAATTTTATCTTCAGGACTTATTGCCACTATTAGTTTTGAAATGCCAACACATTTATGTAATGCATTTAAAGTAGCCTCAATAATTGTAATATTATCGGATAGATTTAAGTACTGTTTAGGAACTGATGCTCCCATACGACTACCTACGCCTGCAGCAGGTACAATTACATCAACAACTGCACTTTGAGCTTTCACAACGCTCCTTAGCACTAAGCAAATTATATTTAATTTTGCGTATCAATTACGCGATAAAATGTTTCCTCAGGTTTAATCATTCCTAACTCAGAACGAGCACGATCTTCAACAGCTAAATTTCCCTGTTGTAAATCTACTATTTCATCGCGGATGCCTTCATTGATGCGAGTAAGTTTATCTACTCGTATCTTAGCTAATTGCAACGCCTGAGCAGTTTCTTCATACTGCTCAACACCGTTACGACCAAACCAAATGTCGTAAAGTAAAAAACAACAAATAGCTAATAAGCAGGCACCCACGAACTTCATAATTAAACCTAATTATGACTCTTCTGATACTCAGATGCGGCCTTAATAAAGCCAGAGAATAAAGGATGTCCCTTACGAGGATTTGAGGTAAATTCAGGGTGGAACTGAACACCAATAAACCAAGGATGGTCAGGAAGCTCAATAATTTCGACAAGTTTATTATCAGTTGATAAACCTGCGATCTTAAGACCCTTCTCTTTAATCTTACCGATTAAATTATTATTAACCTCATAACGATGACGATGTCTTTCAACAATATCATCACTTCCATAAAGTTCTCTTACAAGGGAGCCTTTTTGTAAATGACAAAGCTGTCCACCTAAGCGCATGGTACCACCTAAGTCAGACTTATCTGTACGTTTTTCAACCTTACCTGACTCATCTATCCACTCGGTAATCAATGCAACTACAGGATAAGGGGTTTGTGGATTAAACTCTGTGGAGTTAGCATCCTTCATATTGACAACATCACGAGCAAACTCGATTAATGCCACTTGCATACCTAAGCAAATTCCTAAATAAGGGATCTTATGTTCACGAGCATAACGGGCAGCCATAATCTTGCCTTCAATACCTCGTTTACCAAAACCGCCTGGAACTAGGATTGCATCAAGCCCCTGGAATATATCATTTCCACGAACCTCAACATCCTCAGAGTCAATGTAGCGAATATTAACAGTTAACCGATTCTTAAGACCACCATGTTTTAAGGCCTCGTTTACAGACTTATAGGCATCATGTAATTCAACATACTTGCCTACCATACCTATGGTTACCTCACCTACAGTATTAGCCTGCTGGTATAAAACCTGTTCCCAATCGGAAAGATCTGCCTCTGGAACTTTTAATCCAAAGCGATCTACTACAAACTGATCTAAATACTGGCTCTTTAAAATAGCAGGAATCTTATAGATTGAATCTACGTCCTTCATAGAGATAACAGCGCGCTCACTCACATTGCAGAACATAGCAATCTTATGTCTCTCATGAGGAGGGATACTTACCTCAGAACGGCAAATTAAAATATCAGGTTGAATGCCAATAGAAAGCAATTCTTTTACAGAATGTTGTGTAGGCTTAGTCTTAATCTCGCCTGAAGTCTTAAGATATGGAACTAAGGTTAAATGCATAAATAATGCATTCTCTCGTCCTATATCTACAGCTAGCTGACGTATAGCCTCTAAGAATGGTAAAGATTCAATGTCACCTACGGTACCACCAATCTCAACTAAGGTTACGTCATTTCCCTCTGTACCAGCCAAAATTTTCTCTTTAATAGCATTGGTAATGTGAGGAATAACCTGAATTGTAGCGCCTAAATAGTCTCCACGACGCTCCTTACGGATTACATCAGAGTAAATACGGCCAGTTGTAAAGTTATTCTTTTTAGACATTTTTGAGTGAATAAAACGCTCATAATGTCCTAAATCTAAATCAGTTTCAGCACCATCCTCAGTTACGAAAACCTCACCATGTTGTATAGGGCTCATAGTACCCGGATCAACATTTATATACGGGTCAAGCTTCATGATGGTAACTTTTAAGCCACGAGCCTCTAAAACTGCAGCTAATGACGCTCCGGCGATGCCCTTACCTAAAGAAGAGACCACGCCACCTGTAACAAAGATAATCTTAGGAGATGAAGACATTGTTTACTCCGAAAATACAAACTTAATCATTAATTATATCATATAAGAAAGGCTCGTAATTTGCCCTTTTAAAGGTTATGTCAAACAATCACTTGCTTTTCTTTTATAAATGCAGAACTTAAATACTTGCTTTTTTTAAAGATATTTTTTTTAAGGAATTATTCTTATTTTTTTTATCTAAAATAATTCAAAAATATTTACATTGTTTACTATACATTAGGTATATAAGGTTCATTTGACGAATTTTATCTTATTTAAGATGTTTTCATCTTTGATGGTATAAAAACATTTATTTTAATAATTATCCTAATATATTCCCCCGCCCTAATAGATCCTTTAAAGGACGGAGATTTAGATTTTTACTTTTAATAAATAAAGATTTTAGCGACGCTTGGCTGAAATTACCTTTGGCAAGTCATTAAGTTTTGTTAAAGTCCTTGTCAAAACAGGAATACTTAATACTAAAAGATCAATGTCAATTATTGATAAATCACTTGATCTATCAACATGTGACCTAACTCCTAATACATTCATCTTTTCATTTGCAATAATTGTTGTTACATCACGTAATAGCCCCTGGTAATCCTGACCTACAACTCTAATTGTTACAGTATAACCACCGTCGGCATCACTTCCCCAGTCTGCACTTATCAAACGCTCAGGATTTGTTTGAGCTAATTTCTTTAACTGTTCACAATCTGAACGATGAATTGAAATACCTCTACCTTGAGTAATAAAGCCTTTTATCTCATCTCCTGGGATGGGTTGACAGCATTTCGCAATATGGGTCATAAGATTACCAACACCATCCACTACTACTGCACCTTTCTTTTTACCCTTAGACTGTAGTATTTTATCTGCACTACGGTTTGAGATAATTGTCTTGAGTTCTTCTGCAGGATCTTGTTTTGAAACCTTACCTTTATCCCTTATTGATATTTCATCTAAATAAGAAATTACAGAATTTATACTTATATCTCCTGCACCAACTGCAGCTTGAAGATCTAAAACAGACTTAACGTTAAAGCGAGAGAGCTTTTCTTTTAACAAGGATGCAACCTGATCCTTATTATAGGATAGGCCATGTTTTGCGACCTCTCGGTCAATCATCTCCTCCCCAGCTTCGCGATTTTTATCATAATCAACTTTTCTAAAATAAGACTGAACTTTAGCTCGTGCTTTTGATGTCTTTAAAAATCCATTATCTATATTAAGCCAATCTCTTGATGGATTAGGATTCTTCTGAGTTATGATTTCTACTTGCTCGCCTGTTTTTAATTTATATGTATAAGGAACAATTCGACCGTCAACTTTTGCTCCTATACATCTGTGACCTACCATAGTATGTACTTGATAAGCAAAATCTAAAGGCGTTGCGCCTGTTGGCAAATCAATAACATCTCCTCGAGGTGTAAAAACATAAATTCGATCCTCAAATACCTGTGTTCTAAACTCATCAAGTAAAGAACCAGATGAAACCATATCATCGCGCCATGCTAGTAGTTTACGTAGCCAATTTATTCTCTGTTCAACTCCTGAACTTTGACTATTTCCTTCTTTATACTTCCAATGAGCTGCTACCCCAAGCTCTGCCATATTATGCATAGCCTCAGTACGAATCTGAATTTCAACGACTTTTCCACCATCACCGTAAACTACAGTATGAATTGACTGATAACCATTAGACTTAGGGTTTGCTACATAATCGTCAAATTCTTTCGGAATATGATGCCAGCGAGTATGAACTACACCTAAAGCAGCATAACAATCCTGAATGCGATCAACCATAATTCTTACAGCTCTTACATCATAAAGCTCTGAAAATGGGAGGTGTTTCCTTTGCATCTTTCGCCATATACTGTAAATATGCTTAGGACGTCCATAAACCTTAGCCGAAATTCCTTCCTTTAATAGTAACTCACGAAGTTCATTAACAAAATTATCAATATATTTTTCTCTATCAACCCGACGTTCATCAAGTAAATGGGCTATTTCCTTATAAGTATCAGGATGTAAAAAACGGAAAGCTAAATCCTCAAGCTCCCATTTAAGCTGTCCTATACCGAGACGATTTGCTAAGGGCGCATAAACATTTGCAACCTCTTTTGCAATTAAAACTCTAGTCTCCTCATCAGCATTTTTTGCTGCGCGAATAACAGCAATTCGCTCTGCTAACTTAATAACAACAGCTCTAACATCTTCAACCATTGCCAAAAGCATACGACGAACACGATCAACTTGCTCCTCTGTTGCATTGTCTGAGGTGAGAGTTTGCAAAGAGCGAATAGCTTCCATATCTTTTACATTTGCAAGAAGCTTGGCTAATTTACCATCAAAGTTTTCGCTTACATCCTCAAGGGTAATATAACCGTTTTCGTAAGCTGGATAGAGAATTGCAGCCTCAAGAGACAAGTCGTCCATATTTAAAGTGATAAGAATTGCAACTATCTCCGTTGACATATGTGTAAAGTTTTCAATTACAACTGGCACAATGTCCTGATTTAATCTCTTATCATGATCAATAATATGAGCAGTTACATAATCATGCGCTGCCTGTAACTTTTTTCTTTGTTCTGGGGCTAAGTTTAATTCTTCGCTCCATTTTGCAAAATCAAAAGAAGCAGTGTGGGTCTGACGTATTGCAACCATTTCCAAGCTCCCTTAAAGCAATAAGCTACATTAGAAATGAAAGATAACTATTTTCTATAATATTCTTAATTTATATAAAAAATAGCTATTTATCTATAAAAAAATTCCCCTATTTGTAATTATTTCATTCTCTCAAACATTAAGACTGTTTCTATGTGGGATGTTCTTGGAAACATATCTACAACGCCGAAATTTACAATCTTATATTTTGCTTTTAATAGCTCAACGGCATCACGTGCTGCAGCCTGTGGATTACATGAAATCATAATAATCTTAGGGACTTTCTTTTTAGCTAAAAAGGCTGTAGCGTATGGAGCACCAGAGCGCCCTGGATCTAAAACTGCAGCATCAAAATTTCCCTGAGCGAATGTTTGATTTTCAAAAGGTTCACTTAAATTTGCGGATGCAAAATGTGCAGTTAACAGTCCAGCTCTCAGTGCATTTTCTCGAGCTTTTAAAACCATCTCTCTTACTATATCTACACCATAAACCTCAGAGCCTGATTTGGCTAAAGGTAAAGTAAAATTACCTAAACCACAAAACAGGTCCAAGATCCTCATATCAGGCTTTGGCTCCACAAGTTCAATAATTTTCTCTACAAGTTTTAAGTTCACGCTTTCATTCACTTGAACAAAGGATGATGGGAGACAATTAATCTTAACTCCTGACGAGACAATATAAAGGTCATCTAAATTGCCTGCGATTAAACGCTCTTTAACACATTCCTCATCTTTCTGCAATGAAACAACTGGTTTATAAGGTTCTACTGCACTTATCACCAAAGAATGCTTCTGAGCAAAATCTTTAAGTTTTGTTTCATCTGACTTATTTAAGACTGAGGTCATACGTAACAATACGCCTACAATTTTAGAACCGTCAAGAAGCTCTACATGACCTATCTTATGACGCAAATCAAGCGAGCTTAGGCACTCACATAAAGGATTTAATAAATCGTTAAGTCTGCGAGTTAAAACATTACACTCTGATACAGGAACCAAATCATGAGACTTTTTAGCCCTAAAGCCTAAGTGCAAAATCCCATGATCAACTCTCAAAGCTAAACGGCAAGCCCTTCTGTAATGAATGTCATCTGATTCAATTGTAAAATCAGGTTCTTTAATACTTAAATTAAAACTCTTATTAAATAAACGACACAAACCATTTTGTTTAGCCTCAAAACTCATTTTTTTCGGAATAAACATTAATGGACAACCACCACAACGCTCAGAAATTGCGCAATCACTCTCCTGTCTTAATGGAGATTTACTCAAAATTTTAGTAACGCTTACCTCAGTTGCAGATCCCTTATTTGCTTTAAATAAAACACGAGCACTCTCATTTGGTAATAAACCTGGTACAAAATATACTTTACCGTCACGCCTGCCAACGCCTCTGCCTAATAAATCTAAACTGTCTATTGTTAACTCAAATGCAACATGGGTATTTCTGTCTTTCTTAGGAGGTTTATAAAAACTTACCATTATATTTCCTGATCTTTTAAATATTGGCGATAAAGTTTTTGGCTTTGCAATGTTCTATTACCCAAAAGTTTTTTTATTAAAGAACTATGGATAATTTGCAAAGCATTAAGCTCGGTTATGCCTTTATAGTGTCCCTGTGAAATCAAGATCAAACTTTGCCCTAAGACTGTAGGAAAACTAGGATCATCGCAAAGAAAAAAACCTTGACTCGGAGCAAAAGCATAGCGACACTCTGGGATAATTTTTTTTCCTAAAGTATCCTCAAAAGAAGGTGCGTAACCTAAGGATTTAAGCAATATTTCTTCAAAACTTCGCAGAGCAAACCTTAAATGTTCATCACCATCTTTAGAGAAATTATCATCAATCCTTGATAAAACTTCTAGGCTTTTTATATAAGAGGCAAAAAGCTGTGGCATACTATCTTGCTCATGTAACAGATAAAATAATAACTCATTTAAATACTGAGCACAAAAAAGCATAGGAAGTTTAAAATTAAAGGGGTCTCCTGATACTTTAACCTCTCCTATATTCCACAAATTACCTCTATTTTTAAACAAATTTAGATTTAACGGCACAAAAGGCTGTAAAAGAGCTCTATTTTTAAATCCCTTTTTACCAATATAGGCTACAGCCCCTAGTCGACCATATTCTAGAGAAAAAATTTCTACAAGACGGGCTCTTTCTTTATAGGGGCGAACATGAATAATAAAGCATGGCGCTTTATTTATATTGTTATTATTTTGACTCAAAGTCATCATAGCCCAAACTTTTTAGAGCTCTAGCATCATCTGCCCATCCGGCTTTAACTTTTACAAAAAGTTTTAAAAATACCTTCTGTCCAAAAAGTCTTTCCATATCAATACGAGCATCAGTGCCTATTTTACGAACACGCTGTCCTCCAGCACCAATTACCATCTTCTTTTGTCCAGATCGCTCTACTAATATAGCAGCACTTATTCTAAGAAGTTCTTCGTCTTCTACAAACTCTTCAATCTCTACAGTTGCGCTGTAAGGTAGCTCATCTCCCATCTGGCGCATTAATTTCTCTCGTACAATTTCTGCTGCCATAAAACGAGAAGAACGGTCGGTAATTGCATCATCAGGAAATAAATGTTCTCCTACAGGTAAGAAACGCTCAATTACCTTTCTTAACCGTTCAAGGTTATTCCCTCTTAATGCTGATACGGGGATTATTTCCGCAAAATTTAATTTTTGAGATAGATTTTCTATGACTGGAAGGAGTTTTTCCTTATCTGATATCTTGTCAATTTTATTGATTACTAAAACAGCAGGAACTTTAGCCTGACGAACACGAGCTAAAGCCATTTCATCATCATCATTCCAATGTTCAGGATCGACAACAAATAAAACTAACTCTACATCGCCTAAGGAACTCTCCGCCGCTCTATTCATCAAATGATTGATTGCTCGTTTTTCTTGACGATGGAGACCTGGAGTATCTACAAATACGGCTTGGTATGCGCCATTTGTATCAATACCTAAAATTCTATTTCTTGTAGTTTGTGGTTTTCTTGAAGTAATACTAATTTTTTGGCCTAAAATATGATTCATCAATGTTGATTTACCAACATTAGGACGACCAATAATAGCAACAAAACCAAAATGTTCTTGTGTCTGAGCTAAATTCTGTTCCATAAAAAACTCTCTTTACGCCATTTTGGATGGGCTCTTAGCACCATTAGGATGATGAGTAATAGGTTTCACTGAATTGTGAATAAAATCCAAAGCCTGAGAAGCTGCCTCCTGTTCTGCACGACGGCGAGAGGATCCTTTTCCTCGGAATGATTTACGTGAGTTGTCTACCTCAATCTCTACAGAAATATCGAAAGTTTGTCTATTTTCGGGTCCTGAGATAGCCTCGATCCTATAAATTGGCAAAGATAAATGTAAGGACTGTAAATACTCCTGCAAGGTTGATTTGGGATCTTTTTGATTAACATCAGGTTTTATTGTTTTAAGTCTTGATTCAAACCAGTGTAAAACAACTTTTCGTACACGAGGAAAATCTTGTTTTGAATCAATAAACATAGCACCGATTATAGATTCAACTGCGTCTGCTATAAGACTTTCTCTTCTAGTCCCACCATTTTTTATTTCGCCTGGACCTAAACGCAGAACATCACCTATTCCATACTCTCTTGCAAGCTGCGCTAATGTAGTTTCTCTAACTAAACTTGAACGCATACGAGTCAAGTCACCTTCTGGACAATTAGGGAAGTCATCAAATAACTCTTTGGCAATGATCATACCTAAAATTGAATCACCTAAAAACTCCAAACGCTCATTATGTAATGGACCATAGCTACGGTGCGTTAGAGCCTGGGACAATAGATCTACATTATCAAATGCATAACCTATTCTTAATTCTAGATTCTGCAACAAAAGAGCATATTTTTCAGACATTATTCAACTCCTCCGAGACGGTCAAAACGGATGGCTGAAGGAACAAAGCTTGGTAACCAGTCATCATCTGTCCGATTAAATTCTAAAGAAAACCAAATTCCAATAGTTTTTCCTATTACATACTCATGAGGAACAAATCCCCAAAAACGACTGTCAGCACTATTATCTCTATTGTCTCCCATAACAAAATAACTATTTTCCGGGACGCGCCATGCTCCAACAGGGGCATTTTTTTGACGATAAAAATGTTCAGAAAAATCTCTTACATTAGGATTAATCCATATTTGATGAGAATTATTACCTAATTGTTCCTCAAAAACTTTATAGACCTCTTCAAACCCTACTCCAGAGACCTTATAGTCACCTAAAGGCTTTTGCTCAATAAGCTCTGGCATGCCACCTTTCTCTGAATTGCTCTCTAAAATAAATAATGTTTTGTCCTTATAAATAACAATATCACCAGGCAAACCAACAACTCGTTTAATATAGTCAATTTTAGGGTTTTCAGGATATTTAAAAACAATGATATCGCCACGATTAGGCTTTGAAGTCGGGATCAAAGTCTTATTTGTCAAGGGCTCTCTTATACCATAATTCCATTTAGTTACAGCAATAAAATCCCCAACATGTAAGGTCGGCAACATTGATCCTGAAGGAATTCGAAACGGTTCTACAACAAAAGATCTTACAACAAAGACAAAAAGGATTATGAAAAATAATGAACCTGTTTGTCCTATTATGCCTTTAGGTTCAAGTAATTTATTTTTTTCTTTACGACTTGCATTTGGATTAACATTTAAAAGATTTGCCAAATTAGCTTTTCTTTGAGGTCTTTGTTTAAAAAAATCCCAAGCATAGGCTAATCCGGATACGACCGTTGCAATTAATAGTAATAAAGCAAAATTGTTTACCATATTCACTACTCCTTACCAACTTTTAAAATGGCCAAGAAAGCATCTTGAGGAACTTCAACCTTTCCTAGCTGTTTCATGCGCTTCTTACCTGCTTTCTGCTTTTCTAACAGCTTACGCTTACGAGTTATATCTCCGCCATAACACTTAGCTAAAACATCCTTACGTAATGCCTTAACAGTTACTCGGGCAATAATCTGAGAGCCAATAGCAGCTTGAATTGCAATATCAAACATCTGTCTTGGTATGACTTCTTTCATCTGTTCAACTACAGCCCGTCCACGAGATTGAGCTACAGAGCGATGTAAAATTATAGCTAAAGCATCTACTCTATCACCTGCAATTAAAATATCCATACGGACTAAATAGTCACGATTAAAGCGTTTAAAACTATAATCTAAAGAGGCATAACCTCGCGAAGCTGATTTTAAACGGTCAAAGAAATCTAAAACCACCTCTGACATAGGAATCTCATAGGTTAAAGCTACTTGGTCTCCGTGGTAAACCAATCCTGTTTGAATACCTCTCTTTTCCTGACATAGTTTCATTATTGCGCCTACATATTCAGAAGGCATCAACATACGGCACTCTGCTATTGGTTCACGAATTTCTGCAATATTGCTTATAGGAGGTAAACGTGAAGGAGAATCAATATGTATAACCTCTCCAGATGTCATTAAAATTTCATAAATTACTGTAGGGGCAGTAGTAATGAGATTTAAATTATATTCACGCTCTAGACGTTCCTGAATAATTTCCATGTGAAGCATACCTAAGAAACCACAACGGAAACCGAAACCTAAAGCAGTTGAATTTTCTGGCTCAAAGAACAAGGATGCATCGTTTAAAGAAAGCTTTTCTAAAGCCTCTCTAAATGAATTATAGTCCTCAGTATCAACCGGGAACATACCAGCATAAACTTGAGGCTTTACCTTTTTGAAACCTGGCAATGGCTCTGTGCAAGGAGCTCTTACATGAGTAATAGTGTCACCTACAGGAGCTGCATGCACAGACTTAATATCGCAAACAACCCATCCTACCTCACCACAATTTAAAACATCAACGCTAACACGCTTTGGAGTAGAAATTCCCATTCTTTCTACTTCCCATGAGGTATTTTGAGACATGACTTTAATCTTGTCTCCTTTCTTCAATGTACCGTTTTTTACACGAACTAAAGCTACGACACCTAAATAATCATCAAAATAAGAATCTATAATTAATGCTTGCAATGGGGCTTTTGAATCTCCATTAGGAGATGGGATTGATTTTACAATTCTTTCAAGAACATCCTTTACCCCCAAACCAGTCTTTGCAGAACAGGTACACGCATCGTGAGCCTCTATTCCTATTAAATCTTCAATCTCATCAATCACATGATCAGGATCTGCAGATGGCAAATCTATTTTGTTTAAAACAGGAATAACCTCGAGGTTTAAATCAATAGCCTGATAACAATTTGCTAGTGTCTGAGCCTCCACGCCCTGTGACGCGTCAACAACTAAAAGAGCTCCTTCACAAGCAAATAATGAACGTGAAACTTCATAAGAAAAGTCAACGTGTCCTGGTGTATCAATAAAATTCAACTCATAAGTCTGACCATCTTCTGCCTTATAATGTAGGGTTACAGCTTGAGCTTTAATCGTAATACCACGCTCGCGCTCGATATCCATATTATCTAAAACCTGAGATTTCATCTCACGATCAGATAATCCTCCGCAATATTGAATAAATCTATCTGATAAGGTTGACTTTCCGTGGTCAATATGAGCAATAACTGAGAAATTTCTAATCTTTGAGCGGTCGTAAACAGCTGACATAAAACATTTCCAATAGGAGTGATATAAAAAGGCTAAGTGGCCTTACGTATCATTTAAAGGATACGGCGCAAATTATAAAATTTACGCTTTGATTCATAAAAATTAACCACTTATTTTAACAGTAAAGAAGGCTTTGTGGAATAATTAGCGACTAGCAGGAATACGTTTTAATACCATCTCTGCTAATTGAATTGGGACCTCTCCAACAATAGCATATTCATGATTTATATCAGAACGTCTTAACACTGTTAAAGTTCCGTTAGATGCAGATGGAACAAATAAACTAGATGGATTATTTTTATAAACTCTAAAATCTACAAGACCATCTGAAAAGGTTTGGAAAGGCACTTGAACATTATCCATTACCACGTACCCCTCATCCACAAAACTAAACTCCTGTGGAATATTTAAAATACTCCAAGGATTAGATAAATTTTTAGTTTCAGATTTTTTTAAAAGCTCGAAACGATCAAAAATTTCATCATTATAAGAAAAATCTTCGAATTTTGGCTCGTCTATCGCTGTGACAGTAACTTTAAAAACCAATATACCAGATGGATTTATAACCATAAGTTCAACGGGTAAAGCTGTATCCTCATCGCGCGCAACCACAAAGCTATAACGCAAATCCTCCTGAGGAGCTAAACGCAACATAGAAACCTTTCGTCCAGACAATCTAGTTCGGCCTGCAATCATGCATGAATAATTATTTAGGATAGTATTTTTATTAAATAACCTATCAAAAATTAGAGTTGGATGCCAGGATAAGGGAGAAACAGCTTTTCGATCCTGGTTAAAATCAAACCCTCCATTATCTCGCAGAAAATAGCCAAGTATCTCCCCATTTAAAGTTTTCCAAATAGAATAAGAATGATTATCCTTATTACGATGACTTAGCGTAAATGGATTTACACCATTGTTATCACCACTTATTAAAGTGTAGTCTGCAGGCGTATTGGTAAAAGCTTTTTGCAAGGACTTAAAATTTATAAAACATTGATTATTAGGACTTATCTCTGAGCTATTGTTTTTTAAAAGCTCTTGTGAGGAAACAGTAAAACTTGCGTATAAAAAAACTATAGTAAAGATAGATACTATAGTTTTTATTTTTATAAATTTTTTAGGAAAAAACATTATCTATTAGCAGTACTAAGGACATAACCTTTTATATAATTATTAATTCGCTCAAGTTCTTGACTTTGCGAACTCCTAATCTGAGCCTCGCGATTGTGCAATTCAGAACTTTCTGTATTATAAACATTATATCCTAAACGAATAGAATTATTGCTCTGTGAAGTTTGATAACTTGCTAAATTAGCATTACTAACAGGGCCAAAGGCTGAAACTGCAACAGGATCTTGATTTAAATTTTCTTCTGCATTCCAAGTTTGGTAGCCTATAACGGTAACCATAGCAATTGATGCTGCTACAACAGACTGACTGACTACAAATCCAAATTTACGCATAAATTTAGCAAAAGTCTTAGTCTCAAACTTAAGCTCTTTTTTAACCTCAACAGCAGGAACCTCAGACTGATCAACTGAAGATACAACAGGCTCTTTTGCAATTAAATCTGCGACCTTAGAGGCAAAATCTAAATTAACCTGCGGAGATAATTCCTCTCGCATAGTAGCACCAATTAAAGACCATTTCTGCAATGAAGATTTCTCTTCTTCATTCATACATGTCATTTCGTCAGAATTAAATTCTCCGTCATAACGTGCAGAAAGTTCTTCTTTGCCACTTAAACGATTTGAAAATTTAGTACTCATTGAGTATCTCTCCTTGTTCATTTTAGAGATTAGCCATTTTTTCTTCTATATATTGTCTAGCTCTAAAAATTCTGGATCTCACCGTACCTACAGGTACATTCATTTTAACTGCAATCTCCTCATAACTTAATCCCTCGATTTCTCGAAGAGTTAAAGCATCTCGCAAGTCAATTGGCAACTCTGCTAAAGCTTGCATAATAGTTCTTTGCAGTTCTTGAGATTCAATTATTCGATCAGGTGTTTCAATACTTGTCAGAGCACCTTGATGGTCTTGGGATGCGATAGTATCACCGTCAACATCTACAGTATTGCGATGTTTAGATGAGGCTTCAAGATACGAATGAGCTGTATTGCAAACAATACGATACAACCAGGTATAAAATCCACTCTCACTGCGAAAATTACCAATCGCTCTATATGCCTTCAAAAAAGCTTCTTGTGCAATATCAGCAGCATCTGCAGGATCACTAACATATTTCATAGCAATCTGCATTACCTTGTGCTGGTACCTAATTACAAGAAGATTGTAAGCACTCTGATCGCCTTTCTGAACTCGCTTGACAATCGCATCATCGCTTGAGCTAGCATTGACGTTCTCGTACAAGGGTTCCATAAATATTCAATCACCTTTTATATCTTTGACTTAATATGAACAAAAAAGTTCAACAGAAAAATAAAAATTTAAAAAATTATACCTGAAATTGCCCTAAATTAGATTTTTCTTTTCAAAAAGGAACTTACATAAATATATAAAAACAAGTTAAATTAAGTAATTAAAATTTAAATAACAAAATTTAAAGTTTTCAAATATTTTTATATTTTTCTAAATATAAAAATATAAGACTAATTTTCTAAGTTAAAATGAATATATACTTTTATATCTTTTTTTTTCAACATAGCGATTCTGTTAATGAAATTAAGAATTTTAGCCCTTCAAAAAAAAATAAATGTATCTGCATTAATTTTTTTATTTTTATTTTTTTTATTTAACATCCAAACAAACAATTCTTTTGCAAATACGTTAGATGATGCGCGCCTAAGCGATATACCAACCTTTTCTGAGGTGCAAAATCGTATAAGTGAAATAAATGACGATAAGGGCCTGGGAGATGCAGAGAAAAAAGAAAAACTAAAAAGGTTAGAAAACATAAAAACATTTTTAACCAAACTTGATATGTTAAAAAAACAGAATAAAGATCTAAATGAAAGGATAAAAAATTCTGAGTTAGAACTTAATAAATTAACAGAAATATATCAAAATACAGAACAAAAATTTGACAAAATACCTGAGATATCAAACCTTAATTCAAATGATGTTGAAAAAATTTTAGATAAGGCTAAAGCAGAGTTTAGCAATATCCAAAAAGAATATTCTAATGCATCAGATGAGGTTAATAATTTACAAACCCTACCTGAAAGAGCTCAGACCACCATAACCCAAAATCAAAATTCCATAAAGAAAATTCAAGATAATGAAAATATCACAGGTTCTCCTCAAAATATAGAAGACCTCTCAAATAATGTAGAAATTTATGTTTTGACATTTGAAAATAACTTACTACAAACCCAAATGTCATCTCTTACAACATTGCAAAATATTGCAGATCTCTACAATAAAATTGCCAAGATAAAGCTAAATTTTTACAACAATTATGTAAGCGCCTTGCAAAGCAGGCAAAATGAAATACTCTCAGGAGCAGTAGACAAAGACGTTTCATCTACTTATGAAGAATCAAAGTCCCTTAGTGTAAAAACCACTCCTAAACTAGCTAAAGTAGAGGAGCACAATAAAAAACTGCTTGAAAATATAAATGATAGCAAACAAAGAAATATTCAACTTAATAACGATAGCCACGAGGTTATAAGTGCGCTTACTCAAGTTAGGCAGATGAAAAAAAGCTTAGATGATCAGCTCTCAGCTTTAAATCGCTCTCTTGTTTTGTCCAGACTTTTAAATAAAGCCCAATCAATCATACCTAATGTAAAATTAAAATATGATTTAGATGAAACAATTCCTAAACTTAATCTTTGGCTTTATGAACTTAAGGAAATGCGTGATTCCCTATTTAATATAGAGGAAACTGTAAACGACATTATAAAAACAGATCCTTCTTTAGAAGTTCACAGAGAGCAGATAGTTGAATTCACTAAAAAAAGACTGCAACTTTGCAATGACCTTTATCAAGAAATTGCAAATGAACTTAATGCATCAATAGCTTTAAAACTAAACTACGATGAGCTAAATAAGTTACGTAACAGTATTAAGTCAGAAATTACAGAAAAACTGTTTTGGATACCTTCAAATCAACCTTTAAATATAGATTTTGTAAAAACAAGTCTTCCTTACATAAGTTATGAAATTTCAAATATTTATTCAAAACTTAAATCTGATGATTTTATACAAGATACTCAAATAACAATAATTTGGCTTGTTCCGGCAATATTACTAGCTCTTTTAGTTCTTGCACTAAGAAAAGATATAAAAAATTATTTAGATAGATTAGCATCAAGACTAGATAGAAAAAATGACACCTTATGGATTACCCCTCTATCTATCCTTATTACTGCTTTTAAGGTAATTCCTAGCATTGTGTGGCGCTTAATTGTAGGTGCAATATGCGTTATTCTTCTTTTAGGTAAAAGCGAAGAACAAGTGCAAGTTATATCTATGCTATTGTTACATATAGCTTTTTTTGTATTTTTTATAAATATATTCAACCCAAATGAGCTAGCGCAAAGACATTTCTCAATACCACCACAAAAACTAGAGAAAAACAGATTATTTATTGCAAGAATATGGAATCTTGTTATTCCTATTTTAGTTGTTGCGAATATTACCGAAATTGACTCATCAAAGATTTATTATGATATTTTAGGCTACCTTATAATTATCCTTTGCTCATTAGCCCTAATCTATTTAGCTATTACCTGGGCTAAAGATAAATACATAGCAGAAGGCCTTTCTGCAAGCCTTATAATAGTGACAGTAGTTAGTATTTTGGTACCACTTATAATAATAGTTATGATGGTGACTGGCTATTACTATACTACAGCTAAACTTATCAATAGAACTGCCTTCACTTTCTATACTCTTTTATTCTATTGGCTCCTTAAAAACTTAGCTCTACGCTCTCTTTATCTTATAGATAATCGCATGGCACGTAAGCGTCTTGAAATATTGAAGATGGAAAAGAAAAAGAGTGCAACTGTACGTAAGGTAAAAAGAGCACTTCGTTTTGATTTTATAGGGACAAAAACCTTTAAGCTTATAAATGCAATTCTTATCACATTTACTGTATGTCTTATGTATTGGCAATGGAATGATTTAGCTTCAGTATTGTCATATTTAAAAACAATCAATTTATTAGATACAACCTCATTAGTTGATGGCAAAACCATAATTACAGATACCATATCTCTTGCAGATGTGTTGTTGGCATTACTTATTTTAGGTATTTCTGTAATGCTAAATAAAAATCTTCCTGCCCTGCTTGAAAGATTTTTCTTAATAAAATCCAACAACATCCAAAAAAGCACAGGGTATACGGTAAGGATCGTTTCCTCATACGCAATTACAGCTTTAGGAATAATTTTTGCTGCAGGAACAGTTGGAGTGAAATGGGAAAACCTGCAGTGGCTTGTAGCAGCTCTATCAGTAGGCTTAGGTTTTGGACTACAAGAAATTTTTGCTAATTTTGTATCAGGACTTATCATTTTACTTGAAAGACAAATACGAGTAGGAGATATAATCACTTTGTCTGATATGTCAGGAACTGTAAGTAAGATTAGAATTAGAGCAACAACAATAACATCTTTTGAAAATAAAGAAGTAATGATTCCAAACCGCCAATTTATTACATCTGCTCTTACTAACTGGTCTTTATCTAATACGGTTACAAAACTTGAATTTATAGTAGGTGTAGCCTATGGGGCAGATGTAGATAAAGCAAAGTCATTGCTAAGGCAAATCATTGGCCGTTGCCCTTATATATCCAAAACACGACAGGCTCTGGTAAATATACAATCGTTAGCTGATAGTTCAATTAACATACTCTGTGAAGTTTATGTTGATGAAATTGGTAAAAGAAAGGCAACTAATGATTACCTTTGCAGCGAAACACTAAGAATTTTTGATCAAAACAATATAGAAATACCATTTAATCAAATGGAGGTTAAAATTAAAAATTTAGATAAAGAGCAATTCTTATCAGATCTAAAAAAGAACTAACAAACTTAAAAGTAATCTCCTCTGCTTTCAGAGGGGAGATCTCTAAAAGTAAAAGCTTTTGTCACCTATAATCTTCTATATTGATGCCTATTTTATTGAAAATAGGCATATGAAATAATTTATAGGCTTATATATTTTATATAAAAAAGCTCCCATTATTTTAATAACAGGAGCTTTTAAAGTGTTTTTAATATATTAGACCTCTACAAAGTCTACTTCTGAAATACATTCAAATGGGCATACATCCTGACATACGGCACACTCAGCACATAAGTCCTTGTCAATCATAAAGGGGCCTTCGTCAGACTGACTTATGGCACCACAAGGACAAATATCTTGGCACTCTCCACATTGAGTGCACTTCTCAGCATCAATTACAAACATATCTTTACTTCCAAATAAGGTCGTGGTACTGAAAATGATATAAGGGTTAAAACTAAAATAATAGAGCTTATTTATAAGCATCCCCTTATAATACAGCACAAAGAGTTTTTTTCGAGAAATAAAATGATACAAATTGCAGAAAATTTAAAAAAAATACACCTTGAGATTGAAAATTTTGCTAAGCAAAACAAAAGAGAGGCTAAACACATTAAACTTTTATGTGTAAGCAAAACTAAACCTCAGGACTTAATCATCAAAGCATATAGCAACGGTGAGCGTCACTTTGGCGAATCTTATGCTGTAGAAGCTTGTACAAAAATTGATAACCTCAAGACGCTAGGATATAAAGATATTGTTTGGCACTTCATTGGCCCTTTACAGAAAAATAAAACAAAAATTGTTGCAGAACACTTTGATATTGTAGAAAGTGTTGATCGCCCTATTATTGCAAATAGACTTAACGCGCAAAGGCCCAAAGACCTTCCTAAACTAAAGGTTTTAATTGAGGTAAATATAAGTAATGAATCTCAAAAATCAGGATGTGCAATTTCAGAAATTCAAGAACTTGTAAATACCATTTTAAATTGCGAAAATCTTGAACTCAAAGGTTTCATGGGCATTGCAAAAGATACCAGTGATAAAAAAGAAATCTTAAAATCTTTTGAATTACTCCAATCCGTATATTTAAACTATAAAAAGGACATCCCAACAATTGACACCCTTTCTATGGGAATGACTCATGATTTAGAACAAGCCATAGCTTGTGGCAGTAATGAGGTTAGAATTGGTACTGCTATCTTTGGGGAAAGAGTCTATACAAATGCCTTACCTAAAATCGCATTTATAGGTGGAGGTAATATGAGTAGTTGCATTTTTAACAATATTATTAAAGACCAAAATACCTATAACATTACTGTAAGTGGCCCCCATTTAGAAAAACTTGAACATTTTTCTAAAGAAGGAGCTCATACGACCTCAAATAACATCGAAGCTATAAAAAATGCAGACGTAGTCTTTCTTGGAGTAAAACCTCAGGTATTAGGTGAAGTTTTAAATGAAATTGCCCTAAGCGAAATAAGTCTTAAAGACAAACTTATAATATCTATGGCTGCAGGATATAAACTTTCTAGTATTCAAAAGATTATACAAACAAATCGACTAGTTCGCATAATGCCAAACACACCTGCAAAATTAGGTCTTGGCGTTACAGCAATAAGCTTTTTAGATGATGTTTCACAGGAAGATAGAAATTTAATATTAAATCTTCTTAAAAATATGGGCAAACTTGTTGTTAGTTCAGAAGCTCAATTAAACGTCATTGGTGCTATTTGTGGTTGTGGACCGGCATTTGTTTACCGTTTTATGGAAGCTTTAATTACAGAGGCTGTAAATAATGGAATAGATAAAACGGATGCTAGATCTATGGTTGAACAAACGGTAAAGGGATCTGTTCAAATGTGTATAAATAACCCTGATTTAAGTATTTCCTCTTTAAGAGAGGCTGTAACTTCAAAAGGCGGAACTACCTTTGCGGGTTTAACTAAGATGACGGAGTCTGATTTTGAAGGTATGATGAATAAAACTGTTACAGCAGCGCTTGATCGCACGGCTGAATTTGAAAAGATGTTTTAAATTAGGGGGATAAAGTGTATTTAATTTTTTTAGCAGCACAAGCGATAATTATGCTTTTTATGTTACGCTCAATGATGCAATCATCAGGAGCTGACTATTATAATCCTGCAACACAAGCTGTAATTAAACTTACAGATCCTGTTTTAAAACTTTTGCCAAAATCAAAACTTCAATTTGGCTCATTTAACATCGCAGGTTTTGTTTTGGCTTTATTATTTACAGCCATATTCTGGGCTATTTTTTGCCTGTTCTTTTTAATCTCCTGGAAGGAATGTGTAACCCTAGCCATAATTATGTATATAAAATCCTTTGGCTACCTTGTTATGTTTTTGTTATTTGCTCAGGCTTTACTTTCTTGGTTACCGTCTACTAGGGGATGGAGTTTCTATTTTTCTCAGATAACATCTTTTATAACAGCACCTGTACAGAGAATTATTCCTCCAATTGGTATGATTGATATATCTTTGATGATTGTATTAATTGCTCTGTTTGCTCTTAATCGCTTATTTGCAAATATTTTTGGAATAATGTGGTTCTTCTTCTAATTGTCTGAATTAAGTATAGCAAAATCTGAAAATCCCTCCCTTTCCCAATCAGGTTATTGATAAAGGGAGGGTAACAAAATTTAAAGCTCTTTATTTATATATCTAAGCTAAAGAGAAATCATCACTTACCTCTCCTGATAAGATCACCTCTAAACTATCTATTTTTTGAAAACCTCTTGGCATCATATCTCCTGAACGAGTTCTTGATGAAATACGGGCTTCTAGCTCAGCACTAGTAATATTTATGTAACGTTTTCCGCAATGCACTGTCAAAGCACTTCCTCTAGGCAAAACAGCTACTGCAGCTACACCATCTGCACCTACAGCTAATTTTGAACTATTGATAGATATAAGTTTATTACCTCGTCCTGAGCTTATATGAGGCAATTCTTCAATTGAATAAATAAGCAAGCGTCCTTGCTCACTTGCGACAGCAACTAGATCTGATTTTGGATCATATATTTCCAAAGGTGGCAAAATATTACATCCTTCATCAACATTTAATAATGCTTTACCAGCTCTATTTCTCGTCAATAGATCTTCAGCCTTACAAATAAAACCATAAGCTTTGTCGCTTGTAAGCAAATATTCCTTTCCTGCTCTAGGAATAATAACGTGTATAGCTTGTTCTCCATCAGAAAGTTTTACCTTTGAGGATAGAGGTTCCCCCTGAGATCTTGCCGATGGTAAATCGCGTATTTCTACGTTATAAATACGTCCTTTATTTGAAATAAATACTGCACTATCGTTGCTCTTACCTGAGGCCTTAGATAAAAATTCATCTCCTGAACGGTAAGCTAAAGATGTTGCATCAATATCAGAACCTGACGCAGACCTTACCCACCCCATTCGGGAGAGAACTACAGTAACAGGAGTTACAGGCAATAATTCATCTTCTTTTATCTCTTGTGCTGCCTCATGCTCACACAACTTACAACGTCGATCATCCCCGTATAACTTAGCGTCTTCACGGATTTCCTTTTTTATGTAAGTTTTAAGCTTGGATGGAGAATTTAATAATCCTTCTAGCTTTTCTTTCTCCTCAAGAAGCTTTTCTTCTTCAGCCTTTATCTTAATTTCCTCAAGACGTGCTAGCTGTTTTAGCTTTGTCTCAAGTATATATTCAGCTTGTACCTCAGATAAGTTAAACCTGCTCATCAATACAGATTTAGGATCATCTTCTGTACGTACAATCTCAATGACCTCATCTAAGTTTAAAAATACTGTTAATAATCCTTCTAAAAGATGTAATCGATTATTTACAGCTTGGAGACGAGCTCTTAGGCGACGTGTAACACAATCTATTCTAAATGTTATCCACTCTGACAAAATTGTCTTAAGGTCTTTTACTTGAGGCCTTCCATCCAAACCTAAAATATTTAAATTTACTCTGTAAGTATTTTCTAAATCTGTTAAAGCATACAGCTGTTCCATAAGTGCGTCGACATCAACCCTTTTTGACCGAGGCACAATCACAAGCCGTGTGGGATTTTCATGATCTGAGGCATTAACCAAATCGCTTATTTGAGGCAATTTTTTCTTTGCCATTAAATCTGCAATTTGTTTTTCTATACTTCCTCCTGAGACCTGATAAGGTAAAGATGTAATTACAATACCGTCATCTGTACTTTCATAAACAGCTCTTTGACGAATAATTCCCTTTCCTGTTTCGTATATTTTTCTTAAATCATCAAAAGGTGTGGTAATTTGTGCTCCGCAAGGGTAATCAGGACCTTGAATGAACTGCAACAAATCGACAACATTTGCATTAGGATTGTCAATTAAATGTATAGTCGCTTTTACAACCTCATTTAAATTATGAGGAGGAATATCTGTAGCCATTCCTACTGCGATACCAGTTGTACCATTTAAAAGAATATTAGGTAGGCGAGCTGGCAATGCCTTAGGTTCATCAACTGTGCCATCAAAATTAGGAATCCAATCTACACATCCTAAATTGAGATCTGACAACAAAATATTTGAATATGGCGCGAGGCGAGATTCAGTATAACGCATGGCGGCAAATGATTTAGGTTCCTCAGAATCGCCCCAGTTCCCTTGACCATCGATTAACGGATAACGATACGAGAATGGCTGTGCCATCAAAACCATAGCTTCGTAACAGGCAGAATCTCCATGGGGATGGTATTTTCCTAAAACCTCACCGACTGTACGTGCTGACTTAGTATGCTTAGCTTTAGGATTTATTCCAAGTTTAGCCATAGCATAAACAATTCGTCTTTGAACTGGTTTCATGCCATCACTAACAGACGGTAGAGCTCGATCACGAATTACATTCATGGAATAGTTGAGATAAGCGTCCTCAGCAAAACGTTCTAAGGCAATCTGCTCTACACCATCAAGGCTTAGCGCTTTCTTGGAATCAATATTATCAGACATGTAAAAACTCTCACACTATCATTGCAATAAGTTATAATTGAATAGTTTAATTCAAATTTTTATGTTTATTTTCACTGAAGGGAAAACTCCAATGAAAAAAGGGTTAAACCAAATTCAGGAGAGGTAATTGAAAACCATAGTTTACAGCATTTTGCGTTTTGCATTAAGTATAGTCTTTACTTTAAGTTTCCAGACATACGCATCAAATGCTAATTTACCACCTCAATTATTCGTACAAGCGGTAAGTGAGGATATCGTTTATGATGAAGATTTTGACTACCTAAAGCTAGGTAGAATAAACAACATAAATATCTTTTCTGATTTTTATAATCAAAAGATAAAAAAAAATCTGGTTGACCACGTAATTGTTTATAAATCACATTATCAGATGGTATTGATGAAAAAAAATGAAATTGTTAAAACTTATTGGATTGCACTCTCTGATCGCCCTATAGGACATAAACAATACGAAGGAGATCGCCGTACCCCTGAAGGGGAATATGTCTTAGATTATATAAAAGAAAGATCAAATTATTATAAAGCATTTCACATTTCATACCCTAATAAGCAGGATATAGAAAATGCACGCAGACTTGGTAACAAACCAGGAGGAATGATAATGGTTCATGGACAACCTCCATCTAGAGGAGAATACCAAGAAACAGTACAAAGAACTGATTGGACTAACGGTTGTATAGCCCTATTAAATCCTGAAATAGATGAATTTATATCACTAGTTGATATAGGAACAAAAATTACAATCCTGCCTTAAAATAACATGTATCCCTAACCTTAAGAAATTTCGCTTAAGGTTAGAGTTTACTTAAAATATTTTAAATCTGTGCCTTAAAGTACATTTTCCTGTTGCTTAATCTGATAAAAGGTCAGGATTATTAGGGAACCAATCTATAAATCCACTAAAATCATCCATTTTTTGCACAACAAAATAAATCCTACAGACTAAAACACCATCCATATAATTTTCAGGATCTCGGGAAAAAATTAAAGACACACAAAGACAATCATCCTCAGGACCAGTTTCTAATATAGATTCCACATCGTCACTTGTGTCGATTAAAGTAAAAAGTTGATAGCTGGCGTCTGAGGTAAGCTTTTGTAACCGCAAATATGCTTTTGGATGATCAAAACTGAGCACCTCTTCAGCTGCGGATTTATAAAAATCTAATGCATAATTGACGTAGGCTTCGTCAGATATTGCATCATCAGTAATCAATGTATCAGTCATAAAAATTTACCTTAAATATATGGACTTATCTTATTTAGCCTCTGTCCCGCCTGAAAGAAATTTATCCTCTGTTACATGATGGAGAGACAATTTAGCACCATTAGAAAAATTATGTTCGCTCTGATTCCAAAGACCTTCTTTAACATAAAGATTTACAACCCTTCCCAAGCAGATTCCTTTCTTTTCTAAAAGATCTTTATCTACAAGCTCACATTCGAAGTAGGCCAAACAATTAGGTATAACCTTTAATTTAAATTTTTCTGATAGCTCAAAAGGAACACCTGTAGCCGAAAATTTATCGCCACACTCTCTACCGTGTAAAGCCCCAACTTTTAAAATGTCATTCTTTTGTTCGCAGCTTGGAATTGCTACAACATATTTTCCTGTATTATAAATATTCTCAGTTGTAGTATGAGTAGTACTTAAAACTACGATAATCTCAGAACTATCAAAAGGGCAATTCCAAGCTGCTGTCATAACGTCACTTACACCTTCTTTGGACACGGACGCCACTGTTACGGTAGCACCTCCTGTAAATACACGAAAGGCTTCAGCTACATCTAAATTTTGATAACAAGACACAATAAACTCCTTTAAATTTACAAAATGACTGATCTACTTTAAACAATCGAGTAGGAGGAAACTTCTCTCACTCCTCTCACAACACCGTACGTGCCTATCGGCATGCGGCGTTTCCCATATGATAGAAGGTTAGATCCTAACTTCAGGTCAGACCTTCAACTAGTTAAAGTTTATGCTACTCATCATTTATCTATCTACAACAGCTCGACCGCATCCTTAG
>CALFLJ010000204.1 GCA_937880335.1 uncultured Succinatimonas sp.
TACCTTTTCCATAAAAGCTCCATTATAGATCAGTAAAATGGAGCACTTTATGGGCGGTAAGATAATAGAGGCTTTTAATTTACTGTATTTATTAAAGTTTATTAGTTGTAACGCTTAAACAGCAATGAACCGTTGGTACCACCAAAGCCAAAGTTATTAGAAAGTGCGTACTCAATATCATGTTTCTGTGCAACATTAGGTACTAAGTTGAAATCTCCAACCTCATCCTCTGGATTGTCGAGATTTATAGTTGGAGGACAGATCTGATCCTTGATAGCCATAACTGTAATGATAGCCTCAATAGCACCAGCTGCACCTAAAAGATGTCCTGTCATTGACTTAGTAGAACTCATGCAGCAATTCTTAGGAGCATCACCGAATACAGACTTAGCTGCACGTAATTCAGAAAGGTCACCTACACCAGTTGAGGTTCCATGAGCATTTACATAGTTAACCATCTCAGGGGTAATACCGCCATCCTTAAGAGCTGCACGGATAGAACGGGCAGCCCCCTCTCCGGTCTCTGGAGTTGCAGTCATATGATATGCATCACCTGACATGCCAAAGCCTACTAATTCGGCGTAAATCTTAGCACCACGAGCCTTTGCATGCTCATACTCTTCAAGTACTAATACGCCAGCACCATCGCCTAAAACAAAGCCGTCACGATCTTTATCCCAAGGACGTGATGCAGCCTCAGGATCGTCATTACGGTGCGACAATGCCTTCATACAGCCGAAACCACCAATACCCATAGGAGTTGATGCCTTCTCTGCACCGCCACAGACCATAACATCAGCATCACCATATGCAATAAGACGAGCTGATGTACCAATTGCATGAGTACCGGTTGCACAGGCTGTTACCATTGAAAGATTTGGACCACGAAGCCCCTTTAGAATGGATAACTGGCCTGAGACCATGTTAATAATGGTGGAAGGTACGAAGAAAGGACTTATTCCACGATAACCACGAGTTTCTAAACCGTGAATATTCTTTTCAATTAAGGATAAACCGCCAATACCAGAACCAATCATAGTTCCGATACGATCAGCATTCTCAGGGGTAATCTCCAAAGCGGAGTCCTCTAAGGCCATTAAACCTGCAGCGATACCATACTGAATAAATACGTCCATCTTACGCTGATCTTTGGTTGAAATCCCCCATTTCTCAGCATCAAAATCTTTGACTAAACCTGCAATCTTAACAGGGAATTCAGTAGTATCAAAGTGCTCAATTTTGCTAATACCACTTTTACCGGCTAAAAGGTTCTTCCAAGATTCTTCGAGTGTACCGCCTACAGGGCTAATCATGCCCATGCCAGTCACAACAACCCTACGCATTTGCACCGTTGATGGTCTCCATAAAATCGTTTATAAAACATATTTGAACTACATCCTATCTTATCTATATTTAAAAGAGGATGTTTCCTGCTTTAAATACAACAGTATTACTTTATAAAAAAATTTAAAACAGTGTATTACCAATATCGCTATAGTCTTAACAATAATAAATATTGTATCAGCTTGCAGGCATAAATTCGGCTAGTTCTGAGCCTATTTTGATAGTCTTAAACTGCGTGTCTGAGAATATTACAGTATCATCTTTTATGCAAGATTTATATTAACAATTCATCATCGATGATAAATGATATTGAACTGTTAAAAAAAAATTTCTTACGAAAATGACCTAAATATCCAGATATTGTTCTGTCATTTGATAAATAAGGCGGGATTAACCCGCCTTATCTAATAAATCTCTAAAAGAAATTATTTGCCCTGGTGAGCTTTGATGTAATCAATAGCTGCCTGGACAGTGTTGATCTTCTCAGCTTCCTCATCAGGAATTTCGGTCTCGAAGCCTTCTTCAAGGGCCATAACCAGCTCAACGGTATCGAGAGAATCAGCACCGAGATCATCGACGAAAGATGCCTCAGGTACTACGTCCTCAGGCTTAACGCCTAATTGTTCGACAATAATTTTCTTTACGCTTTCTTCAATATTGCTGTTGCTCATTTGTTTCCTTGATTCAGTCTGCTGATGCAGTAACTGTCCTATGTGTATTTAAGTTCCTGAGAACATCCCAGGTACCAGAAAATTTCTGACTTGCATTATATATGTTTTAAAAGCTTTTGAATAGCTTAAACCGCAAATTTTCGCCAAAATGCGAGCTGAAACAAATCTTTTGCTTTTAAATTTAGGTGTTTAGTCTAAAAATTTACTAAACTAAACTTTCTGCAGGTCAAATTTCTTATCTAACCTGCAGAAAAAGACTCACTTAATCACAATACATGCCGCCATTAACGTCAATACATGTGCCTGTAATATAAGATGCTAAATCAGATGCCAGGAAAACACATGCAGAGGCGATGTCCTCAACTGTTGCAGCCCTTTTAGCAGGAATTGAGGCAAGCCATGATTTTAACTGCTCCTCAGATAAAACCTCTGTCATTTCAGTTGCGACAAAGCCTGGGCAGACACAGTTGACAGTAATACCACGCGATGCAACCTCTTTTGCCAGTGATTTAGAAAAACCAATTAAACCTGCCTTAGCAGCTGCATAATTAGTCTGTCCTGCATTACCTGTTTCACCTACTATAGATGATATGTTGATAATACGACCACAGCGTTTTTTCATAAGAGGGCCTATAAAAGCCTTTGATAAACGAACGCAAGCTAAAAGATTACATTGCAAAACAGCGTTAAAGTCCTCATCCTTCATACGCATAAAAAGACCATCACGGGTAATTCCTGCATTATTTACAATAATATCAGGAGCTCCGCCGTTTAACTCTGTAACCTTAGCAACTAAGGCGTCAATGGAATCATTTTCAAGGCCATTCATAATAAGACCACAGCCTTTATCATTTAAGGCTTCTGTGATAGCATCCGCACCTTTTTGTGAGGTTGCAGTGCCATAAACCTTAGCACCTAAAGAGGCAAAAGCCAAAGCAATAGCCTTACCAATACCACGTGAGGCACCGGTAACTAACACACTCTTTCCTGTAAAATCTAAATTGTACATAAAATCTCCTAGGCTAAAGTTTCTAAGGTTTTTACTAATGTTGCTTCATTTAATACGTTACAAGCCCCTAAGGTCTTATCAATACGGCGATTGAGACCTGTTAAAACTTTATTAGGACCAACTTCTACTAATACCTCAACCCCATCACGCTTTAAGGCTTCTACAGTCTCAACCCAACGAACAGGACCTGTAAGCTGGGCAATCAAAGCCTCTGTCAGAGCTGATACATCAGTTAAAGGCTCTGCTTTTGCGTTTACATAAACTGGAACCTTTGCGTCCTGTAGTTTAATATCCTTAAGAGCTAAAGCTAATCTATCTGCTGCAGGTTGCATTAAAGGACAATGAGAAGGAGCTGAAACTGCAAGAGGAACAACACGACGTGCACCTAATGCCGTAAATTTTTCACATGCTCTGTCACAGGCACCCTTAGAACCTGAAATTACAACCTGACCTGGGGTATTAAAATTAGCAGCCCAAACAGAGTCATTTTCTTTTGAAACTTCTTTACAAGTATCAATAATTACAGAGTCATCTAACCCAAGTACGGCAGCCATGCCACCCTGACCTGCAGGAACAGCCTCCTGCATAGCCTGACCACGCAGACGAACTAAACGCAATGCGTCAGCAAAATCAATAACTCCTGAGGCGACCCAGGCGGAATATTCACCTAAACTATGTCCGCTAACTGCACATGGCATTCCTGCTTTCTCAACTAAAACACGAAATGCTGCAATAGATGCAGCTAGGATTGCAGGCTGAGTGACTTCTGTACGATTTAATTCACTCTCAGGACCATTTAAAGTAATATTCTTAAGATCATAACCTAAAGCCTCGTTAGCCTCAGCATAAGTGGCACTGACAATAGGATTATCCATAAAATCAGCAAACATACCTACAGATTGAGAGCCTTGGCCCGGAAAGACAGCTGCATATTTTTTCATAAACTAACTGCAAAAATCTCAGAAGAGAAATGCAGTCCTCCTTAATGACTTAGATAAAAAAATCTATAAAAAAATTAAAACAAAGGCAAAAGGCGCACAAGCGCCTTTTTTACCGATATGAGCTAGTAGCGAATTAGAGCTGAGCCCCAAGTAAATCCGCCACCAAAGGACTCAAGCAATAAAACCTGACCTCGTTTAATACGACCTGAACGAATACCCTCATCTAATGCAAGAGGTACTGATGCTGAGGAAGTATTACCTTGCTTATCTAAGGTAACAATCACCTGAGACATATCTAAACGCAGTTTTTTTGCTGTAGCTGTAATAATACGTAAATTAGCTTGATGAGGGACTAGAAAGTCTAAATCCTCAGGTTTTAAACCACCTAATTCTAAGGTCTTTGAAACAAGCTTAGCTAAGGCTACGACAGCATGTTTAAATACATCATTACCTTTCATATAAAGATAACAATCCTGTACACTACCGTCACGAGAAGGATTTTTTAAAGATAAAAGTGGTCCAAACTCAGGCTCAGATGACATATGTACAGCCAATGTACCCTCTTCATCAGATGCACCCAGAATTACGGCACCAGCCCCATCACCGAATAATATGATTGTTGTGCGATCATCAGGTGCACAAGCTCTTGACATCATGTCAGAGCCAATGATTAAAACATTTTTAGCCTGACCTGACAAAATCATAGAATGAGCCAGACAATAACCATAACTAAAACCTGCACATGCAGCTTGAAGATCAAACGCAGGAACTCCTGAAATACCTAACATTCCGGCAATTTCGACTGCAGTTGAAGGAAATGCTTTCTCGCCTGTAGTGGTTGCACAAATAATAAGGTCGATATCTTCAGCTTTAAGTGAAGCACTCTCTAAAGCTTTTTGTGCAGCTGCAAAACCCATTGTGGCACAGGTCTCAAAAGAATTGGCTATGCGTCTTTCGCTTATTCCGGTGCGCTCCATTATCCACGCATCGGAGGTATCAACCATGCGTTCCAAATCGGCGTTGGTTCGCACTGTTTGCGGCAGATAGCCGCCGGTTCCCAGAATTTTTGTAAACAAGGATGATCCCCAATAATTAGTAAGACATAATGAACTATTTTATCAAAAAGAATGCCATCTCACAGCGATTATTTTTTATAAGAAATTTTTTCCTCGATTTTTGTTGCCAAAGACACCTTAACTGCATTAACAGCCTCAACCATTGCACAAGCTAAAGCCTCATCTTTAGCACTGGCATGACTTTTAATAACAATGCCCTTAACCCCTAATAGAGGTGAACCATTATATTGCCATGGTATAAGCCAATTAGGCCAGGCTAATTTTGCAAAGAATCTTTTAAGACCTTCACCATGTGTGAATATGTGGGCAACGCCTTCAGCTGATTTTAAAGCAACGTTACCAGTAAAGCCATCAGTAACTATAACATCAGCCTCACCTTGGAAAATTTTATTTGCCTCAATATAACCTTTAAGATTTACATTAACATCAGACTCTAAAAGAGAGCGTACCTCTCTTATAGTTTTAGACCCCTTGTTTCTCTCAGCTCCTACATTTAATATCGCAACCTTAGGTTTTTCAATATTAAGGCAAAGTTCAGCATAAGCCCTACCTAAAAGCGCAAAACCATACAGATCCTGAGCACTTGACAAGGCATTAGCGCCTAAGTCAAGCATTACGGAAAAACGTCCCATACTTGATGGAATCTTAGCAGCTAGGGCCGGTCTTAAATCTTTTATTGAGCCTAGTATATGTCTTGATAATGAAACTAGAGGTCCTGTCCCACCTGCGGAGACAAAAGCCATAGCCTCCCCGTTTTTTACTGCATATAAACCGTTTTTCATAGCAGAGTTATTGTACTCTTCAATAACTTTACGAGGACTTTCATCTTGAGGTATGGATTGGGGGGCAAATCTAAAACTTACCCTGTTTAAATCAAGATTAGATTTTTTTAGCTCTTGCTCTAAGCTTTGAGGTCCATATACCACAATATGTAACTGACGACACATATTAAGAGCAAAGGATACAGCGTTAATTACGCTGCGATCTTGACAGTTATCTCCACCAGTTCCATCTAAAGCTATAGTGACAGGATTTGTTTTCAAGGTATTAAAAAAGGCGTTAGGTTATAGCCGTAACGCCCTCTCCACTAATATTCAGCAAAATCTACGGCTTTCTAATTTTATGAAACTGTCGACCTTGTGAAAATAGATAATTTTTATAAGTTCAAATTACTTAGATTTGACCTGTGCTGGGGTGAGGTTTAACTTCTCACCACGATAGTATCCATCTGGAGTCATATTGTGACGAATATGAACTTCGTTGGAAGTAGAATCAATCGATAACTGCATCGCTGATAAAGCATCATGGGAACGACGCATGTCACGGCGAGAACGGGACTTGTGAGTCTGCTGAACGGCCATTGCTGTCTCCTAAATTTTCTTTAAAAAATGCGGAGAACATTCCCCCGCTTTATATAAAACCAAATTTTCCACCAAAGAGTGGTACTAGCCGCAAGATTTTACTCGTACAAAAGAGAAAATTCAAGCTTTTTTATCAAAATTATGGCAAATTAATCTTTTGCAAACTTATCTTTTAAGGCAGCCAAACTAGCGAAAGGATTTTCTTTTTCGTCTATTTTTCCAAAACTTAACTCGCCACTTTCAATACAGTTAGGATCATCATCCTCATGCTTTGGAGCATAAGGGATCTCTAACATGAGACTATCTTCAAGAAAGTTTAATAATTCAAACTGTCCAAACTCATTTAGCTCAACTAAATCAAGTTTATTTTCAATCCTAAGGCTTACCGCCTTAGCCTTGTCTGGGGTAGAGGAGAAATTTGCACATATATTTTGTTTAAATTCCCTGCCACAGCGCTGGCAGATTAAGATAACACAGGCTTCTATACTTCCTTCTATAGTATTAAGCCCCTGCAAATCACGATAGAAATGAAATTTAGCCTTAATATCACCATCGATGCGATCTACACTTTCTATCAAGCGAGGCATCATTTCTTTAGGAATTGTAGTTTCATAAGAGAGTTTCTGATCAACGCACTGTGCAAAATCCACGACGCTAGCAAAAGCCAAGGTACTCATTTTCTATCCCCCAAAGATAATATTGCCTTACGACAACTCTGTGATTTAGCATAAAAAATTTAGAAAAAAAATAAAGATTTGACTTAAATTTTGCCAAAAAGTATACACTAGATAGGAAATTTAAAAAAATAAAATTGTCTCTCTTTCTTAAAAAGGAGCTTTAACATGTTCAAAAAAATCCTTTTCCCCATTTTATTAGCCTTTTTAAGTACGCAAAGTTTTGCCTATCAATGGTCAGAAGCCTTTGTAACTGAAAATTTTGCCGTAAATGAGGTTATATTAGACGTCAATGAAAAATTAGACGATAAGATAAAGCAGATGCTCATTAAAGAGATAAGCCGTCAGAACAAAAAACAAACCACAACTGCAGTTTTTGCCCATGGAAAAAAGGGGTTGAAAGGAACTATAAACGAACCTTTATTGGCCCTTATTCAAAGTCAGTCATACAGCAAAGACCTCCATATAAACTTTAAAACTAATAATCAATATGCAACTGATGTTGGAATATATCTTGATGATAAAACCTTACGCTTATTTATAGATAATAAAAATCTACACAATTTAGTTTTAGAATTACAAAAGCTTCCTCTTGTTCTAAGCGATCTTAATATTGCTCAGTCAAGTCTGGATTTTGAAAATAATCTTTGGTATACCGTAAGCAATAATGCATACCTTTTAGATATAAGACCCATAGATAGCTTATTTTTAGATAAAAGCGATTTGCTAAAAGCTAACTCAAATTGTAAAGTCAGTATAATGGGAATGGTTGACCGCTTTATCCCCGGTATTCCTTTCTTTATGGTGCTACACGGTGCGGTCAATTCACTAAACTGTGATAATCAATCCAAATAGGTATCAAGCATTGAAACTTTAGGTAATAAGGCGTCAGGTTTTAACGAGCTTAAAACATCTCCGCATAAGACGCCTGTTTGTACACCTAATGAGTAAGATTTAGCATTCTTAAACATCAAAATATCTAAGGATGCATCCCCAACTCCTAAACATTCATTGGGATTTAAATTAAGTCTTTCACAAACCTTAAACATCATCAATGGATTTGGTTTTGATGGTACTTCGTTTCCAGCTGCAATTGCGTCACAGAAATCACCTAAAAAAGTAGCATCAAGTGTTCGTAAAATTCCTGTTTTGCTTCTACCTGATGCGTACGCAATTTTCAAACCGTGCTTACGTAAGTTTTCAAGCAGTTCAAATACACCTGGAAAAATATAATCCTTAACAAATTCAGGAGTATTTATAAAGATTTCACGATAATGAGCTGTCACCTCAAGCCCCCGATGCTTCTCACCATCAGGTAAAAGCGAGGTGATCCCCTCTGAAAGCTCAAGACCTATAGTCTTTAACACATCCTCATCTAAGGGGGGAGTTAATCCCTCTTGTAAAAAAGTTTTACGAGTGCAATTTAAAATTGTAGGAATACTGTCACAAAGAGTTCCATCTAAATCAAAAACTACAGCCTTAACCTCTTTTAATATACAAGGTAATTTCTCATCTATTACAAGATCACGTCTTAAACTTGAGGCTTTAGGCATTATCACCTCGATTCTCTTCTTTTTTTATTCTCAAAGCCTTACAGGCATTCTCTAAAGCCTCAGGCAAAGGGGCCTCAATCTTGAGTGTATTGCCATCTTGAGGATTTATAAAAGTAATTCTAAAGGCATGCAAGAACATACGTTTTAAACCTAAACTATGCAGACGGGCATTAAATTCCTTATCCCCATATTTGTCATCATTACCAACAGGATGTCTTGCATAGGCGCAGTGTACACGTATCTGATGAGTTCTTCCTGTATGAGGTAGAGCTGCAAGTAAAGTCGCATTGTCTAAATACTCTACTACCTCAAAACCTGTAGACGATGGCTGACCTAGTTTAAAATTAACTTCAACCATACGCTCACCTGAACGCAGTTCATTTCTAATTAAAGGCGCTTCGAGTAATTTTAACTTACGATCCCATTTTCCAGGTACTAGTGTTAAGTATCGCTTTCTTACAACACGCTGACGGAATTGCTCATGAAGATGACGCAAGGCTGAGCGTCTTTTTGCAACAATAAGACAACCTGAGGTATCGCGGTCAAGTCGATGAGCTAATTCTAAAAATCTATATTGTGGTCTTAACGCTCTTAATGATTCTATAAGACCAAACTCAATACCACTTCCCCCATGAGCTGCAAGTCCTGCAGGCTTATCAACTACCATTAAATCTTCATTTTCATAAAGTATTCTATCCTCAAGATCTTTTACTAAATGAAGGTTTGAAGATGGGATGGTAACTGGACCTGTACTTACTCTTACAGGAGGAATTCTAATGTCATCCCCTGCTACTAACTTATAAGATGGAGTAACTCTTTTACCATTAACCCGTACCTCACCACGTCGCAAAATACGATAAAGCATACTGCGAGGTACACCTTTTAAAACACGAGCTAGGTAATTGTCTAATCTTTGAGTAGCATCATCTTCTGTCGCAATATGATGACTTACGCCACAAGATTTAGTTTCTAAGGCTTGCATAATTTTTTTCCATGGTTTTCATATTTAATTCTTATTTTAACAAAAAAAAGCAATATCTCTTAAAAGACCTGCTTAAGACTTTGTTAATCTGCTTACATTCTTTAAATGCTCTTTGACAATTTTTTTATTGAAAGACGCCATCTGTGCTTTAAGCAAAAGCTTGTGGATTTTTAAACGATCTTTAAAATTAACAGACTGATCTTTTTTCCTGATTGTTTCAAATAAATAATTTATTTTTCCACTTGTAGTTAAAATACAGTCCTTTCTAAGCTTCGAGGAAAGTTTTACCTGACAATTTCCATAAAATATAACTACCGAATAAATTTTCAGATTAGGAAATTCCTTTAAATAGCTTCTTAAAGCATCTACATGAGCCTTATTTTGCATAAAAGGGTTGTAAAATTCGTAACGATTTTTAGAGAGAAACTTAAACCACTTGTGACTATCTATATTTGCAAGTATTAGCCCACTATAATCTTTTACCTCAAAAACCCACAATCCACTTTTATGAAGCAAAACTACATCTATCTGTGTATAGGACAAGTTTTTACTTACATAAAGATTGCCATAAGATCTACCTATTTTCTTTAATTTTAAAAACAAATCTAATTCCGAAGGAGTTAAGGACTTTCTAATATCTTTATGACTAAAAAAAGTTTTAGAAATAAAATTAAAAAACTTTTCCCAAAGAAAATTAAAAGATATATATAAAGAGAACAAAAACAGACAAAGAATCATAAAAATTATATCTTTATCCTGCAGATCCATATACAAGCTCCTGTTACAACCTTCCCTACCTCTATTAAGTAGGAGCATAGTGTTTTATAGATCTTATGTCCAAAGCTTGAGTTTTCCCT
>CALFLJ010000205.1 GCA_937880335.1 uncultured Succinatimonas sp.
ATAGGCTGTGTTGGCCGGAACTGATGCCATGTAGAATTTAGCTGGTTTTGAGGCGTCATCACTTTCAAAGAATACTTCACGAGTGCCCATAGTTATATAGAGACAATCTTGGTATTCCATTTCATAGACAGTGCCATCACATGTAATTTTTCCCTTGCCACCGACATTGAATATACCAATTTCGCGACGCTCTAAAATGAAGTTAGTGCCAAAGTTATGCCAACAGTCAATACCGTCGTCTAAGGCAATTTTACGTGTTACAGGCATACAGCCAAAGCAGCACATTCTGTCAACGTGGGAGTAAGTAACGTGTAGCTTATCTGCCTCAAACAGTTTGGGGATCAAGAACTCTTTACGCATCTCCTCGGTGGTATAGCGTTTGAAGTCCTGAGGGTTGCATGAGTATCTAATATCCATTTAAATTCATCTCCGTGTGTAAATTTAAGTTTTTATATTCAGATGCGTATTCTACAAAATAATACTTATACGTAGATACAATATAAATCACAAAGTAATTATTACTTTATTTCTCAAGTCCTTCATTTACAGATTCAAGATCTGAAACTTTAAGAGCTCCTTGTACGTAAAGTAATCCTAAACGTGATTCAATATAGTTATAACGAGATGCTGCCGCTAATTGCAAAGCGTTATATAGGTTCTGTGTGGCATCTAAAACATCAGTCATAGTACGGGTTCCAACCTCATATCCTGCTTTAGTGGCCTCAAGTGCTGTTGCAGCTGATTTTACTGTCTGGTTATAAGCGCGGACAGAGCTTATAGCTGCGTTTACATTATTAAAGCAGTTATTTACGTTACTTACAACTTTACGGTGAACTGACTCAAGAGCCTCAGAGGTGGCAACATAATTGTGCTCTGCCTGCTCAACCTGAGAATTTACAGCACCGCCGTGGTAGATAGGAATATTGAGATTTAAACCAATATTTTGAGACCAAGCGTTTCCGTCCTGTAGTGTAGAGTTTGGAACCTCATGTTTATAATCTTGATAACCTGTCTGAGCACTTGCAACTAAATCCAAGGTAGGTTCATGACCTGTTTTAGCTAAAGAAATTTGATCTTTTGCTATATCGCGATTTACTACAGCCTGTTGCAATGAAAGGTTATTTTCTTCAGCAGCCTTCACTAAATTCTTTAAATTATTAGAAACAGCAGGGGTACTGAATTTATTTAAATCAAGTAAAACTAAGTCATCTACAGATACTGTACGTCCAATTAGCGCTCTTATCTCTTCATAAGAATTAGTTAGATTGTTTTCAGCTGAAATTACCTGTGCATTTGAAAGATCATAAGCTGCTTGAGCCTCAAGGCGATCTGTCTCTGCAATGAGTCCTACTTGTAATTGTCTTTCAGCTTCATCAAGCTGACGCTTTAAAGCAATATTATTTGCCTTTTGGTATTTTAAGCTGTCTGATGCATTTAAAACATTGAAGTAAGCGTTACTGACGCGAATCATTAAGTTTTGTAGGGCATCGTTATAGGCTAAGTCATACATAGAGGCGGTTTTTTCTGCAATAGATAAATTTACCCAATTACTGTGACGCCAAATGGATTGAGCTAAACTTATGCCAATTGATGATGATGTATTGTCTCCTCTTACACCGTAGGAAGTAACATTGGTATGGCTCCTTTGAACACTTCCTGTTACATCTATTTGTGGGAGTAGACTTGCACGGGACTGATCAATTGCTGAGTGAGCTTTATCACGATTTGCTTTTGCCTGCAGAACAACGGGGTCTCTTAAGAAGGCCTCTTTATAAATATCCATAAGATCTTCAGCTTGAGAGGCAAAGGATGTGACTGCGGCAATGGCACAACCTATGAGGGAAAATTTTACACGCATTGATAACCTCGAAATTCTGTATTCTGCTTAATATAAAAAAGTTTATTAAATAAATTATATAAAATATTACAAGTAAAAGTATTTTATAAATTCAAATTTGTATAAAAGTGTATTTTATTTAAAATATTTTCTAGATAATTGCAGGAAAAAAATCTAAATCAAATCAGGTTTACGTGTATTATATAAAATAAAAAAACTTGTATTTCAAAATGTTAAAAAAAAGTTCTAAAGAAAATAAAAAAAAAGCTTGCAACCTTAAAAATATAAGCTATAATTTATCTCGCTTTTGAACGTGGGGTTATAGCTCAGTTGGGAGAGCGCTTGCATG
>CALFLJ010000206.1 GCA_937880335.1 uncultured Succinatimonas sp.
CTGGATTTAATGCATCTTTAGACTCTGTTTTAGGAGATTGCATCGATTTAAACAAGGTTATAAATGCAAGCGAGGATTTTTTACCTGACTACATCACAAATCTTCCTGATGATTATGCTCCTAAAGACTTTACCTTAAAGCCTTCAAATCCAATGGATCTTGTTGATATAAATGAACCTAAGGAAGAGGAGAAACCTTTGACAGCTAAGAGCAATGAAGAAGATCCTCAGGATGTACAGTATTTTACCCCAGGAGGTGGGGTCGCAAGTATTGGTCCTGATGGTAAGCCTATAGTAAAAGATCATGAAGGTAGCAAATCACTAGATGATTTTGGTGAAGCTAAAGGTCCTATGTCAATTGACGAAAATGGATTTCCGATTAAAAATTAGTTAGCTTTCAATCTTATATCTTTATTGCCTGGATTATTTGCCATAAATTGTATTTTTAGAAAGAGTTAACTAAATCTAGAATGATCTTTAGTTTTCTGCAGTTTATGAAGTTTTTTTAAGTGTATCACTTATAGAGTTTTTTTTAGCCTGATATAAAGTTCATACGTAAATGATTAAGGGAGTTTTCTGAGATATTAAAGCAGGATAAGCTCGGTTATATTGAAAAGGCATTGTATCAGGATTGTTTGAAACTATTCCTTCAAAAATTTTTTTTAGATGTTTATAACTTTGCCTCTTATGGTTTTAGACTTTAGGTAGTAAAAAATCTTTGCAGGTATAAACAGACAGGAGATTTTGTAAATTATCTTATGCAAAGAGATGCTCCTTAGTACTTTAAAAGATGAAAAAAAATATTTATCTTTTCAGAAAATCTTTCTTTAACTATATATGAAATAATAAATTTTGTTGTTCTATTTTTAAATTAGAGTTGCCTGAATTTTAAATGATCTAGGATTTAAATTAGGCAACTCTTTTAAAGATTTACATTTTTGTTGCTTGTTTCATTTTCCTTACATATTCACCTAACTTATCAAGCATAATTTCAGGACAGGAAAGGTTTTCTTCGATAATCTTTACGCAGGCAGATCCTGCAATCGCACCCACAGCTCCAATTTTTAAAGCCTCTTTTACATGTTCTGGTGTAGAAATACCAAAGCCTATGATAGGAGCTGCTCCTCCAAGCTCTTTTATACGAGATATAACTTTTTGTGGTTTACCAAATATATTCTCTGTGCCGGTAATACCAAAGCGAGAGAGTACGTATGTATATCCAGTAGATACCTTTGAGATCTGCTGTAGTGTCTCCTCTGATGCATTAGGCGGTGCAATAAGTACTGTGTTTATATTGTGTTTTTTAGCACACTTTAAAAAGTCCTCTTGTGTACATAACATATTTATAGGAACATCTGGGACTAAAACAGCATCAATACCATTTTCGCTTGCTAATCTGTAAAAATTTTCTATGCCGTGAGCTGTTACAACATTTGCGTAAACTAAAATGGAAATAGGTATATTGTCATTTGTAGAGCGAATTTCTTTTATAAGTTTGAAGAAATCTGAGGTTTTAGCACCTGAGGCTAAAGCTCTTTTGTCGGCATGCTGAATAACAGGTCCATCAGCGCAAGGATCGGAGAATGGAAAGCCTAATTCAAGGGCATCAGCTCCATTATCAATTAAGGTTTTGATTATCTTAACTGATGTCTCAAAGTCAGGATCACATACGGTTACAAAAGGGACAAAACCTCCCTCATTACGAGCCTTTAATGCATTAAAGGTATTTTCAAAACGTAAAGTCATGCTCTCCTCCTATTTAACGTACTTTAAGCTAGAGATATCGATACCATTTTCTTTTATGCAGCCTTTTTGTTCTAAAATATCTGAAACATTAAAGATATCTTTATCACCACGACCTGATAAGTTAACTACAAAAATCTGCTCTTTTTGAGGATTTTCTCTCATTACTCTTAAAGCATAAGCTAATGCATGAGATGACTCTAATGCTGGGATAATTCCTTCTTTTTCAGAGAGTTCAACGAAAGCTGCCAATGCCTCATCATCAGTAGCTCCCACATATTTAACTCTGCCACTTTCTTTTAAGTAAGCATGTTGTGGTCCTATAGAGGGAAAGTCCAATCCTGCAGATACAGAATAGGACTCTTTTATCTGACCATCTTCAGTTTGCAGGTTTTTAGAATATGCGCCAAAGAATATTCCATCCTCACCTTTTGCTAAAGTACCGCCATGTTTTCCTGTGGCAATACCTAAGCCATAAGGTTCAACACCATAAAGAGGAACATCTGTATCTAAAAATCTTGTAAACATACCGATGGCATTAGAACCACCACCTACACAAGCTATACAGGCATCAGGAAGTCTTCCTTCCTCATTGAGGATTTGGTCGTAAATTTCCTCACCTATTATTTTTTGAAATTCCCTTACAATTGTTGGGAATGGGTGTGGTCCTGCAGCTGTGCCAATCATATAGTGGGTATGCTCAAAGTTAGCTGCATAGTCACGTAAAGCTTCATTACAAGCCTCTTTTAAGGTAGCAGCTCCCACTGTAACAGGTACTACCTCAGCCCCCATAAGACGCATTCTAAATACATTAGGTTTTTGTCTTACAGTATCAGTAGCTCCCATATAGATACGGCATTTAAAACCTAAGAGAGCACAGATTAAAGCCGTGGCAACACCATGCTGACCTGCACCTGTCTCTGCAATAATGCGGGTTTTACCCATACGCCTGGCAAGTAAGGCCTGTCCTAAAACCTGATTTGTCTTGTGAGCTCCGCCGTGAAGAAGATCTTCTCGTTTTAAGTAAATCTTAGTCTTAGTGCCTTTTGTCAAATTTCTACATAAAGTAAGAGGAGTTGGACGTCCTGCATACTTATTTAAAAGGGCAGTAAGTTCTTCTTTAAATTTAGGATCTGCAATAGCATCAACATAGGCCTTTTCTAATTCATCTAATGCCGGAATTAAAACCTCAGGTACGTATTGCCCACCGTATTTACCAAAAAAAGGGTTTAAAATGGTCATTCTCTTTTCTCCGTTAAAAATTCTTTATCATTTCCAAGGCTTCTTTGATTTTATTGGGATCTTTTAAGCCTTTTTCACTTTCAAGTTTTGAGTTAAGGTCAAGCCCTATAAAGTTTTGTTCAAGGGCGCTTTGTAAATTTTCAAGTCCAATGCCACCTGATAGTAAAGTCTTTTCTTTTAAGACATAATCAGGAATCTCATTCCAGTTAAAAGTACAACCAGAACCTGGTTTTTTTGCGTCTAAGATAAAGAGATCGCATAAAGGCATATAATCATTAAATAATTTAAAGCTATCTTTATTTTCTATGCTTAAGGCTTTAATAATCTTAATATGAGGTAACTTTTCTTTTAAATTTTTTATAAATTGCTTATTTTCTGTGCCATGTAATTGCACATAATCTAAAGATAATAAGGTGGCAATATTGACGATCTTCTCTAGTTCATCATCCATAAATACACCACAGAATTTGATTTTGCCTAAGAACTCATCTTTTAAGGCTAAGGCCTCAGCAGGGGAGATAAAACGTGGAGATTTTTCTACAAAAATAAAGCCTGCAATTGAGGCGTGTCCTTTAACACAGGCTCTAAGAGCTTCTCTTGTCTTAATTCCGCAAACCTTATTTAATCCATAAAGCATAGACTTGGCTTTAAAGGATACATCCTTATTTGAGGTTAAGGCTGAGCCTATTAGGAAATTGGAAATAGGACGCAGGGAAACTAAATCTTTATGTGTATTTATGCCAGACTCTGAGATTACGATTTGATCTTGATTGAAAATAGGATAAAGCTTCATAGCCTTGTTTAAGTCAACCTTTAAGGTCTTAAGATCACGGTTGTTTATCCCAACTATAGGAAAGTTATGTTCTTTGGCAAAATAAGCCTCATCCTCATTTTCAACTTCTACTAATACATCAAGATTTAACTTTAAGGCATAGTTATAAAGCTCAAGGAAATATTCTTTATCAAGTACAGAGAGCATAAGTAAAATTGCATCAGCACCTGCATTGTAAGCCATGTCAATCTGAGATTTGCAGATTATGAAGTCTTTACATAGGCATGGGAGATCTGTATTACTTTTTACATAATTTAGATAATTAAGTGAACCTTTGAAAAAATGCTCCTCGCATAAAACAGAGATTGCATTTGCGTGCTCTTTATAGACTGAAATTAGTTTGTCTAAATTAAAGTCCTTACAAAAATCACCTAATGTAGGAGAGGACTGTTTGCACTCTAGGATAAAATTCCGACCTTTAGAACTTAATGCCTTTTTGAGACTTACAATCTTATGCTCTCTATTTAATTTTACGGCTTTATATTTTTTTACATCTAAAACTTTGGCATTTATGATGGTAGCTAAGACTGTACCTTCTAAGGCTTTGTGGTTTAAACCAAAATAAGCTTGGGCATCTTTATTTAAAGGTTCGGTATGTAACATTTTTTTTATCCTTGCTTTTAAATTATTCGCCACGAGAGATACGGGCAATCTGTTCAAATTTAACTATGCCTAAACCTGAAGCAATTGCGTCCATTGCAAGTTCAAAACCCAATTTAAGATTTTCGCATAGGCCATCTAAGCGCAACATGGCAGCGGCATTAGCTGCAATCACAGCATTTTGAGCATCTGTTCCTTTGCCACTTAAAATATCTAAAGCTATCTGGGCATTTTCTTTTGGAGTACCTCCTAATAATTGGTCCTGATGATAACAAGCTTTAATGCCAAAACTCTCCTTAGTAATAATGCCATCTACAATTTTTCCATCTTCAAAAAGTTCTGAGTAGTAGGTAGTACCAAAGGTTGCAATCTCGTCCATGCCGTTTCCATTTACTACCATGGCACGTTTTACCCCTGAAAGCTTTAAGGCATTTGCTAAGATATTATTTAAATTTTTGTCATAGCAGCCTAAAAGCTCGTAATCGACATGTGCAGGATTTGTTAAAGGGCCTAAAATATTGAAGATAGTTGATGTGCCTAAGGCTTTACGAACTGGGGCTGCAAAGCGCATTCCCTGGTGATAGACCTGAGCGAAGAAGAAGGCAAAACCACATTCCTCTAATGCCTTACGGGTTAATGTCTCGTCACAGCGTATATCATAACCTAAGCACTCTAAGACATCAGATGCTCCTGTTTTTGATGAAACTGCGGTATTGCCGTGTTTTGCAACATGTAATCCTAATACAGCACAAATGATGCCGGTTATAGTAGAGATATTGATGGTTTTAAGTTTGTCTCCACCTGTGCCTACAATTTCGCCAATCTTTATGGTTTGATTACGGTTAAACGGCTTGGCAGCTTCAATCATAGCTGAGGCTGCACCGCCTATTTCATCTGCGGTGTAACCTGTCATCTTAAGAGCTGTAAGTAGGGAGCCAAATACTATAGGATCAAGCTTGCCTGCGAAGATATCTGAAAAGATTTCATGACTTTCATTGAAGGTTAAACCCTGACCTTGATAAAGCTTTTCCAAAATAGCACTCATTTTCATTTTCCTTTATTTAAATCTCAAAAAGTATAGATATAAAAAAACCCGCATTACGCGGGTCTTTTTATGTTTTATGAATAAGTTTTATTTTTTGCAAACACAAAAACCCCGCTATGTAACGAGGTGCCACCAAAGGTTAATGTTTGCAAAAATAATCATTTCTTTTTCTTCCTTAAAATCAATCTATGTTTTAAATTTACTTCAGCTTATTTTATTTGTAAATATAAATCTTAAAAAATTTTGAAATGGTGCATCTTTGAAAAAAAATGGTGCATAGAATATAAAAGATTTTAAGCATTAAAAATTTGTACCAAATCTTAGACATATTTTAATTAAAGTGCGCCATTTCGTTGATTTATAAGCTTTTTTAAAGCTTAAATTGCATCTAAAGCTTTTTTTAGTATTTCTCTTCCATAAGTTGTCATAATTGATTCTGGGTGAAACTGTAATCCTAGAATTTTCAAATTCTTCTCGTATAAGGCCATGCACATACCTTCATAGCTTGCTAAAATCTCAACATTTTCAGGCAAGTTTGTGACAATAAGTGAGTGGTAGCGAGCTACACGTAAAGGGGAGGGGAGATTTTCAAAGCAGGCTTTTGCCTGATGTTCTATATACGATACTTTTCCATGCACAATTTGCGGTGCATTTATAACCTTTCCTCCTAAAACAAAACCTAGGGCCTGATGTCCAAGACAAATACCTAGCATGGGAGTTTTGCCTAAATTACTTTCAATAATAGGAATTAGATTATTCGCAAGTTGTGGTGTAGATGGACCTGGAGATAGAACTAAGGTAACCTTGTGTTTTTTTAATCTAAGCTCCTCAATAAGTTTGTTTATAAAATCTACATCAACATCATTTCTGTAGACTAAAACTTCTTTGCCTAATGTTTTAAATTCGCTGACTAAGTTGTAGGTAAAAGAGTCAAAATTATCAATAAAAACAATAGTATGTTGCATTTAATCTTCCTCCTTTAGAGCATAAGATAAGGCGGTAAGTACTGATCTGGCTTTATTTACGGTTTCCTCACATTCAGATTTTGTGTCAGAGTCAAAAACTACACCACAGCCAGCCTGTACATATGCAGTATCGTTCTTTACAAAGGCTGAGCGAATAGCAATACATGAATCAAATGAACCATCAGCGCTTAGGAGACTTATAACACCTCCATAAGATCCTCTTTTTTTGCCTTCGTACTTATAAATTAGCTCATGCGCTTTTATCTTAGGAGCACCTGAGAGTGTTCCCATATTCATGCAGGCTAGGTAGGCGTTAAAGGCATCTAGATCATCTAAAAGGGTGGCATGAACATCTGAGACTAAATGCATTACAGACTGATATTTGTCTACATGAAGTAAGTTACTTACGTAACGTGAATTAGGTTTACTTATTCTTGCCAAATCATTACGAGCAAGATCAACTAGCATTAAATGCTCAGCGACCTCTTTTTTATCGGTACGCAGTTCAAGCTCAATTCTTGTATCTGTTTCATAATCTATCTTCCCGTTTTCATCAAATCCTCGAGCGCGGGTTCCGGCAATGGGACTTATGGAAATACTGCGGTTAAAAGCCTCATAACGGAGTGCAAATTCAGGGGATGCCCCGAAGATGATAAATTTGGGATCTTTTATAAAGTACATATAAGGCGACGGATTAAGCTTTTTTAAATAAGTGTAAGCCTTAAGAGGGGCTTTGCAGGGATGAATAAAGGTTCTTGAAGGCACTACCTGAAATGCATCGCTTTTTTTAATGTGTTCTTTTACAGAGTCGATTATTTTGGAGAATTCCTCATCATCAAGATCAGGATTTATCAATGGCTTTACCTTATATTCAAGGCTCAGATCACATGTTTTGTCGAAAAGATCTATTTTGTCTTTTATGTCTAATGCTGCTAAGGCAGTATCTTTGTACTCATCCTCGGCGAAAACATATGAGATTATGGAAGTTGTTTTTTTTACGTGATTTATATGTATGGAAATATCACTTATGTAATAACAATAGTCATCGCAAGGATTTTCTCCCTTAGGCACATTAGCGATATTCTCAAAATTATTGATAAAGTCAAAGGCTATTACACCGGCAATAAAGATCTCTGTACATGGTTTTACAATCGTAATAAGAGAGCGCATTACATCTAATGGCCCTTCACTTTTCAGACGGCTAAATTCATCAAGATTTCCAGAAGGTCTTTTAAAGCTTACATAAAAAGTATTATCGACAAGATCTTTCTTATAAATTTTAGCTAAAGCTAAAGCTAGATATCTGCCGTTTTCATTTAAAGCTTTGACACAAACCTTAAGATCTTCACAGCTTATTTTGAGGCAGGATCTAAAACCAATAATGCTTTGTACGCCGCTTTTATCAACAATTTCGGCACTTTCAAAAAGAATAGTATTATCTTTATTGCAGTAATCTTTATAAAAAATTTGGGCATCTTTTAAATATTTTGCAGAAAGCTTAATCGTTTTCATTGTAAATTCCTCAAAAAGCAATTTACGAGCCTTTAAAAATCAAAAACCCGCAAATTGCGGGTTTTCAAGACAAAAAAGGCTTATGACCCGCAGTTTTACGGGCACCACCATATGGAAGAAAATGAAAAATGATTTTGCATGATTAACCTTTTTTGTGGCACTAAGCTTGTTTTTATTTTAGCTTATGATTATTTGATAAATAAACAGTAAAAAAGAGTTTGCACTAAAAAAATTCTTTTTTGTAAGATTATGGGGATTTTTTAAGTTTAGACAGATTATTTAAAATAAAAA
>CALFLJ010000207.1 GCA_937880335.1 uncultured Succinatimonas sp.
GAATTATTGGAAAATTTTCATGACAAACCGAGCCTAAAGCTTTATAAAATTCCTCTATCCAGTCCTCAAGTCTTTTTAAAACAGATAAAGACTGAGGGCCTAGATCATCTGAATTTAAACGCATAAATCTAATCATAATTAAAGCCTTACTTTTGTTTTAAAAGATCAAAGCATTTGCCTTGCCAGAGTCTGTAAAGAGAATCTCTAACTTTAGGTTTTGTCTTATATTCTAAAAGCTCACTTCCATAAACTTTTATAAATTTCTCCTGTGATTTACTTAAAGTCTTAAAAGCCTCTGGTAGAAGTTTTTCAATAGATGTTTGCGAGTATAGTTCTGAGGCCTCAGCCATAGTATCGGCAAAGTATGTAGTAAGGTTATCTAATTCTGTTTGTGCCAATTTCACAGCTTTTTCCGATTGCTTATATCTTTCAAGGAGCTTTTTCTGTTCATCTTTATCAGAATTTTCATAACTTTTTTTCTGCAAAGAATAAATAGAATTTAATCTTAGTAAAGCAATCTGCTGTTGCGCTAAAGAGCGACATAAGAATCCACCTAGTCTTAGGTTGGATAAAATATTTTTTTCTCTTTGTTCATCAACCTTTGTATTTGCACTGTTAATTTGTTGATGTAGATCTTTTAGCTGTTTTTCAAGTTTGGCATTTTGTTCTAAAAGTTGAGAGTTAGCTCCTTGTGTTTTTTTATTTTCTGCAATCTGCAAACGTAATTTTTCCAAACTTTCCATAGCCTTTTGTCTGTCTTGCTTGCTCTCATTTTCGCTTGAATAGTCACTTTCACCTAGCTTTTCAATTTGTGCATTTAATGCTTTTACAGCATCAGTTGTAGAAGCTACAGAAACAGCTAAACAAAGACGAGCCCCTAAATCAGAGCTTTTATTTTCATGCCCTTTTATATAAAAAGGCCTTTCGCTTCGAGTTGCAGAGGATAAGGAGGTAGCTGCTGACTTAAAGCTTCCCCCTCGAACTATAAGTCCTCCACTTTGTCCTAAAAGACGGTTGGTACGTACCGCCTGAAACGGTTCTAATACCATTTCCGAGGCATTACCTAACATGTCATAAAGATTTAAAGGATTGGGATTTTTTAAACCTGGCAACTGCAATTTTCCATTTGAGGAATTTGGTCCTTGATACCAGGCATAATCAGAAAGACCATTTTCCCCAACTGGAGGAAGATTATCTAAAAATTCACTTGTAGATACCTCAAGCCCTCCCCTTTGAGCAAATTCCCATTCAGAGTCTGTAGGCAATCTTACATAAGCTTTCTCTTTTTCAACCGTAGGTGTATCCTGAGCTTTTTGTAAATACAGCGAATAATTACGACTTACCTCTAATAAATCAAAATAAGTTATGTTGACTGCAGGCAAACTTGATTTCTTGTTAACTGCAGGACACTTGTCCGGATTTTTTAATGCATCATACTGAAAACGCATTAGCTCATATTTGGAAATTAGGTAGTAATATCCGTTTTTGTCCTGAAATCCACCTTGTACATACCTTTGATTTATATTTTGAGACATAGGTGATGGATTATCAGCAGATCCTGCCTTAAAAGATGCATCCTGAACTTTATCTTCTTTAATAGATGTATAAACCTTACGAAATGCCATTTTAAAATTACAGGGCATTGAAACTATGACATCATCATCCATAGGCTTTGGATTGAAATAATCTAAAGCAAAAGAACAATTACCTAAGCCTAAAATCAAAATGCCTAAAAAAAATTTTTTCATCCTAGACCTCACGTAAGGTATCGGCAATATTTTTGCTAAATAACCTAAGTTTTACGCTTATAATGGAAATAAAAATACTTAAAAAAGATATCAATAAAAACCCCTGCATGTAGTGCCCTAAATTAAGTACACTTACAGCCTGACTATTGGTTAATTGCACAAAGTAATTATCAAATATTTCCCTGCCTAAATAGTACAGAATACAAGCTAAAGCAAAACCTAAACTACTTAAGATAAGGTTTTCTGTTATGACTAAAAGCATTATTTTAAATGGGGTAAATCCTTGTAACCTTAAAAGTGCAAAGCTTTTAGCATTACGCCCTACATTTGCAAATATTAAACCTGACAAAGCTATAGCCCCACCTGTAACTGATACAGCGGCTATGACATAAAAAATTACCCCTAAGACACGACTTATAGCCTTAAAATTGAACTTGCATAAATACGAGCACGAGCAAAATTTTTTCTATTTAAATTAGGATTACTGCCATCAGAGAAAATTTCAGGTTCATAACCATCACGATAATCCTCCATAGCTATAATGGTATTTAAATTTAAATAGATAAGACTGCGACTTGTAGCCTTACGGGATAAAACACCTGCTATATCTAAAGTAATTTGAGCATTTTGTTTTACCCCGTTCTTTACTCTTGATATATATAACTTAATCTTATCCCCCACATTCAAAGCAAGGTCGTCTTTTAAGCTTGCACTTACAAAGGCCTCATTTACTTTAAGTTCATGGGAAATATCAGAAAATAATACTAATGGATCACCTTTTTTAGTAGGCACGGCCTCAACATTTGTTTTAACTTTTTTTTCTGATTTTAAATTTGCAGTTACAGATAAAGATCTGGTTAAAGGGATGACAAAAGAAACCTTAGGATCATTTTCTAAAGATTTAAAAAAGCTCTCATCAAGGTTATAGCCTGAGAGCATCTTTATCTCAAGGTTATTTGGATTATTTATTAGATTATACTCAAGTGTGCTTACAATTCCATAACGTAAAGAAAACAAGATAAGCAAAGGGGCAATTAAGGCTGTAATAGACGATAGAATGCATAAGCTTGAAAGCTTATCAAATATAATTGCCTTAAATGCTAAATGAAAAATCATAAATATCTTATCTCATCTGAAAAGAAACTTACTCTATCTGAACTTTTTTTAGGATCATAACTTACAGTTCTTAAATTAAAGTCAGACACTAAGGCAAGATCAGGGCTGCAATTTTTTGAACTTGTGATGTCTTTAAAATAGTTTCAAATAAACGATGAGCATTTATAGGATCTAAGGCTGAGGTTGGTTCATCAATTAAAACTAAATTGGGTTTGTGTGATAAAGAACGGAAAAATACCGCCCTTTGTCTTTGTCCAATTGATAAATCCTTAGGATATGACTTTAAATGCTCAGAGATTGAAAATTCATCTAAAAGAGGTTTAAGCTCATTTAAACGTTCCAAAACTTGTTTTTTTTCACAATTTTTTTTCAGAGCTAATTTGATTTGTAAGGCTAAGTTTTCCTCTAAATTAAGGTATGGTAAAAGTCCTCCTGACTGAGGCATAAAACCAATCTTACTTGCACGAATGCCAGCTCTCTTAGTCTCAGAAATTTTTTTTAGATCAAAATCACCTAAACAAAAACGTTCAGCTTCAAAACCTTCTCGTAAAAGACCTATACATTCTAAAAGGGTAGATTTACCTGAGCCTGAGACTCCGGTAATAGCTACAACCTCTCCTTGAAAAAGCTCAAGATTATCAAGATATATAGTAAAATCATGATTATTATCTGAGCTTTTATAAACAAATTTTAATTTTTTTAGCTCTAATACCTTAGACATAATTTAAGGAAGCATATCAAGTTCAATTGGATAAACAGCATCTTGAATATCGGCATTGGGATTAAGCTTAATCCAACGATCTGTATCGTCATTTGCCTTCTGATAATAATTGAGTTTACTCTCTAAATCTAAAATGGTCTGATTTTGCTCATCAGCCCCCATGCTTGACCAGGTATCCTCATCAAGTTCTGAGATTAGGCTCTTATAAGGTAAGCCCTCAAGATATTCATCCAAAATTCCCATTTCAGATATTTTTTTAGATTTATCAGTTCCTAAATCATTTGGATCTCTACCTAAACTTACAGCAACTGATCTTAATTGTGAGAACATGGCCTCAGGCTCTAACAAACCTGTATTTGCAGCCTCTAAAATCGATGAGGTTATTTCTTTTAAATTACTCAACTGTAATTTTGTTAATAAAGTAACAGGTGTTGCGGTAGCTTTATTGTGAGATATGAGGTCGCGATCTGAAATCCATCCTTCAAAAAAAGATGGAGCTTTTGTCTGTAGGGTTGAACCTAAATAGGCAAGTTTCATAGCAAGACCTAAATCCTTAGTATCCTGCAACATACGATCCTCGTCACTATTATGATTGGCAGCTCCTGCAGTTTGAGTTCCTCTACTTACCTCTGCTACTTGATTTGTTAAAGCATTTGCAAGCTCATCTACACGTTGTCCAAAAGCTGCTAGATCTCCTGCATTTACAGGATAATAAAGATTTCGGTTAATGGTCTTGTTAAATGTTAAATCCTCATATTGAGCACGAGCCTTATCATGGTTCTTCTTTCCTTGTTTAGTTAAAAGATGTAACGCATAAATAGCCGCCCCATAATGTTCAGCCTCAGCACGCAATTCCTGGGCATCTAATCCTGTTGATGAATGTTTATTACTGCCCTCAATTGCACCTGCATCTGTTATTAAAACAATATAACGCCCACCATACGATGACCAATCAACACTATCTAAAGCCAGATTTACACCGCTATATGAATCCTCGTCAAATAAGGATGAAGAAACTTTGGCTTGTTTTAAATCAGAAACTTTAGCTAAAAAGTCTTCTTTATTATTAACCTCGCCAGGCTTTACATATACTTTGGAAGTATATTCAAGTAAAGGAACAGCCTTTGTATCAGATCTAAAGGAAACAAGACCGAAATGAACATTGTTCTCTAAATTCTCATTTTCAATCTTTTTAAATTGATTGTATAGCTTTTCTGGTCCTGTCAATATAAGGTTGCATTGATATAGATGAGTCTATAACAAAGACAACTGCTGCTTTAAAAAGCTTAATCTCGTTGCTTAAAGATAAATTGCTAGGTGTACTCTTAGTTTTATCAGTAACTGAAGCGATATTTAACAGACGAGTGTAATTACCGTCAGAAAACATTGTCTCTGTAGCGTCCAAAATTGGTAAAAGATAAAAATTCTTTTTCCAATCAACCTTATTTTCAGGCTCAATGGAAATAACCTCATCTACGCTAACCCCACTTTCAACTTGTTTATTTAAGGCTAGAATCTTCTTGTTTATGTTTGGATCTTCAGATTCTACCAATTGGGTCAATGTTTGCTCATCTTTAAAGATTAAAGCGCGATTACGAGTTGCAGAATTAGTAAACATCAACGCAGTCTGCATTTTCCAATCAATGGTACACCGCTTATCAAGATAACCTTGTATATCTCCCTTGCTATTAGCTCCTACCTTTAAAGTCTTATCGTCCCTTTCATAAACATAATAAAGACTAAAAGCTGGTATAGACTTTCCATCTTTAGCTAATTTTGAAGATTTTAGAACACAATCTGGAGTTGTTAAAATCCTTTGATATAAAGTCTCCTTACCATCCATAATCAAAGGTTCCTGAGAGAAAGAACTAAAAGATGCAAGTAAGAAACTTAAAGTAAGAAAAGATATTTTCTTATTCATAGATGATAATTAGGGGCAAAACCTCTGTCACAAGACATTATATTTAGCCCCACCTCCCTTATAATTTAGGTTAATTATGATAACCACAATTGTCGTTCATAAACGTAAGATGGTCTTAAGTTAAATCATATGCCAAGGCTTTATTGTCCTATTACCTAAAACAAAACTTATTTAAAACCGTTAAGTCACATAGCAAATAATGTTTGTATTAGAAAAAAAAACATTACCACTTAGTTAAACACTCTAAAAAGAGCGTCCTTTAGGCTAAAAAAATTTATAAACAATCTGCCTTAAAACAAAATTTTTTTACTATTTGACCAATCTTTCTAACGCTTTAGATGCCTCATCATTAGGACCTTGTTCTAAAGCTTTCTTATACCAGTAAACAGCTTGCTTTTGCTCTTTGACAAAACAAGCATGGCTATAACTTGAATTTGGATCAAGATAGCGAGCATACTCTAAAGCAAGCTTAGTATCACCTGAGCGACCTCGACTTAGATAAATACGTAAAGCAAGATCACAGCGCTTTTTATCTAAAGCTTCTTTAGATAAATTAAACCATGCTTTAGCATCCGGTTTTGACTTAATACATGTAGATAAAATCTTAGCATCGCTCTCATTTACTATAGTACAAGGCTTTGTCTTAATTAAATTAGACTGTACGTCATTATTGATATTTACCTGAGTATTTAAATTTTTAGGATCCTCATCTTGCTCTTTAGATATGCTTTCATCAGGTACATTCTCTTTAGCTTGTTCAACTGAAGTACTCTTTTCACCTAGCTCATCTGAAGTTTTTTCTTCTTTTAATTGTTCATCTGGAAGCTGTTCTTCTAAAACCTCTTCCTGTAAAGCAGGTTCCTTAACTTGCGCTGTGCCGTCACTTGAAAAAAGTAAACCCTTAAAGAATAAGAATGCTAAAACAAATAAAGTAATTAAAAGTAAAGCTACAATCGCTGCAATCAAAATTTTAATGCCTTTTGATAAACCTTGTTGTACATAAGGCTCAGGATTCTGTTGCATCTTAGGATTTATATTATCATCTGCAGCTTTTTGCTCCTGTAAAGAGGCTTTAGGACTATCTTCATTTTCAATCTTAGGCCCATAATTATGTGCACTGAAGGAAGGCTGCAAAATGCCCTCAATCCTCAAAGCATATTTTTCAGACATATTCAATATATGCAGGACAAAATCAAAATTTTGATTTTCAGCAATAAGATCATTTAAGTTTTTATCAAGCTCTATTGCCAGATCTGCTCCCATCTCAGAAATACTTTCTGGCTTTATCTCAATATAAGCAGCATCTCCATTCTCACTTGGCCAACTTTTTAATGGAACTTCAGAACTTTGACTTAATGACTTTTTTATGCAAATTTTTAGACCTTTATAATAGTCAGGAAGATCATAAACTCCATTTTCAATAATTAAAGAACTTATCCCTATATCTAAAGCTCTTATGACTGCATTTTTAGACATGACAATAATCCCTATTTACTGCAATAAATTTTTATAAAGCTCAATTTTTTCTAAAATCTCACATAGTTCTTGATTATCATCAGATGATAAGCCATATGGATTGTTAGTCTTAAGATTTTCACCACAGATAAGCTTAGTTAAAATTTCAAAATAATCCTGCCTATAATGATTACCAGTTTCCATAAGTTCATCTGTCATATGAGGGAAACAATCATCTAATTCAAAACTTTCCCTAAACAAAGGTCTTTTTATCTTATCTTGTTCATCTCGTTTAAAAACTACATTGTTACCGACTCTAAAATATGTATTAAAGTCAGAAATAATCAATTTAGCTTTTCTTACCTGAGTTCTTGCTAAGGTTTGTACAGGTAAACCTTTCTTCTCATTCTTACTAAATTCTGAAATTAGATATTCCTTAAGACCTAATGCGCAAGAGGCCTTAAGAAGCTCCTCGGTAAAACTTGTCATTAAATCAGAAAAGGCTTCTTTAAGCTCCTTTTCATCACTTATAAAGTGCTCTTTAGATTCATTGTAAAAAAACGAATAATCAGTCTTGCCGTTTTGCATTGATTCGACATTTTGTAAATCATTTAAAGTCCAGGAGCGCTTTAAAACGGCAAATAATTTTAAAAATCCATCTCCTGAGGCAAGATCCTTACAGGCATCTTTAAATCTATTTAGTACATCCTGTGCAAAACGTTCGGTACTTTGAGAAAAAACTGAATGATTTAAGGTGTAATCATTCCACAAATCGTCATATGAAAGTTCTAAAAGCTCATGTATATCACAAAATATTTGAGAGGCCCTATCACATTGTCTTAGTCCATCAACAATCTTTTTAGCCTTTAATAAAGCCTCACTTTGAGCCTTTGCACCATCAAAACTTGCATAACGAGATAAACTTGCGTAAATATCAGCTAAATTTTCACTAAGTTTTTTTAAGAAATGGGATTTAATATCATAAAAGTCCTGATAATTTTCTTTTAAAAACTTGTTTATATAAAGAGCACCACCATCATTGGGAGTAAAAACAGCATCTAAGGTTTTGCGACCAAAATTTTCACCGCCATATACTAAATCCTTAAAACGAGGCTCCTTTTCAACATTGTCACAGAAATTTTTAATCTTAGGAGCAACTTCCTCTAATATAGATTGCTCTATACCATTCTCAAGTTTAAAGATATTTTTACTGCCAGGTAAATTTGGACGTCTTACAAAGAAAAACTGCGATAAAGGTTGGCCATTTTCCCAATTATTAAGCCACTCACAACCTTGAATACGCTCAATAGCGGTACCTATTACTCCACTATTATTTTCAATGTTTGCCTGAACATTTAAACTCTTAGTAAAAGCCTCATCAAAACGAGTCAATACTCCTACCAATGGATTTTTACCAAATAAAGCCCGCTCTTGAGGAGTTTTTCCAATATTTAAATTAATCCAACTACCAATAATCGGAGTCAAAGAGGAAACCTCACTTTGAGCTGAGGAATTTAAACAAAACAGCATGACATCAATTTCATGGCGGGCGTTATAGCGCTCAAATAGATATGCAACCTTACCACGACGCAGAAGCTGACCTCCATGCTCCTGAAAATAATCAGGAACGAAACTGTCTGTTAATTCACTCTCAGATACTTTGAAGTCCTTATAGGTATAAGGCTGACGCGAGCGGGCTCCTGGGAAATCTAAAACATCAAAATTTTCAAGAGGGGTCTTACCTTGCAGAGGAAATAAAACCTCTAAAGTAGAGGCTGCTAATAAAGGAACCTTTACTAAAACAACACTCTTAGCCTCTTTATCTAAAGCGACTTTAACCTCTCTTAGATCATTTTTGAAAATTTTATCTAAGACTGTAACTGAGTTTATATTATCAGGACTTTGAACGTACTCCCCTGCCTTTTCACTTGATGGCAACATGTAAACATCAGTTTTAGCATAAACAGTTGTAGCGCCTTTAAACTTGTCAATTTCATTTGCAATATTTACAAATATCGAGGTTAAAACCTTAAGGTCGCCCCAAAAAATAGAGAAAAGCTCAGACAAACCTTTTACAGAAAGCAAAGGGGCAATTTCAAAAATTTTTGTCCAAAATTCAGAGGTTAAATCAAATGAACTGAGATTGCCTACAGGATCGTTTTTTATATAATCAGCAAATTTTACAAGCTCACAGTAGGATAAAGTTCTGTTACCTTTATCTGAAACTATATATTTTTTACACAGCTCTACTCTTTCTTCTAAAGCCTCAAGATTATAAAAGTTTTGATTGAGCATAGATAAAAGCTCACCATCGCTTTGAATATCATGGGCAAAAGAATTATATAAAATCATGGCTATCTCAACTTTAGTCATGACTTTAATTTCAACAGGGAATCCTAAAGCTCCGCTATCCTCTCTATGGGTAAAACGGGTAACAACACCAGTTGCCTCTTTGTCGCCCCCAGGAGGATTTACATAGGATAAAAAATCAACCTCTTGATTATCCCATACGGTATACATACGGCCAGATGAGGCTGCTATATTAGATACAAGGTAGCTTTTACCTGCCTGAGAGGCGCCGAACACACCTATTGTGGTTCGATTTTTTAAAACCTCTTTAGCTATATTTGACTCATTAAATAATCTTGCTAATTTGACTGTATAAGATTTAGCATTTAAAGCAATTTCATCTTGTGATAAGGCAAGACGATTTACTAAGGTAATAGCTTTGTTACAAGCAATTGAAACTTCATTTAACTTACAAGTTTTTTCCACTTTTACCTCCTCTTAGTTTTTATCAACTAAAAGACCTGAGTCAATCCAATAACCATCGCCTAAATTTATAGTTTGAAGTTTCAAATTGACATAATTTTTCCACTTACTATTACCCTGATTTTTTACATCTTTGATACTAAAGGTAATAATCGATGGTCTTTTCTCCGGAGGCAGTTCATCTAATACAAATTTTAAAGCCTGCATAACCGGATCAGAACCATTTTCAGCAATGCCTAAATTGAGCTTAATTGTAAAAGGAGATCGACTATCTTTAATCTCGTTTAATTTTTTAAGATCTTCTGAATATAATTCATATAAACTTGCGCAATTTTGCTCTAAAGCTTCATTGCACGCCTTGTGGAAAATACTCTTTCTTTCACGGTTTAAAACAATTTTCCTATCTTTTATAAAACTATCTAAAGGCTCTTGAACATATTTTATATAAAGTTCCTGTTCATAATCCTCTTTAAGTTTCACAGTCTCACTTGTACCTGAGAACACTCCAAGGCACTTGGAAAAAAAGCCTTTTTCCTTCCTGCTTTGTTCCTGAGCCTGTTGTTGCTTTCGCAGCTCCTCAGCCTTTACCTCATTTAAAACATTAATTAATTTTTGTTTATATTGTTTAACATCGTTATCATCATCTAAATCAATGATAAAGTTCTTATAATCCTCATAAGCCTTTACTACAATCTCCTGAGATGCTCCATCAGATAAACTCTGAATAAATGTATCAACATCCTCAGGCTCAAAACTACTAGGTTCTTTCAAATTCTTAGCCTTTATATATAAAGGTAACTTTTCAACACTTTCATAAACTTCGATTGTATAAAGCAAAGTTGCAGGATATGTTGGACTGTCAAACTGACGACAACCAAGTTTTATAGGTAGAATAGAAGAAAAACCATCACTGTCACAAACCTCAGTTAAGTTAATTTTTTCTATATCTTTTTTCCTTATATATTCACCATCTCCATTTCTTTGCATTTCCTCAGCCTCAGAGCGAGCTTTATAGAATATATTATCTAAAGATAACATATCCTCTCTATTTAGAGCTCCGACATAGCGAATTGTACTTGGAAGTCTATCTGTATTTGGGTTATATCTAAAGTCGATTAAATTAGAGCCACTTTCACGTTTTAAATGACTTAAAAGAGCACCTACAACAACTGTAGTTTTAGGATCACCAATACAGTCACCATCGCGAGTAAGAGGGTACCAGTCACCGCAACGATAAGATTTCATGCTTATGACTCTATCTGGGGATAAGGAAGTATTACCTAAAATTCTGGTTCTTACCCCAGGAATTGAGGTTGGCCGTCCTGTTAAAATTAAGATATCTGCACAGTAAATATTTACAATAGAGCAGAGTTTATCAATAAGTTTACTTAAGTTTTGACCACTACCTAAAACAAATTTTCGGTTAAGATCAAATAGATCAATATTTAAATTGAAATCTAGAATATTAAAGTCTTTATCAAAACGAGAAATTTCCAAGTTTATATGCTTTAAAACTTCCTCATCAGGTAATTTATAGGCTTGCTTATCTTTAGCTTGAAGATTAGCCTCTTTTACATCAACTTTCTCGTTACCTAAGATAAAATCCTTAATTGATCCACTTACATTTACGTTACTATCTCCCTTAGGAAGACTATTTAAAGCCTCAAGGTGGGATAAAATTCTATAACCTACCTTCATAAACAATTGATGAACTAATTGTTTACGCATCTTTTGGAAATGTACTGATTTATCCTTATTACCTCGTCCTATAATTTGGTATAAGATGTTTGAAACACCCAAAGGACTTCCCTGCTCTTTTAAAACCTTATCAAGATGGGATTTTAAAGGTTCTAGAATATAGTATTTTATAATATCAAAAAGCAGATCATCTCCGGCTATCTTAAACCCTTCTCGTAAAACTTCATTAACTCTTATGTCATCAGCCTGACTTGCAAGCTCCTTAGGATAGCTATAATCGGAAATTACCAAATCAGTTGTACCACCACCAATATCAATTGAGGCAATACGTAAGACATCTAAGTCATAATCTCCATAACGGTTAGATAATTTTGTTTTTTCTGCTATACGACCGTCGGCATCAGGTCTACGCAAAAACTGAATAAAGCGATTGCAATCACCCTCAAAGCCCTTTATAACTTCGTTATAAAGATAAACAACCTGAGCTGCTTGTACCTCATCCCAATCTAAGACTATTTCAGGAGGAGGGGGATTCATTTCTTTTACCTTAGATATAAACTTAAACTCTGTAGCAGGGGTCTTATCATAACCTAAGCACTTCCAAATAAGGCCTACCGCCTCATATGCGCATAAACGAAAAATCTCACGTTCAGGTTCTGGCATTGAAGGTGGGAATGTTAGAACAATATTCTTCAGTCTACGTGGGGTATCACGATTATGAGCGTTATTGTCACGATGTAAAAAAGAGTTCATCTGCCCCATAGCCTGCAGGAAAATTTCCATAAGCGTAAAAGTCATAAGACTCTTTTTTGAATATCTAAATAAAAGATTATTATTTGTAATACTTGAAAATAATGGATCCCCTGAAACAGAAAGAAAGCGATTTAGCCACGATGCTTTTGCCTCAATTGCTCCTACATCTGTGTGGTTAAAATATAAAGTTTTTTTAGCCTTTCCTCTTTTATCAATATTTACTGTATAGGGAATTTGATAGCTATATTTGTTGAACATCCAAGAATCATCTAACTCAGGATTTGAAATAAACTGAGATAGATAACGTTTAGGAGAATTTAATCCAGTCTGTCCATCAGATCCGCTACTATGAGAGCTCAATCGCGTAGCCTCATGCCCAACACGTGCTAAAGACGGCCAGATAAAGGCATCTAAGCGACCTGATTCACTTGAATTATCCCAGAAATCAAAATTTGCTAATTGAAACTCAACGCAACTTTCAAAAGCGTCATTATAAACTTGATCTGGTGCATTGAAATCACGAATTTGCAATGGTTCAACACTTGAGAACACATCATTGCCCTGACTTCCGCTATTATCCTCAACAATAGCACCAAAACAGCGGGAGTTTCCAATATCTAAAATCAAGCTTACATTTACAGGTGTATCAACATTATCTGATGAGGCTATAAGACGAATTGTGTTTGGCTTTACCATGCCACCTAAGAAGGCTAAAACATTCAGATAATGCTTTTTATAAACGCAATTGTCCTTATCTTGACTTAATTGCTCTGTATTACCTTCATACTCATCAGAAAATACCAAAGGAGCCATACTGTTGAAAATAGATGAGGCAAAACTTGCAACAAAGCATTTACCATGATCATTTGCAAATAAAGAATCTGATGCGTCCTTTTTCCATGCTAAAGAGAAATAGCGTGAATTTTGGGCATCTTTATGGCTTGGAGCATAATAATAAGTATTATCATTATCTTGAGTCTTAGTATCAAAGGCTAAAGTAACATGATAGTGGACCTTATTTTCACGAGGATTTGTCTCACCATCGTTATTTATGGGAATTTCGACAATACGAGCACGGGCCCAGTTTAATGGACCTTTAACAATACCTGCATCACAGCCGTAGTTTACGTCAGCTCCCTGTGCGTAATAAGGTATAGGAAACCAAGCTCCATTGTATAGTTTTAAAGATTTTTCTAATTCAATGGAATCAGTTCCTTGAGGAGATGAGCCCTTATCGTTTTCAAATAAAGGATTTAAAAACAGTTCATGTTTATCAGGATGAGGGATAAGTCTTATATATTGCTTATCTGAAATACTTTTACCTTTGCGGGTTTTAAAGTAACCTACTTTGTATTTAACTACATCAACATCTTCATCATCGTTCCAATCAACGGTAATGTCATAATCTAAAAACTGAATACCTGAGTTTTCAATAAGAGTTATGCGATTTGTTTTATCCTTGATACATGCAGCTTGCACTTGTCACCCCTGATTGCCTTTTGAAAACTAAATAGTTATAAAACAAAACATTAGTCTTATTATATGTTTGTACGCCAACAATAAGCTAAAGATTTGTAACGCTTTAAACAAAACTATGATCTACTTCTAAATAGAAATTATATAACTTTTGAAAGTTTGAATTAAATAAAAGAATTGATTAAGATAATAACGTCAAATAATTAGTCGTAATTATCTTAATCAAAATAATAGAAATGAGCGTTTATTTAAGAATTAGACGTTCAAAGATGTAGGCCCGCAGCAAACATCTGGACGAGCTGCAATAAACGGAGTTAAACGAATTCTTTGCTCCTTAAACAAAAGCAAAAGATCCATTGCACTGTGGTGCTCTCGGTAAAGAGTCTCCATAGGCTGAAGTGGAATTAGCTGATAAAACCTTACTAAAGAGTTATCTGTTAACATCATAGATTGTGCTTCACCTGGATACTCTCCTAAAGCTGTTAACATTACACCATTGTAGGCTGTAGCTTTGCTAATTGATGGATCCTGACGAAGATAGTAACCAAAACCTATAAAATTTAAAGATCCGATGACATGTCTTATCATATCAAGCAGTAAATAAACAGGCCAGTCAACTTCTCTATCCTGGGTAAAGCGATAATCCTCAGGTAAGGCGATGCATAACTCAAGATGACTATTTAGTTTTTCATCATAGCCTTGAGGCACATTTAAAGTCTTAGCACTAAGCCCCTTGGTAACTAAAAGGTTATAAGGATGTTTTTCTGTAGGAGGGATATGGATTACCTCAACTGAGAATAATGTACAAAGCAAACTTCCCTTGCCAAAATTCTCTTCAATATGTCTCCCAACTTTTTCCTTATTCTTAAGATCAAGCCCCCTGAACTCAGCTTCAATCATCATACTCTGACAACTATCCATAAGAGCTTTAACTTGATTGAATAAGGGATCGCCTATAGTAACTTTTGATATAGCTCTCTGCAAACGCATAAGCGCATCAGGAATAAGGTTTTCTTGAAATAAAGCTGCACCTTTTAAATAAAGCCAATTAGGATCATCCTTGCCTTCAATGGCAAATGCATCCAAAAGATTTTGAGCTTTTGTAGTTAAGCTTACAGGATCATTTGTCTTTAAGGATGCGTTTAAATAGGTACGCACAAGAAATAAAGTCCTCGCATAATCAAGATCTTGATTTTCTAGAAGATCAATTATTTCGTAAAATTTCTTCTCTAAAAAAAGTTTATCTAAACGTTGTTGTAATTCTGACATGAACAAAAACCTAGAGGTAGGGGTCATCCCCTACCTTTATTTTATTTAGGAATGTAAAGAATGATCACCACGGAAAATTCCGCAAACACCTGAGCGAACTGTTTCAATTACATCAGCTCCCTCGGAAATTGCCTTTAAAAAGCGATCTACCTCAGATGAAGTATTTACATACTGCACAATAAAAAGTTCGGGAGTTAGATCTACAATCTCTGCTTTAAAAATATCACAAAGAGTTTTTAATTCCTCTCTTATATTATGACCTAGGGCTTGCACCTTAACGAATAAAATCTCTCGTTCAACAATACCGCGCTCATCATCAATGCAGGAACTTGCAACCTTTATAACGTTGACTAACTTATGTAACTGTTTGGTAATACGTTCACACACTACATTATCCCCTTCAGTTAGAATAGTAATACGGGATAAAGTATTATCCTCTGTTGGGGCTGCTGTAATTGTTTCGATATTATAACCACGCTGTGAAAATAAACCGACGACTCGAGATAAAGCTCCAATCTCGTTTTCAAGTAAGATAGAAATGATCTGTCGCATGTTTTATTCCTCGTTTAAGAACATATCAGCCATACTGCCACCACCTTGCTGCATAGGTAGTACTTGAGCGTCGTTATCACAAAGAATATCAACAATCACAAGCTTATCTTTCATACTTAAAGCTTTTTGCACGGTAGACTTAAGATCACAAGGCTTTTCAACATAGAAACCCTCATGTCCATAAGCTTTAGCTAATGCAACGAAATTAGGATTATAGTTTAAATTGGTAGAACTAATATGTCCTTTATAGAACATTCTCTGCCACTGTCTTACCATGCCTAATGTATGATTATCCAAGATAAAAATCTTAAGAGGAATATTGAACTCAAGGCAAGTTGAAAGCTCTTGAATATTCATCTGGAAACTTCCATCACCGGTAATTAAAACAACATCCTCTTGAGGGCATCCAACCTTGGCACCTAAGGCTGCAGGGAAACCGTAACCCATAGTACCTAAACCTCCTGATGTCAAAAGACGGCGTGGTTTTAGGAACTTATAGTACAAGGCTGTAAACATCTGATGCTGACCTACGTCGGTTGCAACAATAGCATTTCCTTGTGTAATCTCATTTATGGTCTCAATAACTTGCTGAGGGCGAATTAGCTTATCGTCAGTACGATATTTTAAACAATCAAGATGACGCCATTGCTCAATAGTCTTCCACCAAGATAAAATAGCAGTTTCATCAGGTCTCTGGGCTAACTCCAAAAAGGCCTCATTAAACTGATTTAAAACAATCTTAGCATCACCAACAATAGGAACTGTTGCAGTTATGGTTTTAGAGATTGAGGCCGGATCAATATCAATGTGAACAATAGTGGCGGCAGGACAGAATTTTTTAATATTATTAGTAACTCTATCATCAAATCGAACGCCGATTGCCAAAACGAAATCAGACTTATCCATCGCCTCATTAGCCTCATAGGTACCGTGCATACCGAGCATACCTAAAAAGCGAGGTGAATTAGATGGGAAAACACCTAAGCCCATCAAGGTTGAGGTTACAGGGAGGTTAAAATCATCCGCAAGCTTTCGTATCTCATCTTGCGCATTGGCAATTACAGCACCGCCACCAACCATAATAACAGGACGCTTTGCCTCAAGTAAAAGTTTAGCAGCTCTCTTAACCTGACCTCTGTGACCTTGACGAGTTGGACGATATGAACGCATCTTAACATCCTCTGTCATCTCAGGATATTCAAAACGCATAGATGGACGTACACAATCTTTAGGCACATCAACAACTACAGGACCTGGACGTCCTGTTGATGCTAAATAAAAAGCCTGACGTAGGTATTTTGGAATGTCCAAGGCTTTTTGGCATAAGAAGGAATGTTTTACTATAGGACGTGTAATTCCGACAGTATCTACCTCCTGGAAAGCATCAGAACCAATTAAAGGAGATGCGACCTGTCCTGTGATTACAACCATAGGGATGGAATCCATATAGGCTGTGGCAATTGCAGTTACTGTATTTGTAGCTCCAGGTCCTGATGTAACCAAACAAACACCAGTTTTTCCTGTAGAACGAGCGTAACCGTCTGCTGCATGAGCAACCCCCTGCTCATGACGGCCTAAAACGTGATGAATCTTTTTTGAGTCTAGCAGAGCATCATAAATATCCAGCACCGCTCCACCGGGATAACCGAATAATGTGTCTACTCCCAAATCTTCTAAGGTGCGCACTAACATTTGTGCGCCCGACATCATGGTCATATCCAAAACTCCAGATTAAATATCAGGCTATGATTTACGCGGTTTTGGCCAAAAACGAGGTACCCTCTCAGACCAAACTGCATACTCATCACCAAAATCACGCTTTAAGCGTGGTTCATCTAAAAATATTGCAAAACAATAAGCAAATATCCCAAATAATAGAGGGATAATTAAACTATATAACGAATTTACGGCGCAACAAAGACCTAAATAAAATAAAATTAAACCTAAATGCATAGGATTGCGACATAAAGCATATGGACCTGTGGTTACCAAATGCTTGGTTTCTTGCATTAGTTTAATTTTTCCTATTACAGCAGGTCCTCCTTTACCTTTCTTCCATAACTCGATATTAGACCAAACTGTAAAGAAGATTCCTACAGCTGACGTAAAAGCCCCAAAAATGGGCGTAAATGTTATAGGAGGCATAAAGTTTTCAGGATAAAGAAAACCTAAAGTAATAATTGTTGCAGGAGGAATTATCATCATGATAAAAGTTCCTACCACATAAAAGAATATATCTTTAAATTTCATACCTTAATCTGAAACCAGAGCTAAAAGCTTATCTAAAACCATCATAGGGTGAACAGGGTTTTTCCCTTCCATACGCTTTACCTGTGAACGGCAAGAAAATCCAGTAATAAGACAATGCTCGAAATTGCGAGCTTTTATTTCAGGTGCCCAGTTTTGCTTGTAAACTGCATAGCTCTCATCCTGATTTTGTACCATATGACCATGCAAACCTGCCATTCCGCAACAAGCCACAGGAACTGGGATCACAGTTAAACCAAATAAAGCTAGAGCCTCTTGCCACATCTGTACAGAATTGCCTACCAATGCTCTCTCTGTACAGTGAGTAAACAAATAATAAGGTTCCTGCAGATCCTGATTTTTAGCAATAACTTTTGTAAGTTTTTCTTTTAAAGATGAGAGCTTTTCTACAAATGTTGCACTGCGAGCCTTTTCCCTGAACCACTCCTCAGGCAATAAAACATTAAACTGTCCGCGCATATTACCAAGTAACTGTGTATACTCGTCACGGTAGCAAATAGTTAATGCAGGATCAAAACCTACCAGCTCAATTCTTGCTTTTGCAATACGCTCTAAACGGGCAGCCTGTTTTGATGCATAGCGTACAAAAGAGCGCCTATCACCTCTTATAACCATCAACTTGCCGTTTACATAAGGTCGTAGCAAGGCTACCTTATAACCTAAAGCACGCATTACACGAGCCATCATTAAAAGCCCTTGCGTCTCATAGGATGCAGTAAAAGGATCGGTAACAATTACTACATCGGGCTCTTCCTTTAAAACACCATTTGTTGATAAAAGTTTAAAACCATTCTTTTGACAGAGATCTTTTAAAGTTTGCTCTGATAAAGATGGTAAGTCAGTCATTCCTAAAAGCTTTTCTGTAAGATAACGACTTAGCTTATTTTCAATAAGCATATTGGCATATTTAGGAAATTTGGCACATAAAGGAATTAAACGCTCAGCATTTAAAACAGCTAAATCCATGGAAGGGCGTAAATAACGACCATAATAAAGCGAGAAAAAGCGAGAATTTAAGTCAGCTGCATTTACATGGGCTGGGCAAATACTCTTGCATGATTTGCATGACAAACATGTTTTTACTTTTTCTAAATACTCTAAACTGTAATCGCCATCTTTTTTAAACAAGGTGTTATATACACGACACATGAAATTAACAGGATTTGGAATATGAGTTAGAAGTTGCATCTCCTCAACATTAGGATTATGACCTGCATCATTTAAAAGTCGTAACCACTCTCGAGCTAATTCACTATAGCCTTTAGGGGAGCGAACATGATCCCTTGTATAACGATAACTTGGACACATCAGATCAGATTTTTTGTAACTAAAGCACTGACCATTACCGTTGCAACTCAATGCGCCTTTAAAATTTTCACGTACTCCCTGAGGCAAAGTCCTATCTAAATCACCTCGCATAGGTCCATCAATAGCCACTAAACTATCGTAATCATTACTAAAAGGAATGCAGATTTTTCCAGGATTTAAACGATTGTCCTTATCAAATATTTCCTTTATTTTACGAGCTACAGGATAGAGTTTTCCAAAAAATTTCTCACCAAAACAGGAACGATAACCACGCCCGTGCTCACCCCACATCTGGCCTTTATATTTTGAAACCAAATCAACAACAGCATTGGAAATTTGAACAAGCTTTTCCCTATCTTCGGTTGTTGTAAGATCTAATGCAGGTCTTACGTGCATAAGTCCTGTATCAACATGACCAAACATACCATAAGGAACATCCATACTATCTAAAAGAGCACGAAATTCCTGAATATAATCAGCTAAATTACGTGGCGGTACTACTGTATCCTCGGTAAATGCAACAAGCTTTCGTCTTCCGGCAGCTGCGCCTAAAAGGCCTACCGCCTTTTTTCTCATGCCGTAAACTGAGGCAATACCTTGAGTTGTTGAAACAATCTGCGCACCTAAAATTCCATCCTTTACAGTCTTTGCACTTCTTTGAGTTAATTTGTAGAGTTTTTCTAAACGCTCATGTTCTACACTTTCGTCATACCCTGCAAATTCAACAATGTTAAGACCTAGGATCTCGTGATTTTCAACCTCTTTTATATAATCTTTTACACTATCCCAAATTGAATCCTGCTTTGCTAGATTTAAAACTTTCGAGTCAACAGTCTCACAGGACAAAACTCCCGCATCAACAAGTTTGACAGCATGCCTTAAGGCTGCATCAAAGTTTTCATACTTAACTACCATAAGCTCACGGAAGGTTGGAACTTTAGTTAAATCTAAAGTAGCTCCTGCTACTACAGCTAAAGTGCCCTCAGCACCACAAATTAGGCGGGCTAAATTTAAGGTATCTGTTTTATCGTCATAAGCATGATTTAAATCATATCCTGTCATAAAACGATTTAATTTAGGAAACTGCCTTAAAACCTTAGCTTTATTCTCCTTTAAAATGTGATAGGCTCGACGATAAATATCACCTAAAAGTCCAGGTAATTTTAAACATTCCTGTAATTCATCACCACATACAGGTTTTAAAGTAGCTATGGTCCCGTCAACTAAAACAACATCCACACTTTTAATATGAGATGAAGTTCGTCCATATTTTAAAGATCCCTGTCCTGCAGCATCATTTGAAATCATACCGCCTATAGTTGCTCTTGAGGATGTAGACAATTCAGGCGAGAAAAATAATCCGTAAGGCTTTAAGAAATCATTTATTTCATCTTTAATACAACCACTTTGTACATATATACTGCAGTTTTCCTCATCAAAGTCACGCATTTCTTTCATATAACGTGATGTATCAATTACAATTCCACGATTTAAAGACTGTCCATTAGTTCCGGTACCGCCACCACGAGGGGTAATAATCAATCCTTCAAAACCTGGACGATGCAAAGTCTTTAAAGCAATAGAAATATCCTTCTCATCTTTAGGAAAGATAACAGCTTGAGGCATACATTGATAGACGGAATTATCTGTTGCACAAAGTAGTCGTGAGCTATGTGAGCCGTCTAAATCACCTTTAAACCCTGAGCCTTTTAAAGCATCTAAATAACTCTGATAACGATGATCGATTAAGTCAGAAAGACTAATACTCGGGATCACAATAGCCTCCGAAGGAATAAGAAATAAAGTTAAATCTGTTTGGAAAATAAGGAATATTTAGTGCATCATATTTTACACAGAAATAATACTCTGTCAGCTTATTTATATCGTGCACTTTTAAAAGACAAATTCAATCTGCAAGAGAAAAATCAGATGTGATGAACTTGAAGATAGTGGTAGCTATGATTGGAATTGAACCAATGACCTCAGCATTATGAGTGCCGCGCTCTAACCAACTGAGCTACATAGCCATTAAGTTGAATGAAAACAGTGGCTGGGGCACTAGGATTCGAACCTAGGTAATGACGGAATCAGAATCCGTTGCCGTACCACTTGGCGATGCCCCAATTCTATTCCTAAGTGGCAGGGGTACCTGGATTCGAACCAGGGCAATGGCGGGATCAAAACCCGCTGCCTTACCGCTTGGCTATACCCCTAAGCTTAAGAATAATGTTGTTTCAAACAACGGAGAGCATTATAAAGATCTTTAAAGAATTGTCAAGGATGATTTTAAATTTAGGTAAAAATTTTTTATTTATTTAAACATTATGAAAAACATAATTTACTTATAACATTCTATTATCTAATTTTTAGCTAAGTTTCAGGTATTAAAATAAACTCATAAAACGAAGATATTAAGGAGGATTTATGAGGAGAATTGTTAAAGCTGTTTCTATTCTCTTTTTGGCTTTAGCCTTATCCCCAAGTATCTTTGCCCAAGGCCACGGTATGGTAAGAGGATTTCCGCCTCATCACAGAGATTTTTTTGGTAACACCCCGCGTGGCTTTGAGAATGATCTTACAAAGAGCGTAAGTCAAATTTTAACTGATAGCGAGGATGGTCAGCTTGTGATTGTAAAAGGAAGACTTACTCGTTATTTAGGCGATGAAAAATACGAGCTTACAGATGACTTTAATGAAAGCATCATAGTTGAGCTTGATGATGATAAGGATTGGTCATATATAGCCAAAGATCAACTTATAGAAGTTGCAGCAAAGGTAGACAGAGACCTTATGTCAACTAAGCTTGAGGCTAAAGGGGCAAGACCTTTACAGCCTCCACCTAAAGCTAGAAAAGAAGATAGTACAACATCTAAAAGACTCTCAAACCCAAACTTTTGGCACCCTAGTTTTTAACTAGGGTGATCTATATCTAAATATT
>CALFLJ010000208.1 GCA_937880335.1 uncultured Succinatimonas sp.
ATAAAAGATTGGATATGAAATTTAACTCACTAATTAGGATTTTACGATGCGCTATCTTGTACTTTCAGATATTCATGGGGGCTCTTGTGAGCTTGAAAGAGCTTTAACTTTCTACGACAAATTTTCCTGTGATTTTATCATCCTTTTAGGAGATCTTTTAAACCACGGACCGCGTAATAAAGTGCCTAGTTCTTATTCTCCAAATACAGTAGCATCTCTTTTAGATATTCATAAAAATCACATTATTTCTATTCGTGGTAATTGTGACAGTGAGGTTGATTCAATGGTGTTTTCATTCCCATGTAATGCACCATATGGTTGGATACTAGTACCAAGATCTCACGGCATACAAAGAATTTTTTTAACGCATGGACACCTGCATAAACATGATAGTGCAGAGGAATTGGAAAAATTGGGATTAACAAAGGATGACATTGTTATTCAGGGACATACCCATATATCTGGAATATTTAAAAAGCAGTCAGGAATTGTGAATATAAATCCAGGCTCAACTACCTTACCAAAAGGTGGTACACAAAAAGGATTCGCTTTAATAGACGAAAATTCAGTAAAGCTTTTCAATCTTGACGGAGTTGAACTAAGCAAATACGAGTTTTAGTTATTTTTTATAAATAACTAACTGATTTTGCTAGCTAGCCCACGGATTTATAATCAAAACTTTGAAGAGATAACATCTATAGTCTATTATGACAACACCATAATTTTTAGGAGAATTACATAATGTTAGCTAGTTCTTTAAAGCTTGCAACCAAGTACGACTATCTTGAGCCTAAATTTAAAAAAGCCTATGAGTGGCTTGCAAATAACGACGTAACTAAGATGGAAGACGGTCGTTATGAAATTTGTGATGGCGTTTTTGCATTAGTTCAGCGTTACACCACAGTTCCATTTGAGAAGGCTCGTTTTGAGTGCCACAATGACTATTTCGATATTCAGTATTTAGCTGAAGGTGAGGAGTCTTTTGGTGTTGCATTACGTGAGGATTGTGAGCTTGTAGAGTCTGTTCCTGCTAGCGATTGCTATTTCTACAAGACCCCAGCATTCTACACTCCTGTAAATCTTAAGGCTGGCGATTTCGTTGTTGTTCCACCTGAGGAGGCTCATCAACCACGCGCAGCTTACAACGGTAAGGAAATGCCTGTTGTTAAGGTTGTAGTAAAGGTTAAGGTCTAATAGATTTATTTAATCCTAACTACAGGTAAAAAATAAATTTGTTAAATAGTTTTAAATTAACTGATTTGAATAATTTAAAACTTAAAACTAAACAGGATCCCGCTATCGATAATCAAAATCATAACGGGATTTTTTTTGTTCTTCGACAAATCTGTGGAATCCCTGGAAAGAATATAACAAAATTCACCAGGGATTCTTTTA
>CALFLJ010000209.1 GCA_937880335.1 uncultured Succinatimonas sp.
GAATATAATACCAATTTCATTAGAGCTATCCACAGATTCTATGAAGAACCGGAAATTTTACTTAAAACGAAGAACAAGGAACTTAAAATTGCAGATCATATAAGTCTATAATCTGCAAATTAAATGAAAATATAGTGAGGACAGTAAATTAAGCTAAACTGGCTTCATATTCTTTTGTTTTATCTTCAAGCTCCTGTTGCTTCTCAAGCCACATAATTTCAGTTTCTTCATTCTGATTAGATATACTTGATCGTTCCTTTAAAAGCTCTTCGACTTTTTTACTGTCTTTTTCATATAAAGAGCTATCTGAGAGTATTTCGTCAATTTCATCTAAACGTTTTTTGAACGAAGACATACTTTTTTCGAGCTTTTCTATTTCAACCTTTAAAGGTCTTAAAGAGGCTCTGAAAGCCGCATCAAGTTTTTTTCTTTCTTTACTTTTATAATTTTGTTCTTTCGCTAAATTGCTACTTGTGGCTTGAGCGTTTCTAAGTTTCTCTCTATAAGCTTTGTTTTGATCGTTTAAGAATTGTTGATAATCATTAAGATCACCTGTAAACTCGCTGACTTTTCCGTTATCAATAAGCCATAGTTTATCTGCGATAGCCTCAAGAAGATAGCGGTCATGAGAGACTAAGATTAAAGCTCCATTATAGGCTTGAAGACCAATTGATAGGGCTTCTCTCATATCCAAATCAAGATGGTTGGTAGGTTCGTCTAAAAGCAAAAGGTTTGGTTTTTGATAGGCCACAATAGCTAAGGCTAAGCGGGCTTGTTCACCTCCTGACATGGTACTGACTTTTGCAGTAGCTTTATCACCTGAGAACGCATAGGAACCTAAAAATGATCTTAAATCCTTTTCCTTAGCATCTTTGTCTAAAAGCTGTAAGTGTTCAAGAGCTGAAAGATCTGCTCTTAAGGATTCTAGCTCGTGCTGCGCAAAGTAACCAATTTTTATTCCTTTGCCTAAATTTACAGATCCTTTTAGAGGAGGTATTACGCCACAGAGGGTTTTAATTAAGGTTGATTTACCCTGACCATTTCTTCCTAAAAGACCAATTCTGTCTCCGGCATAAATGCCCAGTTTTATCTCATGTAGGATTGTGTTTTCTTCATATCCGCAATCAAGTTCTTTTAGATCTGCAATTACATCAACTGTACGCTCAGGTTCATAGAAGCGAATGTGATAGGGGGATTCTTCTTGCGTAACTGCAGTAAGCTTCATCCTGTCCATCGCCTTAATCATACTTTGAGCTTGTTTTGCTTTTGATGCCTTATAGCGGAATTTATCCACGAAGGCCTGCATATGGGCTAAAGTAGCCTCTTCTCGTTTGCGATTAGCCTTTTCATTTCTTATTCTTTCGGCTCTTAAACGTTCGTAATCCTGATAGGCTCCCGTGTACATTACCACCTTGCCTTGTTCAAAGTGCAGTATGTGATTTACAAAGCTATCAAGAAAATCACGATCGTGGGAAATACACAATATAGTGCCTGAGTATGATTTAAGGTAATTTTCTAAAAAGATAATAGTATCAAGATCTAAGTGGTTTGTAGGCTCATCAAGAAGAAGCAAATCTGATTTACAAATAAGAGCTTGCGCAAGGTTTAGACGCATACGCCATCCACCAGAGAATTCTTTGACACTTTTTAGCATTTCACTGTCAGCAAATCCTAAACCGTGTAAAAGCTCTTCTGTTCTTGACTTAATTGTCCAAGCTCCTGCATCGCCTAATTTATCTTCAATAAGGGCAATAGCATTGCCATCACCTTTTGTATAAGCTATTTCCTTTTGCCTTTGAAGTTCTCTTAACTCCTTGTCACCATCGATAACATAATCAAGAGCACTTTGATCAAGCGCAGGAGTTTGCTGAGAAACTTTAGATATACGCAGGTTTTTGGGAACAGAAATCGAGCCTAATTCTGGAGATAGTTCCCCTGTAATTGCAGCAAATAGGGAGGATTTGCCACAGCCATTGCGACCTATGACACCAACTTTTTGTCCAGGATAAATAGTAGCGGAGGCGTGTTCCATAAGAACTTTTGTCCCCCGCATTAATGTTAAATCGTTAAGGGAAATCACTTTATTTTATTTATTTTAATGATTGAGTCTGTTGAGCTAAGGTAATACCGTCTTTTACTCTAATTACACGCATTGACAGGCTAGGCTTTGATGCTGTTTTCCTAACTACAGTTACGTTAAGATAAGGAATTTGATTTGAGCGGCAGGCTCTGACTAATGCAGGAATAAGGGTCGATGATCCTGCATTTTGACCTGCACCAACATTTACTGTGCTAATCTCAAAATTTCCGTTTGCAGCCATACCTTGAGCTACGATAGAGGAAAGATCATTTAAGCAATCGCTATATTCATCAGATATAACAGTTGGGGCTACATACATAGCACCTTGTTCATTTAGAAGTCTTTTTGCAAGACTTAGACTTAAATTACGAGCTATAGTGTACGCATTATTTTTATCAAAATCGCAATTTGAATTTAAAAGACTTGAGCTGGCATAAGTTGGAAGTTTGTAAGCATCATCAATATTTTGCTCATAGTTTTGAGCCTCGATAGTTTCAACTTCTGTCTCCACAGTTACGGGGGTACCTGCAGGGCTTAAGGATAAAGGCTTAGTGTTTTGTTCTTGCTGATTTTGATTTAATTCTGAAAATTTATTTGAATCTTTGTTTGCACCAAGATTGCTGAAAGTTTTTACGTTATCAGAATCGTCAGGTACATATGGTTTTACAACACCAAGGCCCAAGTTATTTTTATCGTTATTATTTGCGCCTACAGGTAATAAAGTTCCACTTTTGCTTTTAGTTTCAGTAGTCTTAAAACCTTGTTCTCTTATCTCTGTCTTTTTATGTACTCTACTTTTTCGAGTATTTGTAACAGGAGTTGAGTTTAGCTTTCCATCAGTGATAATTACATGCTCTCCTTCAGAGCCAACTGAACTGTCAAAAAGCATGGCTGTACAACCTGAAAGTAATAATGATAATGCTGAGCTTAAAACTAAGGCCTTGAGTTTCATAAAAAATCCTTATTTTTTATCTGGGAAACCTAAACCACCTAAAACACCACCTGCTAGGAGATGCATATGGATATGAGGAACCTCCTGACCACCGTCCTTACCAACATTTACAATAAGACGATAGCCACTTTCATTTACACCAAGATCTGTTGCAATCTTTCTTGCGACTGTAAATAAACGGCCTAACATAGCCTCATCACAACTTTCAACTTCTGCAACTGAGGGAATAGGTTTATTTGTTACAATTAAAATGTGATGTTCTGCTTTAGGTGCAATATCAGCAAAAGCAGTGACAAGATCGTCGTGGTAGAGGATCTTAGATGGAATGGTGCCATTTATGATCTTTGTAAAAATAGTTTCCTCAGCCATTTTTATTTCCTTAAAACTTCATATCAATAATTAACATGATGAAAAATATGCTAAATATTATTTAGCTATTTAATACTGCACTATTTTGATAATATAAACAGACATTTTTTTTATATATCTCACAAAATTGTCTAATATGCGCTAAAATTAGCGCTGATTTAAAACCAAGACGGCACAGTGTATACTGATTATAGCACCTGATAGACAAGTCAATAAGCCCTGCTTGAAAGAGTAATATTTAAATTTCACGAATATGAGTATTACTTGATTTGGTTTTATATCTACAATTTTTTAAGACTAATAAAAAAGCGTATTTTTTTATTATCTCTTTTAAGATAATGTTTTCAACAGATTTTAAGATAAAGGAGGGCGACGCTTAGATCTCTTTTAATGGATTTTTGCGTCAAATTTCAATGAATCCTACTGTAAATTATGACTTGACCATAATCATTCCAGTCTATAACGAGCAGGATAGTTTTACCGCTTTATCAGACGCCTTGCTTGATTACTTGAGCAAAGCCACTGTTAAAACATGTGTTCTTTTTGTAAATGATGCATCAACTGATCATTCATTGAGTTTAATTCGTGATTTTTGCATGCGTGAACGCGATGTTTTTTACATTAGTTTGGAACGTCGTAATGGTGTAGTTGGTGCTATAAAGGCCGCACTAAAACTCATACAATCTCCTTATACAGGATATATGGATGCAGATCTTCAAACATTCCCATCCGATTTTGAAAAACTTCTGGGAAGACGTTTTGATTCGGGAATAGTTCTAGGCGTCCGAGACTTTAAACATGAAAGTTTTTTATATAGAACAAAAAAATTTTTAGGTTACAAGTTAAGAAATTTTGTTACAAGAGACTATATACTCGATGTAACCTGCCCTCTAAAACTTGGAAAAACTAGGCTATTACAATCATTGCCTTGGTATGACGGTATGGGAAATTTGATGCCGGCTTTAGTTCAGCTTACCGGTCATAGGGTTCGTACAGTAGAGGTCCGTTTTCAGAAAAGACGTTTTGGCAAATCCAAACGTAATCATATTTGGGAAACTAGCAGATTTTTTTGTAATCTTCTTGCATTTATCTGGATAAAAAAGAGCTTTTTAGATCCTGCTGTAGGTGAAAATAATCTAGAAAGCTAGTCTTGGAAATTTTATGACAAAACTTGAACTAAAAGGCCACTTAGCAATGCTTGTGGCCAATTCTATATGGGGTGGCATGTCCCCAATTGCAAAAACCTTAATGATAGGTGGACTTGTATCTCCTTTAGTACTAACTGATCTTAGAATTATAGGTGCCATGTTTTGTTTTTGGATCTTATCTTTTTGTCTGCCAAAAGAGCATGTTCCCCATGGAGATCTTTTAAGACTATTTGGAGCTGGTTTATTAGGTATTGTCTTTAATCAAGGTTGTTTTATAAGTGCAGTAGATCTAACTTCACCTGCTAATGCGTCAATTATGACAACCTCAATGCCAATGTGGGCAATGATTTTAGCGGCTTTTATCTTAAAAGAGCCTGTAACAGCGAAGAAAATAACCGGACTTTTATTAGGCGCTATTGGTGCAGTAATTCTGATTATAGGATCATCAAATTCTAAGGCGACAGGTTTTTCAGGAGGAGATCTAAAAAGCATATTAGGCGATTTGCTTGCCATTACTGCACAGGTAAGTTATGCACTTTATATGGTTTTGTACAAGAACTTTACCTCAAAGTATTCACTTGTCACTATTATGAAGTGGATGTTCACGTATTCATTTTTAATTATGATTCCGATAACTCTGCCTCAAATTATGATGATGCAGTGGGAACAATTAGGCTTAAATGACTGGCTAAAAATCTCGTATATCTCTCTACTAGGCACTTTTGTCTGTTATTTATTAGTTGTTTTTGGGCTTAAGCAATTACGTCCTACCGTAACTGGAATGTATAATTATGTTCAGCCCACAGTGGCATGTATACTTGCGATTTTGTGGGGACTTGACAGTATTACTGTCACCAAAGTTATAGCTATTCTTCTCATCTTTTGCGGAGTATATTTAGTATCAGTAAGTAAAAGCCGCAAAGAAATGTTAGCTTACAAACAAAAGCTAAACTCCAACCATTAATATTGAATAAAGCTCATGAAATTTTTTATGAGCTTTATCATTTCTCAATTTAAATAAAACCTTTTTATAAATCTTCATAAATTTCTAATTGTTTTAATTTCACTAAATGTCAGTAACTGATATTTTTTCTTGAGAAATGATCATCTGTAAATAATAAGCTCGGAATAAATTAATCGCTGAATTTTTTTATTTTAAGCAAACATTTATGCAGATTATGCGTAGTTAAAATTTAATGTGATAGCAAAAAAATAACATAATAAAGCAATTAATATTATATTTTGTATAAAATTCTATTTTATACAAAGTCATTATTATTTGTACTTAAGTACCAAATAAAAAATATTTAATTAGAAAATAAAATCCTCTAAAGATATATTTAAGAAGAATATATATAAACTCCTTGCATTTATTAAGATTGTAAATCTCAATTAAAAGTTAAATATACTTTTTAAAAGTTCTAATCAAACGTTTTAGTAAAAAATATGCAAAATTTTGAAATAGTGGATTATAAATTTTGCTCAATTTTTCTGTTTATTTTCTTTGATTTTAGTTAAAAGTGATCTGATCAAAATTATCAATATATATTTATCTAATATCAAAAAATACCCTATTTTAGATATTAGGATTGTCTTTTATTATCAAGTATAAAACTTGATTTTATAAGATTTAATTAGAGGGTTTGTTATTTCATCTGTATTTGACTACCTAGATGATAATTTGTGATCAACTAGAATAATGATCAGATGAGTTAACGCAATTTTTTTTGATCAAAGTTACAAAATAGAAATGAATTATTTGATTGTAATTCATGTATGAATATCCTTATAAACGTTGATTTACTCATTTTTTGAGTAAACAGATGTCTATATATATGAACATAATTTGGAGTTTTTGGAGATAAATATGAATTTTAAGC
>CALFLJ010000210.1 GCA_937880335.1 uncultured Succinatimonas sp.
CTTTTCCATAAAAGCTCCATTATAGATCAGTAAAATGGAGCACTTTATGGGAAAAATTTAATTTATTTATACAAAAAGCTGTGTCTTAAAACACAGCTTTTGCAAAATTAAATTATTCCATAGATAAAAATCGCAAAAATTACAATTGGCGCAATATATCTTACGTAGGTATACCAAATTTTAACCAATTTAATATTCTTACGTTTTTCATCACCATTAGCTAGCTCTAAACATGCTTTATCTTTTAAAACATAACCTGCATACAAACAGCATCCTAATGCAGTTAATACAAAACAAATATTGCCAGAGAAAAAGTCAAAAGCGTCAAATATACTCTTGCCCATAACAGTTACGTTAGATAAAAGCCCAGAACTCAAAATACACGGAATATTACCTAAGATAAAAACTATAGACAAAGTAATAAATATTGAAGCCTTGAGCTTTAAATGGAACTTCTCATAAAGAACAGAAATTATAACTTGATAAATTGTTAACGAAGTTGTTAAGGCAGCAATAACCAAAAGGCTAAAGAAAACAATAGCAAAGAAATTACCAAATCCCATTTCTGAGAAAGCAATAGGCAATGTCTTAAACACTAAAGATGGACCTGAATCGGGAGATAATCCTGCACTAAATAAAGAAGGGAAAATCATAAAACCGGCTAAAACGGCAATTAGAGTGTTAATGATACCTGTTATAGTTGCTGTCTTAAAAAGATTCTCTTCCTTGCTTAGATGAGATGATAATGTAATCATAACTCCAAATCCTAATGACAAAGCAAAGAAAACCTGACCTAAAACATCTAAGAGAAGTTTTGCTGTAATCTTGCTAAAGTCGGGCATAAGGTAAAACTTTACTCCCTCAGACGCCCCATCTAAAGTTAGGTTTTTTACAACCATTACACATAAACAAATAAATAATAAAGGCATCAAATATTTTACTGCGCGCTCAATACCAGCAATAATTCCTTTTCGCAAAATAATATAATTAACTAAAACAAACAAAAGGGTGTAGATAGCTATACTGATATCACCTTGCTCTATTTCCTTGTGATAAAACTCCTCAGTAACAGATTTGGTAATAGGCTCACTGAGATCGAAATTACCTAATAATATATTGGCTACATATGAAATTACCCAACCACCAATTACCATATAGTAAGCAAGAATTCCAAACGAACCTAGAAGCCCCATGTATCCAACAAGCTTCCATAACCTACCACCATCAGCCTTATTGCCAAAGGCGTCAACGCTATTACTCATTGCACGTCTGCCAATTACATTCTCAACTAAAATAATCGGAATTCCAACAGCAAACATAACCAGAATAAAGACTAAAACGTAGGCTCCACCACCGTTTTGACCTACTAAATAAGGAAAGCGCCAAGTAGCACCAAAGCCAATGGTAGCACCAGCTACAGTTAGGATATAGGTAAGTCTACTAGTCCAAGTTTGTCTTTGCATGATAAATTACTCATTAAATTTTTTACGCGTTAAAGCAAACTTGATATTATACGATTGAACCCTGTATTTTTCCATAAAGTAGCTGATTTTATCGGGCTTTTAAAGCTTAGAGGAAATTTTATGAAGACTATAAGAGAAATGATAATAAATATTTATCTCTACATTTTTTTTACAAAATCAATATTTTTTATAATGACATAATGAAAATGCCGTAAAGTACGTGAGGATATAAAGCTGGATTTATTTATAACGCTCCAATACTTTTTCTGTAATCAATTGGACTTAATCCACCAAGTGTAACTTTTATCTTTTTTTGCATACCAATGAATATATTTATCTAGTGCATTTATAATACTCATTCATTATGACAACAATCCAGTATCTGCTGTAAAACATCTCATTCCTTAATCTTCAAAAACCCTAATAGGCTGAATTATCAAGACTGTATCATCAGCATTTTTTACATCTCATACTTAAAATCAAAAAGATAATATTTTAATCATCTAAATTTATTGTAAATCCCAAGTCTTGTAATTGAACTTTTTTATCCACACCGCTCGTATAACCATATTTAATAGCTAACTTGTAATTGGCAATAGCACTTTCCCTGCTTACTTTTACACCATAACCTAAAAGGTAAGATACAGCAAGATTTCGACAAGAATAAGCAGATTTTAGCTTACATCCTCGTCGATAAAATTTTGCCGCAAGCTTATGATTAGAAAACCCTTTTGGAAAATCCTTAAAACCTGTCAAAGTATTGTTATATATAGCGGCAATATTACAAGATTCTCCATGATTTAAATCACATGATTTTGTATAGTATTTATAAGCTTTAAGGTGATCTTTTTTTCGATTTATGCCCTTACTATATTCCTCTGCAATATTTACACAGCTTTGGGTATTGTTTAGCTTACATCCCAATTCCTCAGCTTCTAAAACTTTTTTCAAATCAATATTTACAAATTCACCAGAGTAATATAAATTAGCCACCCTTTCACAGCTACAGGCTTCCCCTAATTTACAACTTTTAAACAATAAATTTAAAATTTGCTCTTCATTATTAGACACCTCCCCTATATTTATTTTATCTAAAAGGTAATCAGTGGCTAAAAGACATGATTTTGAATCCCCGTTCATACATAAATTCACATTGTCGTCAATTTCATTAGGAAATGCACTAGACACAAAAAAAGCTGAAAAAAAAGTAAAAAGAATTATAAATGCTCTCATTTGATATGACCCTAGAGTAAATGCAGATTACTCTTGTATATCTCAAATAAAAATTTTTTTGCCAACTGACTCTGCATTTAACCTTAAATAATTAAATTATGATATTTAGTTCAGAATCAATTTTAAGCCTGTATTTTAAGAAATAGAGCCTTCTTACATGATAAGCAAACTAGCTTGAAAACACTTCTTTAAGTTCTTACTTAAAACAAACTTGCTTTTTTAAGATAAAAAATTTAGTGCTATTTTTTTATCCATATGTAATGAATTTGCCTAATTAAAGAAAAAGACTATTTTATAGATACTCAAAGCAAATACATTCATATTTTTAATGCTAAAATTTTAACATAAAACTTAAAACTAAGTTTGAGCAAAATTACGACAAAATTATCAAACAAGATCTAACTATATTTACTACTCTAACTTTCGTCTAAATAAATAGACACACAAGCTCATAGTAAAAAAGCCAGAAATAATAAGAGGAAGTATATAAACCCAGATCTCAGATAAGGACATTCCTTCAAGATAAATTCGCCACAGTATAGTTAATCCATAATAAAGAGGATCTAAATAGACAACTAAGTGAAACCAATCAGGCATTGCATCTACAGGTGTGATCATGCCTGAACACATAACCATTGGCATAATGAGAAGAAAACATATGATCATAGACTGCATGGGGTTTTTGGCAAAAACCGAAACCATCATCCCCATACCGACAACAGAGAATGCAAAACATAGAATGCATAATATAAACTCAAACAGACTTCCCTGCATTGGTATATCAAAATAAAAAACACAAATAGCCAATGAAAGCATGGATTGTAAAAAGGCTATTATAATAGTTGGTAGGGCCTTGCCTAATAGGATTTCCAAAGGGGTAGTCGGTGTCATAAGCATCATGTCATAAGAGCCCTCCTCACGTTCACGTGAAATAGAAAGTCCTGATAACATTAAAACTTGAATTACTGACAATGTTAAAACCATTGCAGTTAAAATAGAAAACCGTGTAATATTATTTGGATTAAACCTATAACGGTTTTCTATTTTTAAAAAACTGCCTAATTTATTCTTTTCACTATAGGTATTTACAATATTCTGTACATAAGATTGAGCGGTATTAGCTGAAGCTGTATTACGGGCATCTAGTATTAAATTTACACTTCTGTTTTCCATAAAATCATCTTCAAAAATAATACCTAGTAAAACCTCCTGTTTATCTACAGAATCTTTAACACATTCTCTGGATGGACACTTTTTTAAAAGCTCAAAATGAGGAGTATTTTCAATTTCAAAAACTAAATCTGTACTTAATTTACTTTGACTATTATCAAAATAAACAAATGGAATATGCTTAAGTTCAAACGATGCCCCATAACCAAAAATTAAACATTGCATAATAATAGGAACAATTAAGACCTGTAGCGATCCTTTATCCATGACTATAGTCAAAAATTCCTTTTTGCATAATCCATAAATTCTCAGTAAAGATAAAAAGATCTGCCTTAGCATTTAATATCCCTCCTACAAAAAGAAATACTATAAAAGCTAAATGAATTAGGTAATTTCTAAAAACAAGATCTGTAGAGCCCCCGGATAAAAATAAGATACGATTGCTTTGAATTGCATAGGTTGGAGGTAAGAGATTTCCTAATATCATAATAAAATCACTTACGGCTCTAAGATCAAAGATTAATCCTGAAAGCATTACAGCAGGAAGAAAGCCTGCGATGATGGCGTATTCAACAGACAAAAACTGGCTTTTACATAAGGCTGAGATTAAAACGCCTAATATAATCATTTCTGCTGTGTAAATAGCCATATTAAGGAACAGTAGAAAAATATTCCCCCTAATTGGGATTTGGAAAAACCATTGTCCTACAATAAATGTCACTAACATACCTATAAAACCTAAGGCAAAATATACTATAACCTTAGATAAAACAATATCAAAAGCCTGAGCATTGGATGCACTTAAGGTCTCAATGGTTCCCCTATCCCACTCTCTTGAGATTACAAAAGAACTTAAAAAAACACACATTACAGTAATAATGCCAATGTACTGACCTGAAAATAAAAACCAGGTTGAATCATTGGCCTCATTAAACCAACTGCGAGAATTTATGGTAATAGAGTTTTTTAACAATTGAGGATATTTATTTTGTAAAGCAAGTAAGATTGTGCTTTGAATATAACCTGACGCTAAAGTTGCCGCCTGGGCCTCTGTACCATTAACGATTACTAATAAACTACCTCTCCCCCTACTAAATTCACTTGCAAAATTATTTTCTAAATATACATAAGCTCTTATCTTATGGTCTTCCATAAGCTTATTAGCACTCTTAAGAGTGGGAACCTTTATCGTTTTAAAATAGTTAGAACCAACAAAAGCATCTGTTATGGTTTGTGCAATTTCACTTTGCGAATTATTAACCACAGCTAAACTTACAGGTTTTATATCCATACGAAGGGTATTACCGTAGATAAAAACTAAAAGTAAAGGCAATAAAAAAGTTATAGCTAGGATTGAAAGGTCGGATTTAATCTGTAGAATCTCTTTTTTTATAAGTATTATCAGATAGTTATAATTCATACCTCCTCCTTCATATGCTCTCGATATGAATTAACCTTACTTATAAACGCCTCTTTGACACTTACCCTCTGCCCGTTACACATACAGATCTCATCTGGGGATCCTAAAACTAAAATTTTTCCCCGATCTTGAATTAAAAACCTATCACAGTACTCAGCCTCTTCCATAAAGTGAGTAGTTACAACAATACTTGTGCCAGTCACGCATAAGGCATTTACTCTATTCCAGAAATTGCGACGGGCCATTGGATCTGCTCCTGAGGTAGCCTCATCTAAGAATAAAATTTTAGGTTTATGTATTAAGGCACAAGATATTGACAGCTGACGCTGAATTCCAAAAGGCAAGCTCTCAGCTTTAGTTGAAGCAAATTTACGTAAAGAAAATTCGTCTAAAAGTTCTTCAATACGTTTTTTTAAATTTTCTCCATAAAGGCCATAGCTACGACCAAAATATTCCAGGTTTTGTCTGCAGCTTAACTTTCTATATAAGGAAAACTTCTGGGAAACATAGCCTATAGTAGCCCTTGCCCCTGATTTTGCGTAACGCAAGTCATAGCCATTAACATAAACATGGCCTAAAGTAGGATTTAAAAGGGCACAAATCATTCTAAAAGTTGTGGTTTTTCCTGCTCCATTAGGACCTAACAGCCCAAAAATCTCTCCTTTTTTTACATAAAAATCAGATCGTTCTACCGCTGTAAAATTACCAAAAACCTTTTTTATTCCTACTACATCTATAACTTTATCTTTATACTGTGTATTCTTTTTTAGAAGATCAAAGCTAATTTTAGGCATGTTTAGATCTTGCCTAAAGCTTAAATCTATATAAATATCCTCAAGAATACTGTCCCTATCTTCAATAAAAATCTTATCTTTTACTTCAGAGAAAATTTTTTCTAGATATTGTCTTAAAAATAATTTATCTTCGCCACTCTTAAGTAAAACCTCAATTCTCCCAGTTCTTGGGCATACGTCCATAATAGGAGAGTTTTTATCGTATAAAACTGTGGCAAACATCATAAGTCGCGCATAATGCTGCACATTAAGGCCTTTAAAAATCACGGCAAAGGTTCTATTTACACAACTTTTAACTAAATCTTGTGGCTTACCACTTTTTACAATACGACCGTTTTCTAAAATTAAAACAAAATCAGAAAGAGCTGCTTCCTCAAGATAGGCTGAGGAAAAAATACAATAAGAGTTTTTTTCCTTAATATATGCAAAAATTATGTCCCATAATTCTTTTCGTGAGACGGGATCTACCCCTACTGTAGGTTCATCTAAGATTAAAACTAGAGGTTCACAGGCTAAAGCACAGGTTAAAGCAAGCTTTTGCTTCATACCTCCGGATAAGGCCCCAGCTTTATAGTCTTTGAAACGATATAAATCTACTTTTTTTAAAAGTGAAAAAAGTTTATCTTTTTCTTTTTTTAAATCGAAGTCTTTTAATCCTGAAATCAGGCAAAGATTCTCAAAGACTGTCAGCTCAAGATACAAACCCAGAGATTGCGACATATATCCTAGGTTTTTATTAAATTTAAGATCTAGGGTCGATGGTTTTTTAGCAAGTAAACTTACACTTCCTATATCTACTTTTGAAAGACCAGATAAAATTTTAAGTAAGGTTGATTTACCTGCACCATCTGCTCCTGTAATACAGACTAAATGATGATCACCTGATATGGTTAGAGAAAAATCAGAGAATACAGTATTATCGCTACCGTCACTCTTTTTATAAGTCTTTGAGATCTTTTGAATTTCAATTAGATTCACCATAATTAAAATCCACTGTTACAGGTTGACCTAAACGAAGTGAGCCTTTAGGATCTTTTACATCAATACGAATTTCATAGACAAGATCTGAACGTAAGTCTTCTGTTTCAACCGTCTTTGGGGTGAACATAGCCGTATTACTTATATAAGCAACCTTGCCTGCAAGACCTTTTTCATCAGATATTTTTACAAATGCACTATCGCCAAGCTTAATATTTTGAATCTGAATTAAACTTGCATAAACTCTTACACGCTTTAAATCGATAATAGAAAGCTCATAAACACAAGAATTTGGGGATGAAAGATCTCCAACCTCAGATAAACGGGCTCTTATTTGTCCTGAAAAAGGAGCTTTTAATATGCTTAGATCATTCTTTTGATAATTAAGATAATCTATATTGGCTAAAATCCCTGCAACCACTGCCTTTTGTGAAGATATAGCCTCTTTACGGTAGCCACCCCTTAATTTTTCAAGATTACTCCTAGCATTTAAAAGTTCAGCTTTCATCTGCTCTTTACTAAAATAGGCCTCATCTCTTTCTTGTTTAGATATGGAGTTGCTTTTATAAAGCTTTTCGTAACGACTTGAGGTCAAGCTGGCTATTTCAAGGGCATTTTCAAGACTTTGAACTTTATATAGAGCCATATTTATGTCTCCTTTTTCATAACCATTTTCAAGCTCTAAAAGTTTTGCCTCCTGAACTTTTAAATTCTGCTCTTCAATCTTAATTTTCAAATCAAGCTCTTTTGTATCTAGTTTTGCTAAAACATCCCCTTCCTTGACTTTTTCGCCTTCGTCAAAATAAAGTTGAGTAATTCTTCCTGGAATTTGAAAAGACAAATTAGCTTGCCTTATATCAACACTTCCATGGGCAATACTCAAAGGCTCCCTTTTACTTTCATAATCGAAATAAAAATAAGCTCCGTAGGATAAAAGAGCACAGGCCAGTAAAGCTAAGGGGAAGATCTTCTTTGACATAAAACTACTCCAAAGCCAGATGCTTAACATTATCCAGAATAATTTCAGGAAGTTTTTCTTTAAGCACACTCAAAGTTGGAAAAGGGCTTTGTTCACCAAAGCAGTGACGACTTAAGGCCGTCATAAATATTGGAGATACTACTTGAAGCCAGAGGAATTTAAGATCTACTTTTACTTTAGGTCCCAGAATTTTTTCAAATAGACCTGCAGCAAGAGAAACCACCTCTTCATGCCATATTTTAGCGAGTTCTGGAAAGAATTTAGACTCTGACAAAGCCATGATTATAAATTCAACAAGAATTTTATCACTAAAGACAGTAGTTAAAACATCAGTTATTAAATGAAGCGTTTTATCTAACGGTAAGTCTTCTTTAAAAATATCTTTTGATAAAAGCTGCATATTCTTAAGCACTACTGTTTTGACACAAGTTTGAAATAAAGAAGCTTTATCAGGAAAGTATAAATAAATATTAGAACGGGACATATTCAAACTTTCTGCAATAGCTCCAAAAGTAGTTTTTGCATAACCTTTTTTTGCAAAAATCTCAATTGCAGCATCAACTATTTCTCCCGGACGCTCTTCTTTGCGTCTTACATTTTTACTCATATAAAATCTCCTTTTTTCTTAGTATAGTTTTCTTAATGACAATGATGTCATTATTGATTTTTATTATCATTTAATGACATTATTGTCATTATCTTACCAGATAGAAAATTTTATTTAGAGTAGAAATTATATATTTATTTTGTATAAAACCTTGTAAAATCAGTAAAAGCGATTTATCAAAACAAAATTAAACAAATTTTTAGTATAAAGTTCATTTTTGTGAACTTCTTCAAAGAATAAATCACAACCGTTTGTCTATATAAAGCTCTATTTTGTCTTATAATACATACGGATTAGTAACAAAATTTTGTTTTAACTAATTGTAATTAACGTAATAAATTCTCGAATTTGGCAAAACTCAATTAAACGCAAAACATATTTATTGACGATTTATGACAGAGATCGCATAAAGAAAGCTTTTTTTAAGTTTTTTTCCCTTAAAAAGCAAAAGTTTATCTTTAAAGAGGGCTCAATAAACCAAAGTATGTTATGATTGAGAAAAACATAGAATTAATAAAAATTTAAGTTTTTATTTTGCTTGTAAACAGGCGCTAAGCCTCGTATTTGCTTGCATGAGTTCTTTGATAATAAGACGAAGTTTGTTATGAGGGAAAATTTTGTGGAATAAGCACTAATGTTCCACATTTTATGTTTTTTTTATTTCTAACTTCCAACACATCGGAAAGAAATTGAAAAGACATGCTTACTTAAGCAAACTTTGAATTTAAACTTGAACTTTGTTCTGTGTATATAAGGATAATACCTTGAAAGTATCAGTTTTTGCTCGACAAGAGAAGAACTTATTTAACCGAATCAAGAAATGAGGGCGGTACCACAACAACTATTTATCGTAGCTGTTTTAGTACTGATTTACTATGAATTCAATTAAAAAAGCTCAAA
>CALFLJ010000211.1 GCA_937880335.1 uncultured Succinatimonas sp.
GTGTGATTTTTATCTATTTAAAAATACATAAAGTTTATAAATTATATTTTGTAAATTCTGAAGAAATTTTCTAAATTAGATTCCTTGATAAACTTTTATTAAATTAAAAATTATAGTCTATACTAGAACTTATATTTTAAACTAGATATTAATTTTTACTGATATAGATAAAAAGTTTAGAAAACGTTTGCTTAAAGTATGACGCGTACACAGTTTTTTATTTTGAAAATGTGCACAATATAAAGACCTATTTTAAATTGGAATCTCTATATGGCTAATATAAAAGATATAGCAAAAATGTGTGGTGTTAACCCTGCCACCGTTTCACGAGCTTTAAATGGACAAAAAGGTGTCTCAGCTGCCATGCGCGACAAAATCGTAATGGCAGCCCAAAAGCTCTCTTACAGTAAGAACCCACTTGCTGCAAGTCTTATAACCAGAAAATCAGGCATGATAGGTTTAGTTGTTCCAGATATTACAAACCCTTACTATGCATGTGTAGCTAAAGGGGTAAGTAAGATTTTAGATGAAGCGGGCTATGCTATCTTCTTGTGTGATTGTGACAGACGATCTGATCTTGAAAAGAAATACTTTGAGAAACTGTGTTCTTACCGAGTTGAAGGTGTTATTTTACTATCTGTAACTGCAACAGAGGAAGATCTCAAGATTTTCTTTGACCACAATATACGCGTAATTTGCGTTGACAACCATATAAGTAAGAAGGTTTCAACTGTTGGTAATGATAACTATCAGGGAGCTTGCGATTTAGCAGAGCATTTGATTAAAAACACTAATGCAAAAAAAGTTATAGCTGTAATGGGAGCTCCTGAGGCTATGACTACAATAAATCGTCTACGTGGCTATACTGATACTTTCCTATCGCATGGTTTGCCCCAAGCCATAGAGGTTTTAAATATTAAGCCTACATATGAAGATGCTTACGCTAATGCGCCTATGATCCTGTCTAAAAAACCAGACACTATTATCGCTATTAACGATATTGTTGCCATTGGCATTTTCGCCTACTGTCAGCAAAATAACATACGAATACCTGAGGATTTACACCTTGCAGGATTTGATGATATTGATGAGGCTGCCATGATAAGCGTGCCCTTAACCACTGTGCATCAACGCAAGCATGTCTTAGGGCAGAAAGCAGCCCTGCAGCTTTTACAGGAACTTGAGGAAAAAGATCCTACTCCAATTAGAATTGAGCTTTTACCTAAACTTATGGTCAGAGCCTCGTGTGGGGAGATGTTAAAACAGTAATTAAGATGTCTCATTAATTCTATTTTAATAAGCTTAAAGCTAAAATGATGTATCATATTAACAAAATTATTTTATATTTTAAAAATAAACATATAATCTGATACACAGGGAGCTTTAAGTGCCACAGTCGACCTTGCAAAAGCCGATTAAATCAGCCGTTATTGTCTCAAAAGTCTATAAGCGTCCGGTTGCGGGGGCTATACGTGAGATAGCTGCTATTTTGAACGATTTAGGGGTAGATGTAACTTTAGATATAAATACCTCTATAGGTTTTAACATTCCTGAAATTCCTGGTATTTCACGTAGTCAAATGCGCGATAGGGATCTTATTATTGTTGTAGGTGGCGATGGTTCTGTTTTAGGTGCTGCCCGTACCTTAGTCGATTTAAAGGTTCCGATGCTTGGAGTAAATCGTGGTCACTTAGGACTGCTTACAGATGTAAGTCCTAAAGATTTACATGAATCCTTAGAGAAGATTGTTGCAGGTCGCTATTCAATTGAGCAGCGAACCATGCTTGATGTTAAAGTAAGTCGCGATAATGAGGATGGAGTAGGCGAGCTTATAGGACAATCATTAGCTACTAATGAGACTGTTATTCATTCAGGAATGATGGCTCATATGATGGTTTTTAATGTAAGTATTGATAATTGTTATATGTATACCTTAAGAGGAGATGGAATTATTATCAATACCCCTACAGGATCTACGGCTTATTCATTATCAGCAGGAGGATCCATTATTGAACCTCACCTAGATGTTCTTGCCTTAGTTCCCATGTTCCCACAATCATTAAATTGCTCTCCTATTATAATTCCAGGAAAATCTAATATCCGTATCGATTTTGAATGTCCTGATGATATGGCTGAGCTTATTGCTATAAATTGCGACGGACAGGTGACTATGAGAGCTGATACTAAGTGTACAGTTTCAATTAAACAGCATCATGTTCCTTTAACCTTTATTCATCCTGAGGGATACGATTATTACAGCCTTCTTCGTCAGAAGTTAGGTTGGGGACAGAGCCTAGTTTAGGAGTGTACCGTGCTGTTACAGCTTACTGTCAAAAATTTTGCCTTAAGTGAACATAATGTTTTAGATTTTACCGAGGGGATGGTTTGCATCACTGGTGAAACAGGTGCAGGTAAGTCTTTAACTGTTGATGCCTTAGGTCTTATCTGTGGTCAAAGAGCTGATTCATCTATGGTAAAAACAGGAGAAAGCAAGGCTGAGATTGAGGCCTTATTTTCCTGTGATGGGCCTGAGGGAGATGAACTTAGAGCTTATCTTAAAGAGCATGATCTACAAGGGGATGAAGATAGCCTTATTATCCGCCGTCAAATTTCATCAGATGGCAAGTCTCGGTCCTATGTAAATGGGCATAATGCAACTTTAACCTCACTTAAGGAATTATCTAATTTCCTTATGGCTATTCATGGACAGCATGCAAGCATTCGTCTTTTGGATGAACATAATCAGCTAGTGCTTTTAGATAATCTTGGAGGCTTAACCTCTCTTGTAAATGAGGTAAATGTGGCTTTTGACAGTTACAATGTAAGCAGACAGGAGTTAAGCAAGCTTGCAGCAGAGCAGCAAGAGGGCGCCTCCTCATATAAAAGTTTAAGGCAGGATTTAGAAAAGCTTCATAAATTATCCTTAACACCGCAAAGTTATGATGAGGTAAATAAAACCTTTGATGGAATGCAGAACCTCTCTCAAATTCAAGATGCTATAGCCTTAGCTCTTGGGGTGCTTGATAATGATGAGCACAATGTAATTGAGGTTTTAGAAAGCCGTTTAAATGATCTTATAAAAGTAAGTTCTTACGATAAAAAGAATTTAGATCCTATTATCAATCTTTTCACAGAGGCCATGCATAAGCTCGATGAGGCTCGTATAAGTCTTGATAATATCAATATGCAGTCTGATCCTCAAAAAATGCACGAATATGGAGAAAAGCTTTCTTTATATCATGATCTGGCGCGTAAATTCTCAATTTCACCAGATAAGCTCTATACAGTAACCAAAACTATTGAGGATAAGCTTGAGCGGTTTTTATCCTTAAAAGATAGTATCGCAAAGCAGACTGAGATCGTAAAAAAATTTCGCGACGAATACGAAAAGCTTGCTTTGGTTTTAAGTGAAAAAAGAGCTAAATCTGCGATAAAAATGTCAAAGGCTGTAACAGAGAAAATTCGTGATCTTGCAATGCCTGAGGGGCAGTTTGAAGTTTTTTGTGAGCGCGATGATGAGGGACGGCCGAGACGTTTTGGTCGCGATAAAGTTGAATTTAGATTTACCGCAAACAGAGGTGAGAGTGTAAAGCCTTTAGGAGCTGTAGCCTCAGGTGGCGAATTATCCCGTTTGGCTTTAACTATAGAAGTTTTAACAGCTCGCTATCAGTCAATCCCAACCTTAATTTTCGATGAGGTTGATACAGGTATCTCAGGACGTACGGCCTCAGCTGTAGGGGCCCTTTTGCGTGAGCTTGGGAAATCACTACAGGTTATTACTGTAACTCACCTGCCACAGGTTGCAGCATTTGCTAATACTCATTTTTTAGTCGATAAGGTAAATGAAGGGGAAAGTGCTGTATCTCATGTTCGTGTCCTAGAGCATGATGATCGTGTGCATGAACTGGCTCGTATGATGGGCGGAAAGATAGTAACACAGGCAACCTTAGATAGTGCAGAGGACATGCTTTTGCAAAAATAATATGGGCAAAATAAAAGTACGCTGGGCTAATATTAAAGATGCTTATAAGATAGCCTATTTGGAATTACGCTCAGCTAGGTTTGAAAATAGACTTTATCCTTTAGACATTCCTTTAAATCTTTTTGAGAGAACATGGCAAGATCGCATAAGCTCAGGAGAATACATCACAATAGTTGGAACAGTTGATGGTGAGCTAGCAGGATTCTTATCTTTATATCGTTCCATAAAATCAGGCGATATTTGTTGTCTTTATATAGATCCTTTATATTTTCGTAAGGGCGTAGGACAGCGTTTAATGCGAACTGCTGAGCTTATGGTGCGTAGAAAAGGTGGAAAAAAGCTTAAAGTAGAAGTTGAGGTGCTTAATTTTGGTGCACAGCAATTTTACGAAAGGTTACAATTTAAGTCTGTAAGTGTAAAATTGTCCCATCTTATTATCATGATTAAGGAGTTACAACATGCTTAAAGTAGGAATAGTCGGCTTATGCGGTCGTATGGGGCATGCTCTTTGGGAGTGCTGCTTAGGTACTGAAGGGGCAAAGGTTGTTTGTGGCATAGATACCAATACAACCTCATTACCCATAGGTTGCAATGTTGAGGTTGTCGATGACCCCTATAAGCTCTCTGAGGCTCCAGATCTTTTTATCGATTTTTCCAGACCTCTTTGTTCACTCAATGTTTTAAAGTATGCAAAAGAGCATCAGTGCTCGGTTGTATTAGGTACAACCGGTTTTGATTATGCTCAAAGAGATCAGATTAAAGAATATTCAAAATATATTCCGATCTGCATGGCAGCTAATTTCTCCATTGGTGTGAATGTGCTGTTAAATTTAGTAAAAAAAGCATCATCAATTATGGCCGATGCAGATTTGGAAATTATTGAGGCTCATCATCGTTATAAAGTTGACGCTCCATCAGGAACAGCTTTAGCCCTAGGTGAGGCTGCTGCATGTGGCCGTCATGTAAACTTGAAGGATGTTATGATTTCAGGACGTGATGGTATTACAGGTGAGCGCCAGTATGGTTCAATTGGTTTTTCCTCTGTTCGTGGCGGCGATATTGTAGGAGAACATACCTGCATGTTCTGCTCAGAAGGCGAGCGCTTGGAGTTAAAGCATATAGCAACTTCCCGTCAGAATTTTGCTCGCGGTGCTTTTAGAGCAGCCCTGTTCCTAGAAGGCAAGAATGCCGGACTTTATTCAATGAATGAGGTTTTAGGTTTGGATAGTCTTTAGTAATTTATTATAAAATTTAAATTTTTGTATATAAATCTTCACTTAAAATATTTAGGTGGAGATTTTTTATATATAAAAGCTTTTATTTAACTTTTCTTAAGATAAGCGGATATTAGTTAAAAAAACTTAACAAGTATTTTGTTTAAAAATCTATTTTCCCTAAAATTTCTGCATCGTGTTAACATTATCTATAAGAATATGAGTAATAAACTGTGGAATTTTTATGAAATTTAGCATTATTGTCACCACATTCAATCGCCCTTTAGCTTTAAGTTTGGTCCTTGATGCATTAAATCATCAAACTTATAGGGATTTTGAAGTTATCATTGCTGATGATGGAAGTGGTGATGAAACTAAAAAGTGTATTTTAGACTTCCAAAAGAAAGTAAGTTATAGATTAGTTCATGACTGGCAGAAACCTGGTGAATTTAAGGCTGCTCGTGGAAGAAATCTTGCAGTCTTAAAGGCCTCAGGTGATTATCTGATTTTTTTAGACGGGGATTGTATTCCGCGTCAGAACTTTCTGCAGGCTCATTTAAATTTAGCCCAAAAAGGTTATATGGTTGCAGGTAATCGTAGCTTACTGAATAAGGAACTTACCTTATATCTTGAAAAGACACAAAGTAATGTAAATAACTTTGGCTTTATCAAATGGATTGGATTTTATTTTAAACGTCAGGTTAACCGTTTAATCCCCCTTATAAATCTCTCTAAATTCAATTTCTTTAGATTTTACAATTCCTCAAGCTGGAAAAAAGTCCGTACTTGCAATTTAGGCGTCTGGATGGATGACTTTAAGGCGGTGAATGGTTTTGATGGTCTTTATGTAGGGTGGGGGTATGAGGATTCTGATCTGGCAGTAAGGCTGTTGAAGATAGGCGTTAAACGCAAAAGTGGAGGCTTTGCAACTGGTGTTTTACATCTCTACCATGAGAAAAGTGACAGATCATCTGAGAATACTAATTATGAGCGCCTTATGACGCGTCTTAAAGATGATACGGTTAAAGCATCCTATGGTCTTAAGGAGCTTTTAGAGGAGGAAAAACATGATTAAAAAAGTTCCCGTTTCAGTAGTTGTCATTGCTCGCAATGAGGAACATAATTTAGATGATTGTTTAAAAAGCTGCTCTTTTGCTCAGGAGATCATTTTAATTGATGATAATTCATCAGATAGGACAGTTGAGATTGCCAAACAATATGGTGCAACTGTTTATACTCGTGCATTAAACGGAGATTGGGGGGCTCAACAGACTTTTTCTATAAGTAAAGCTACCTTGCCGTGGATTTTTCTTATTGATGCAGATGAGCGTTGTTCTTGTGAGCTTATAGATGAAATTGTAAAGACTGTAGAGCGCGGTGAAAAGTTTACCTATTTTATTCATCGTGAAAATCGCTTTCATTATTATCGTGCCACTCATGGTGTATTGCGTAAGGATTGGGTAAGTCGTCTTATGCCTAATGAGGGGGTATCAGTTGAAGGTCGTGTTCATCCTACAATTAAGTATAAATATCCAAGAAAGAATTTAAAGGGTGCAATGTATCACTATACATATCAGTCATGGGATCAATATTACCGAAAGCTAAATCAGTACGCATCTTTAGCTGCGCAAAAACAATATGAGCGAGGCAAGAAGAGCTCGTTTGTTTTAGATGTGCTTTTAAAGCCTTTCTGGTCGTTTATTAAGGTTTATTTTTTAAATTTAGGCTTTTTAGACGGTAAGATGGGACTTATGTTAAGTCTTAATCACTATTCCTATACTTTGCAAAAATACGTAAGACTTTATACTTTAAATAAGACAAAAGGTAAGCTTTAAATATAGATATGGAGGTGGCAATCTGACTGTCATCTGACAGCTCTTCTTTTGCCAAATTTGTATGAAGATTGGGATATGCTGTAATAAATTAGCTCATTCAGGTGGTATGGAGCGTTATACCTTGGATTTAATTGAGTACCTGGTATCTCAAGGCCATGAGCTTACTGTATATGCAAAGAAAGCTGACCTGACTCTTCCTATAGCCTCAAAAATCAAAGTTGTAGTGAAATGTTTTAAGTTCTATCCCCAAAAACTTAAGGATTATGCTTTTTCTTCCTTTTTAAGAAAAGAGTTTTTAAAAGAGAAATTTGATATTACCCTAGGTTGTTCCCGTAATGATGCAACAGATGTAATCTTATGTGGCGGGACTCATTTAGGCTTTGTCAAAAATGTCAAAAAGAAGGCAGACATATTTGATAAATTAGTTATAAGGCTTGAAAGATCAGAGTTTTATAAAGCAAAACTTATTGTAGCTCATTCAAAACTTATAGCATCTGAGATTATAGACCTTTATGGTATAGATAAAAGTAAGGTTTGCGTTATATATCCGCCTACTCAAAGTTTAAAATTTAGGGGAGCTACTAAAGAGGAGCAAAATAAACTTAGGGAATATTATAAACTCCCTAAATCTAAGGTTTTATTTCTTTTTCCAAGTTCATCCCACGAGCGCAAGGGATACAAGCTTCTCTCAAATGTATTTTCAAAATCATCTTCAAACATTGAGCTTATTGTGGCAGGCAAGCCTATAAAAGATAAGTTAGATAATGTGCGCTATATAGGATATGTTAAAGATATAGAGAAATTATATAGAGCATGTGACTATGCAATTTTAGGATCTTTATATGAGCCTTTTGGTCTTGTAGCAATCGAGAGTGTTCTATCTGGCAGAGCAAGTTTGATGGCAGATAATATCGGATGTTGTGAGGTTATAAAGGATAGTGCCTTAGTGAAGTTTAAACATAATGAGGAGTCTTTAAAGGCTGCAATTGATAAGGTTTTGAAAGAGCCTATTGTTTTAAAGGAACCTTTTATTCAATATCTTAATACAGATTTAAGCGTAAAAGCTCATGTTGAATTACTAATGAACAAAATTAACTCATTAAAATAATGATAAAAATACTTAAGTAAACTTATCTTTTATATATATGCAAAATATAGTTTTTGAGTATATATATAAATTTGTTTTACGTGATTTTGCACTAAAATTCAACACTGACATTTTAGATTTTATAAGGTTTATGCCTTGTCAAATCTTTTTTCCACCTTAAAAGATCTAAATCTTAGAGCAGAAAATATATATTTATTTTTCTGTTCTAAGACTTTTTCTTTTGTATGGAATTAACCTGTTCCTTCTTCTAAGTTAAATACTTTTAGAGCCATCAAGTCTTATATACCAAATACGACGTGTTTTTTTATTTAAAAGATTAATTGCAGAAAATTTTGTTCTTATTCTTAATAGTAGAGATTATCCTGAAAAAGAAATAAAAAGATCTGAAAAAAATATAAATTAATATTCAAAATATATGCACCTTTAAAGTGCATGATAGGAAAATTTAAGTAAAAAATGCAGAGTAACTCACAATATAATTAAATTTATTTTTAATATTTTTTTTTATTATGGGATTAATAATACTAAGTAAATTTATAAATATTTACTTTATAGATCATAATATTTACCGTTTGCTAATTTAGAGAGAATACTACAATGAGTGTCATTTCTGATTTAAGCTTTAAAACCAAGTTGTTTCTTGGCTTTTTAATCATGAATGTGTTAATTCTGATTACATCAGCTATTTCAGTTCTCAATACACGTTTAGATATTGTTACATCAAATGAAATTGAGCAAGTCTTAAGCAAGTCTTACACAAGGGTTATTTCTACTCAAAAAGTCTTAGATGAGGCTCGTGGCTTGGTATTGGATTTTTTTAACCCGATAGCAGATAAGTCTAACAAGGAAGCTTTTATATCCAAGGTTACAGTTAAGTTTGAGGAAGTAGTAAAACTTACTGATGAACTAAATGAAAATATCTTAGGTGATATGCCTGCGCCTGAGAACTATAAGAAAATTGTTTTAGCTGTAAAGAATGATACCAGTAAAATTGTTGATATTTTTTCAAGTCGAGTTCTACCGGAAATTAAGTCAGGAGATTACGATAAGGCTATTGCTGACTTCTTTACAGACTTAAGTCCCTTGATTTTAGACTGTCAGAAACAATACCTGGCCCTTATCGATATACAGGTTAGCACCAGTATAAAATTAGCTCAAGATAACTCTGATACAACACCTATGTACTTGGCTATTATTATTGCAATTATTGCCTTGTTAGTCGGAGTGGTTATTTCACGCTCTCTTTCCAATACTATCAGGACCAATTTTAAGACCATGTCCATCTATGCAGGTAAGATGGGGGAGGGAGACTTTACCTTTGATGTAATAAATAATGCAAAGGGTGAGTTCGCCCGCCTGTACGGTAATATTTCCTCAATGCGCAATACCTTAGGTGGATCGATTAAAAATGTTGTTGAGTCTTACAATAATATCGATGAGAGATTATCTGCTGTAAGTAGTAAGATAAGTAGCGTAGCTCAGGCTATTTCTGAGGCTGAGTCACGCTCCGTTACTGTGTCAGCCGCGTCAGATCAAATGGTATCTACAACTCAGGAAATTGCTAAAAACTGTGAAACTGCAGCTAATAATGCCCACGAAACTCGTGATATTACATCCAAAGGTATTCATGAGGCTGAGGTTATTATTAAGAATATCCGTGATCAGGCAGATAAAACAAAGCAGGATGCTGAAATTATAAAGACCT
>CALFLJ010000212.1 GCA_937880335.1 uncultured Succinatimonas sp.
TCGTTTAAGCGATACAGAAGTTTTTAAAAACTACTATGGTTTTGAACATAAGTATCCAGAGCTTTTAAAATCTGCAGTTTATGCTTTACCTGAATACACAAGGCTTGATGTTTTAAGAAACACAAAGTTGCTCTCATTGCCAGGATGTTATCCTACAGCCTCACAGTTAGGCCTTAAGCCTTTAATTGAAGCAAATCTGTTAGATACTAATTATCGTCCGGTAATTGATGCTGTAAGTGGTGTGTCAGGAGCAGGACGTAAGGCTAAGATCACAAATAGTTTTTGTGAGGTAAGTTTAAATGCCTATGGGGTCTTTACCCATCGTCATGAACCTGAGATTGCAGAGCATTTAGGTACAAAAATTATCTTTACCCCGCATCTAGGAAATTTTAAACGTGGTATCCACGCTACCATTACCTGTAAGGTAAAAGATGGGGTAAGTTCTGAAGATGTTTTTAATGTTTACGAAAAGGCTTATGCAAATAAGTCCTTAGTAAGATTTAAAAGATCTTTACCTAGATTGTCAGATGTAGTAAATACTTCATTTTGTGACATTTCTTTAAGTTATAAAGATGGTTATGTAATTATTTGCTCATGCATTGATAATCTTTTAAAAGGTGCATCAGGTCAGGCTGTGCAGGTATTCAATCTTTATTACGGATTTGATGAGACTCTGTCTTTAATATAGGTTTTGGTTTTATGGAAGACACCATTGTAGTAAAACTCAGTGGCAAAGCTTTAGGAGCTGACAAGGAGCTGATTGAGCTCTTTAAAGCAGCCTCTCATAAGCCTGTCGTCATAGTACATGGCGGAGGTGTTGAGGTGGATGCTTTATTTAAAGCTCTTAAGCTTGAGGTGAAGAAGGTAGATGGTCTACGCGTTTCCCCCTCAGAGCAGATGCCTTATATTACAGCAGCCTTAGGCGGTATGTGTAATCATCGTTTACAGGCCTTAGCCATTTCGGCTGGACTTAATGCCATAGGTGGTTTGTGCTCTGATGGCAATACCTTAAAGGTAAAAAAGCTTTCAGATGAATTAGGCATGGTAGGTGTGGTTGAGGGTAAATCTTCCGCATATTTAAACACATTATTAGAAAATGGCATGTGCCCGGTACTTGCAAGTTTAGCAATAGATGAGACAGGGCAAATCTATAATGTCAACGCTGATGATGTAGCATCCTGCATTGCCAAGCTTTTAAACGCACCTCTTTATTTTATTTCTGATGTACCTGGAGTTTTAGATAAGCAAGGAAAGCTTATCCACACTTTAGATGAGAAAACGACTTTAGAGCTTATAGCAGATGGCACCATAAAAGATGGTATGGCCGTTAAAGTCAAAAACGCATTGAAGGTCAGCTTAGAACTTCAAAAACCAGTTTATATTGCTTCCTATAAAGATCCTTCCTTATCTTCAAATCTCTTTGAGCGACGTCGCTTAGGAACTGCCTTTATCGCTTAATTTAAGGCCATATTTGGCCTTAAAAGCAAAACCTCTTTTTTTACTTTTAATTTTCCACAATTTTTTTTTTAGATTCTAATACTTTTTTTATTTAGGATTTGTCATATGCCACCTATAGAGAATAGTAATATTAGCTTTGTTTTATTAGATGAACTTAAAGAAAATACCTTAGAGGAGATCTACGACAAAGTAACCACTATGTATGAGGAAAATAAACTTTCACAAGATGAGATGAAAGAAATGACTCAAGCCATAGTTTCTTTAAACAAGATTTTCCTTAAGGATTCAAATTTCAATTACACCGTACGTCAGGCTACATTAGCTGATGTAGATGCCTTAGTTAATATGGTGTCATTTTGGGCTGCGCAGGGGCAAAATCTTCCAAGAAAACGCAATGATATTATCCGCAATATTCAATCCTTTGCTGTATGTGTAAAAGATCATGAAGTTGTAGGTTGTGCATGTCTTTTCGTTTATGACTCAGGCTTGGCAGAAATTAGATCTTTAGGAGTAAGTCCAATTGTGCAGCGTCAGGGACAGGGCAGGGCAATTGTAAACTTCCTATTAAAAAGAGCCTCAAAGATGTTTATTGAAAAGGTTTTTGTATTAACCAGATCTCCTGACTTTTTCTCTAAGGTTGGTTTTCAAAAGACTGTAATTGAGGCATTGCCAGAGAAGATTTTAAAGGACTGTGATAATTGTCCTAAACGGGATAAATGTGATGAGGTGGCCTACATTTTTGATGTGGCAAAAGATCATCATAAGATTTAAATTATTAAACAAGGAAATTTATTATGAAAGTTACACGTCAGACTTTTGATGAGGTTATGGTTCCATGCTATAAACCTTTAGATATGTTGATGGTCAAAGCCCATGGTTCATATATGTATGATAATTTTGGGGTGGCATATCTTGATTTAACTGCCGGTATAGCCGTAAATTGTTTAGGACATACTCCAAAGGGCGTTACAAAGGTTATAAAGAAGCAATGTGAAAAGCTCATTCATATAAGTAATATTTTTACTAATGATAAGACCTTAGAGCTTGCAAGTTTGCTTATACAGAAGACTGGTTTTGAGAAAGCCTTTTTTGTAAATTCAGGCGCTGAGGCTAATGAGGCTGCTTTAAAGCTTGCCCGTCATACAGCTTTTTTAGAGTATGGCGAAAATAAAAATGAAATTATATCCTTTAATAACAGTTTCCATGGTAGAACTTTATTTTCAGTATGTGTAGGTGGTCAGCATAAGTATTCAGATGGTTTCGGTCCTAAACCTGCAGCAATTACCCATTTACCATACAATGATATAAAAACCTTCAGTAAGGCTATTTCAGATAAAACCTGTGCAGTAATTTTAGAGCCTATACAAGGTGAGGGTGGCATTATCAATGCAGATGATGAATTTTTATTAAAAGTACGTGAGCTTTGTAATAAACATAATGCTTTACTTATTTTTGATGAGGTTCAAACAGGTGTAGGTCGTACTGGAACTTTCTACGCTTATGAGCAGACAGCTGTAAGACCTGATATTTTAACAACTGCAAAGGGTTTGGCCTCAGGCATGCCTATTGGAGCTATTTTAACAACAAGTGAAATTGCCAAGCACTTTACACCAGGTACACATGGCTCTACTTTTGGCGGTAATCCACTAGCTGCAGCTGTTGGTGCATATGTGGTAAAAAAGGTATCCTCACCTAAGTTTTTAGCTAAAGTTAATGAGAAAAGCTCATTAATTCGTGAAAAACTGCAAATTCTTAATGAAAAATATGATGTGTTTTCAGAAATTCGCGGTAAAGGTCTTTTAATTGGCTGTGCATTGAAAGATAAATATCAGGGTAAGAGTGGTACTCTTCAGGCAATATGTGCTAAATATCAGCTTTTAACCTTGGTTGCAGGAGGTAATGTTCTACGTTTAGCCCCTGCTTTAAATATTAAAAAGAAGGAAATTTACAAAGCTATAGATCTTTTAGATAAAGCTTTATCTGAATTTGTCCAAGAATAAGCAAAAGTTCTGGCAAAATTACTTATAGTTTTGCCAGGCTTTATCTCCAAAATAGAGATCTTGTAAACTTTCACCTTCCACCCCCTGAAGCTTTAAACCGCCCTCATCATGAGGATAAATACCAAAATTAGGATCAGGTCCTACCTGAATTTCTCGTATATTTTCATCTTCATAAAAAGAGGTCTTAGGCTCTTCATTTTTTAAGGTGCCAAAGACTCTATATTGAGGAGTTTTAAGCTCCTGTGATAATTGCTCTTCTTCTTTTAAAGCATTTTCTAAACGTTCAGATAGTTTTTCATCTTGGGCATAAGATGGATTTAGGAGCATAATCTGTGCCAAAAATAAGACAGTTAAATAACGCATAAAACCTCCCTGAAATTTT
>CALFLJ010000213.1 GCA_937880335.1 uncultured Succinatimonas sp.
TTGCTCCAAACTCGATGGCCATATTAGACAAAGTCATACGACCTTCCATGGAAAGATCTCGTACTGCCTCACCTGCAAATTCCACGGCGTAACCTGTGCCACCTGCTGTTGTAAGTTTGGCAATAATAGCTAAGATAAGATCTTTTGCATAACAGCCTTTGGCAAGCTTACCTGTGCACTCAATCTTCATGGTCTTAAAACGGCCTTGTTTTAAGGTTTGAGTGGCCATTACATGCTCGACCTCGGATGTGCCAATACCAAAGGCTAAGGCACCAAATGCACCGTGAGTTGCAGTATGCGAGTCGCCACAAACTAAGGTTGTGCCAGGTAGGGTAAAGCCTGTCTGTGGTCCTACAATGTGTACAATTCCCTGGTTTTCATCGCCAAATCCGAAGAATCTAATACCGAATTTTTTGGTATTGGCCATTAAAGCTTTGATCTGCTCCTGAGCCATAGGGGAGCATGCTTCGATGGTTTGTTCTTTGGTCGAAATATCATGATCCATTGTTGCCAAATGCAAATCAGGTCGGCGTACTTTTCTCCCTGCAACCTCAAGGCCTGAGAAGGCCTGAGGTGATGTTACCTCGTGAACTAATTGTCTATCAATAAAAAGGGTCGGCAGTTCACCTTCTTGTTGGAAGACTATGTGACTGTCATAAACCTTTTGGTATAACGTTTTTCCCATTTTTCAACCTATTTATTTAAGGTAATTTAACTTATGCATTTGCAATGCAGGATGCTATCTTATCGCCCATTTCTGATGTAGATAGAGCAGGTTTATTAGAAGCACCACTTTCCATAAGATCGCAGGTAAAATAACCCTGTGACAGAACATAGGCTACTGCGTCTTCAATGCATTTTGCAGCCTCATTTTCCTTTAATGAATAACGTAACATTAAAGCTGCAGAAAGAATCTGAGCTAAAGGATTTGCTATGTTCTTTCCTGCAATATCAGGGGCACTTCCACCTGCAGGCTCATATAATCCAAATCCGCCTTCACCTAATGATGCAGATGGGAGCATGCCCATAGAACCTGTGATCATGGCACACTCATCAGAGAGAATATCTCCAAACATATTTGAGCAAAGAATAACGTCAAATTGTGAAGGGTTCTTCACAAGCTGCATTGTTGCGTTATCTATATAGAGGTGATTTAATTCTACCTCAGGATAATTTTTTGCTACCTCAGTTACTACCTCTCTCCATAGTACTGAACTTTGGAGTACATTTGATTTATCTATAGAGGTAACTTTTTTCTTTCTTAATAATGCAGCCTCAAAAGCAATTTTAGCGATACGCTCAATTTCATAACGGTGATAAATTTCAGTATCATAAGCCTTTTCATTTGGGCCTTCACCTTCTCTACCTTTTGGTTGACCAAAGTAGATACCGCCTGTAAGTTCACGTACGCAGAGCATATCAAAGCCCTTCATAGAAATATCAGCTCTAAGTGGAGAGAGTGCTCCTAAACCTTTGAAAATGCGAGCCGGACGGAAATTGCAGTACAGACCAAACTGTTTACGCAATGGCAGTAAGGCTCCACTTTCAGGGCGCTTAGCTGTTGGCAGGTGATCCCATTTAGGTCCTCCTACAGAGCCAAATAAGATTGCATCGGATGCTTTACATATCTCCATAGTTTCATCAGGTAGAGGGCAACCTTTTGCGTCGATGGCACAGCCACCTGCTAAAGCTTTGGTAAATTCAAGTTTAAAACCAAACTTTTCTTGTACTACGTCTAAAACCTTAATAGCCTCTTGCATTACCTCAGGCCCGATACCATCGCCTGCTAAAACTGCAATTTTATAAGACTTAGCCATGATTATTTATTCTCCTTTTTCTCATTGGCTGATTGTTCGTTTTCCATTTCCTCTTTTTCCTCTTCGATAAGCTTAGCTCTATAGATACTATTGCAAGCTGAAATCAAAGAGTGGGCAGAGGCTTCAATTACGTCAGTTGAAAGGCCTTTTCCATGGTAGTGACGTCCCTTATAAATAACGTCAACATCAACCTGTCCTTGGGCATTCATACCTGAGCCTTTTGCTGAAATTGTGAAATTGTCTAATTCAAATTTAAGGCCTGTAAGTCTTGAAATACAGTTAAATACGGCATCAACAGGTCCATTACCTGTACCTGACTCTGTGCGGGTTCGTTTTCCTATCTTAAGTCTTACAGATGCTGTCGGAATGATATGTTTATCACCTGACATAACACTTAAATTATCTAAGGTAAATTGACTGGCCTCTTCTTGCTCGTGAGAGAGGAAGAGCAAAGCTTCTAAGTCATAATCAAAGACTTGGCCTTTTTTATCAGCGAGCTTTAGGAAACGTTCATAGATATCATCAAGATTGTATGATTGTTCGCTATAGCCTAATTTGGTTAAAACAGCTTTTATCATATGACGACCTGAACGGGCGGTCATATGCATGTTGTTTTCCTTAAAACCAACACTTTGAGGAGTTAGGATTTCGTAGGTGCTCTTATTTTTTAGTACGCCATCCTGGTGAATGCCTGAACTGTGAGCAAAAGCATTTGAACCTACAATTGCTTTATGAGATGGAACAGGTTCGTTGGTAATACCTGCTACAACCTGACTTGCACGGGCAATATTTTCGCAGTTAATATTAGTATAAACTCCACCCATGTAATCCTGTCTAAGTTTCATGGCCATAACACATTCCTCAAGGGATGTATTACCGGCACGCTCGCCAAGACCATTTACTGTACACTCAATCTGACGAGCACCTTCCATAACTGCGGTCAAACTATTTGCAGTTGCCATGCCAAGGTCATTATGGCAGTGGACGGAGATACAAGCCTTATCAATATTAGGAACTCTGTTAAACAAAGTTTTTATAATATTTCCAAATTCATACGGTAAGGTATAACCTACTGTATCTGGAATATTTACAGTACTAGCTCCTGCATCAATTGCCGCCTCGACCATACGACAGAGATGATCTATTGGTGTTCTTCCGGCATCTTCGCATGAAAATTCTACATCATCAGTATAGTTACGGGCGCGCTTCACTGCGCGTACTGCCATCTCAACAATTTCATCAAAAGGTTTGCGCAGTTTTGATTGTGTGTGAATGTCTGAGGTGGCAATAAAAGTATGGATACGATAATGATCAATACCTTTAAAGGCTTCATAACAGGCGTCGATATCCTTATCTAAGGCGCGTGATAATCCGCAACAGGTCGCATTTTTTAATGCCATTGCAATTTCTCGGACACTTTGTAAATCACCAGGTGATGAGATAGGGAAACCTGCTTCAATTACGTCTACACCTAATTGTTCAAGAGTTAGGGCAATTTGTAGTTTTTGTTTTGCTGTTAAAGATTGTTGCAGTGCTTGTTCACCATCTCTTAATGTGGTATCGAAAATTATGACCTTTTTATCGTCTGCCATTTGATATACCTTTATTCTTTAAAAACGTAACAAATTTATTTGATTTGAAACGATGAATTTCTGTCTTTTGCTTATAATAATCCTATGTTTTTGCAAATCAAGTAGTTTTTGCAAAGAGATGATAATAAAAATACTAACTAATTGAAAAGTAATAATATATTCTTTCAAAATATAATGTTTTTGTAAAATTACTTATGCTCAATTTTATTGCAAAATACTATATTTTTGCAAAAATAGCCCTGATCTTTTATAAAGATAAATCTTATATTTGAGATTACAATAAAGTATTTAATACTTTAACCTTTAGGAGCCATAAACTCTCTTTTATGCCTTTATTTTATTTAAGATTAAATACAAGTTTTTTTGGAGAAATTTGTGATGAGGTATAAATTTATGTGAAGAATTGTTTTAATTTAGAGCAGAAAAAAAAACTTTTAAGTTTAAGATTTGTGAATTTTAAGATAATTTTTTATAGAATTTTTTTGCCAAATTTATTTATTTTGTCGGCCTTTATGCGATCAAAATCACAGTTTATCGTGTATAATGAATTGTCTTTAATTGAGGCTGAGGGCGGAAATTGGAATCGCGGGTTATTCGATTCCTGTGATGTGGGTATGGGCGAGTTTTCCTTTATTTTTCATCAAACCTTTTAATTTATCTAAGGTGTATTTGCCAAAAGCCTCTACGATATTTGTGGAGTAATAATAGATGTCCGAACAGGATTTAAATTTACAAGAATCCTCTTTAAGTAATGATGAGCTCAATCAGAGTGTCGAGTGTGATAATAATATGGCTGTCACAACAGGTGGCGATGAAAGTCTGTTGATGGCTGATGCCTCTGATGATGAAGCTTTAGTAGTATTTGACGATTTAGGCTTATCAGAGCCTGTTTTACAGGCTGTTAAAAAATTAGGTTTTGAAGCTCCTACCCCAATTCAGGAACGTTCAATTCCATTATTGATGGAAGGCCATGATGTCTTAGGACAGGCTCAAACCGGTACCGGTAAGACAGCTGCATTCTCCTTACCATTATTATCTAAAATAGATTGTTCAAGAGGCCGTATTCAGGCTTTGATTTTAGAGCCTACCCGAGAATTAGCAATCCAGGTAGCTGAAGCATGCCAAAGCTTTGCTAAGTATTTAGATGGCTTTAGAGTTGCTCCTATCTATGGTGGAGCATCTTATGAAAATCAGATCCGTTCTTTAAGACATGGTGCTCAGGTTGTTGTAGCAACTCCAGGTCGTTTAATCGACTTATTAGAGCGTGGCAAGATGGATCTTGAGGATGTTAGTTTCCTTGTTATCGATGAGGCTGATGAAATGTTACGCATGGGCTTTATCGATGATGTAGACTGGATTTTAAGTAATACTCCAGAAGATAGACAAACAGCTTTATTCTCAGCTACCATGCCTGAGGTTATAGCTCGTATTGCTAAAAATCATTTAGTAGATCCTGTAGATGTTCGCATTGAGTCTAAGACTACTACTGCAACTACTGTTCATCAGCGCTATTGGATAGCATCAGGAGTTCATAAGATTGATGCTATGACCCGTATTTTAGAAGTCGAAGACTACGATGCTGTTTTAGTATTCGTAAGAACTAAGACTGATGCTGAGGATGTAGCTAATCGTTTGATGGGCCGTGGTCTGGCTTGCGCAGCTCTACATGGCGATATTCCACAGCGTCAAAGAGAGAAGATCATTGACCGCTTAAAGAATAATCAGTTAGATATTATTATCGCAACTGATGTGGCAGCTCGTGGTTTAGATGTTGATCGTATAACCCATGTCTTTAACTACGATATCCCATACGATGCGGAATCTTATGTTCACCGTATTGGTCGCACCGGCAGAGCTGGTCGTCAAGGTGAGGCTATTTTGTTCGTCTCCCCAAGAGAAAGACGTGCTTTGCGCCAGATTGAGCGCGTAACTCATCAGCAGATTGAGCCTATGAGTATGCCTACTATAGCTGATGTAAATAAGGTTCGTCTTGAGAATTTCCGCACACAGATTCTAGAAACAATTGCAGAGGGCGGATTAGAGCAGTTTGAAGGCGTAATTTCTGAAATCTTAACAGATGATTCAATTGAGCCTGAGCTTTTAGCTGCAGCTTTAGCTAAGATGGCACAGCGTGATGGTACCTTGTTATTAGATGACTCAAAGCCTGAGCCTAAGATGCGTACCTTTGATGATTACAAAGAGCGTGGTGAGAGAGGTTCAAGGGATGATCGTCAGCGTCGCTCTCCAAGTGCTGCCCCTCAACCTCTACGCGATTTCCCTGATATGAAGATGACTCGCTATCGTTTGGCTGTTGGTCGTCGTGACGGTGCAAAACCAGGACAAATTGTG
>CALFLJ010000214.1 GCA_937880335.1 uncultured Succinatimonas sp.
CAAAAAGATTAAATATCATATATTTGGGGTTATAGCTCAGTTGGGAGAGCGCTTGCATGGCATGCAAGAGGTCAACGGTTCGATCCCGTTTAGCTCCACCACTAAAAACGGCGCGCAAGTCTATCTTGGGCGTTTTTTTGTTTTTATCTTCTATAAATTTAATTCCCCTTAACCTTTTTCATAGTATTGATATTAGATTTTTCGATAAAATATTTTCTATTTCAAGGTGTTGCTTATCTCGTTTTTTAATCCATACGGCATTTTGTTATAACAGGCAGTTTAGATTTGATCTTAAAAAACATAAGAATATTTATTCTTAGGTACAGATTTTACTGCAATATAACCATACTTTTTGTGAAATATAATATTACAAATACACAAGCCTTTTAATTTTATTTATGAATTATATAAAGAAAAAAGAAGAGGAATATAAAAGTGTGATAAGGAAGGGGATCGCAATTTTCTTTAAAGAAAATTGCGATGTTGAATATATAAATTATAAGATTTTATTTGAGTAAAAAAGCATACTTGTATTTTAGAAAATACTGTCGTCAGTTATATGAGATGTATCAACCTCACTTTGAGATTTTTCTTTAACCTCATTTTCGCTTTGTATTTTTCCTCCTGTAAAGCAAAGATCACTTGCTCCTTCAGGACTTGTACAAGTGTATATACCTTCAGGTTTAGCAATAGGAGATGAGGCTACTCCTTCTTGAGCTAATTTAAAGAAATAAGCCCATATAGGTAGCGCAGTGTAAGCTCCTCCCTCAGCGCTAGCTCGAGACCATCCTAGATCTCTATCTGTATCAAATCCCATCCAGGATGTAGCAACAAGATTTGCGTTAAAGCCTGAGAACCAGGCATCGTGAACATTGTTTGTAGTTCCTGTTTTACCGTATAAGTCTTTACGTTTTGTAATATTAAAGGCGCGACCTCCAGTGCCCCAATAGGGACCTTGAATTCCTTGTCCTCCGTAAATGACTGACTTTAGCATATCTGCTACAAGATAAGCATTTTCATGGCTTAGGATCTGTGGAGCTAGATTTGGATCTTCAGGAATATTCTCATCATAAATTAACGGCACGGCATTTATAACTCGGTTTGGAGCTTTTGGATCTGCAATTTTAGGAGTATAGGAGTAGATCTCAACGCCATCTTTTTGTATAGATTTAATATAAAAAGGTTCCACTTTATAGCCACCATTTGCAAATGTGGCGTAGCCTGTGACTAATGATAACGGGGTAGTTTCATATGAGCCTAATGCCATAGGTTCAACTTGCTGAAAAGCTGGGACCTCAAAGCCGAATTTCTTAACATGTTCAACTACATTTGCCACGCCAACTTTTCTTATAAGACGTATTGAAACTACGTTTTTAGAACGGGCTAATCCCTCGCGTAATGTCATGATTCCATCGTAGCGATTAGGGGTGTTTTTCGGAATCCACCATGTTCTGGTGCCACTATCCCATGTCTTAACCTCTTCATCTAAAATGGAGCTATTGATATTCATTCCCTCAGCTATTGCAGTTGAGTACAGGAAAGGTTTGAAGTTTGAACCTGTTTGACGTACAGATTGTGTAGTTCTATCAAGCTTACTTTTTGCAAAATCATAACCACCAACCTGGGCCTGAATGCTGCCATCTATTGGATTTAACGCTATAAGAGAACCTTCAACCTCAGGTAGCTGTGATAATTGCAAAATCCCATTTTCATCCTTATAAAAATAGATAAGATCTCCTACTTTTAAAACATCGGATGGTTTTTTAGGATTAGGTCCTTGAGTCTTATCGTTAATAAAACGGCACGCCCATTTAATTCCATCAAAAGTAATTTCTTCAGAAATACCTTTATTTGTAAAGATTTTTACTTTTTTTTCATTATCAATCACACTTGTGACAATGGCAGGAAAAATAAAACGATAATTGTCATATTTTCTTAGATAATCCTTTACAGCCTCAGGATCTGAATTAAAGTTTTCATTATCCATTACATTTAAAAGAGCACCTCTGTAACCGTGTCGACGGTCATAGTTATTTACCCCTTTAAATACAGCATAATGAGCTGCTTCTTGGACTTTAGAATTTACAGTGGTAATAATTTCAATACCATCTGTATAAGCACTTTCACCGTATTTATCTATTGCAAATTTACGGGCATTTTCGGCTATAAATGGAGCATATGCCTCAAGAGGGGCTCCATGGAAATATGTTTTATATGGTTCATTATCAGCGGCTTTAAACTCTTCGTCAGAGATAAAGCCTAATGTTTTCATGCGACTTAAAACTAAATGGCGACGCTCTTTGGATCTTTCAGGATTGCTAATAGGATTCAATGTAGATGGTGCTTTAGGCAAACCTGCAATGGTTGCAATTTGCCCTAAGGTTAATGAATGAAGATCCTTTCCATAGTAAGTTTGGGCAGCTGCCGCTACACCAAAACTTCTGTGACCTAAAGCAATTTTATTTAGATAAAGTTCTAAAATTTCCTCTTTGGTTAAAACCTGCTCTATTCTTAAAGAAATAAATATTTCTCTAATTTTACGCTGCAAGGTTTTTTCTCTAGTCAAAAAGAAATTTCTTGCTACCTGTTGGGTTATAGTACTTGCACCCTGTGAGGCTTCTGCGTTTGAGATTGCAACAATGACTGCACGTAGAATACCGATAGGATCAATACCTTGATGTTCGTAAAAGCGACTGTCCTCAATGGCTAAAAATGCCTGTTGCATTTTTAGAGGTATATCTTCAAGTTTTACAGGAATACGCTTACTCTCTCCAAACTCGCCTATAAGCTTATGGTCTTCAGTATAGATCTTCATAGGTGTTTCAAAGGAAACTTCTTTAAGTTCAGCTACATTGGGTAATGAGCCTAAGGTATCGTAGTAAAAGGCACTTACAGCAGCACCTGTAAGAGCTACGCAAGTTAAGCCTCCCCAAAAGGCGATTTTAAAAATACGCTTTAACACAATTATGCCTCATAAGACTTATGACAAATATGGATTTATTTTAACAAAAATCAAAAGCGCTTGCGTTTGTGTCTTATATAACTTTATCTAATTGAAGACTTAAATTTCTATTATTTACAGGTAAAGGAAAAATACAGGATATAAGGATATTTATTGTTTAAAATAAATATTTACTCTGGAGTTTTTCTTTGGTGGAGACAACCGGGATTGAACCGGCGACCTTCTACATGCGAAGCAGACGCTCTCCCAACTGAGCTATATCCCCACATGATGAAATGAATTTGATTTGGATTTGA
>CALFLJ010000215.1 GCA_937880335.1 uncultured Succinatimonas sp.
GCTAATTCAAAATCTTTTGAATTTCATTGCTGTATGCTTAATTAACGGCAACAATGTTTTTTTTTTAATAGTTTTTTAGATTTTATAATTCATGTAGGCTATCGTAAATAACTTCAGCTAATTCCTTACTTATTCCAGGAACCTTGGACAATTCATCAATAGATGCTCTTTCAACTTCTCTTATGCCACCCAAATGCTTAAGTAAAGCCTGACGACGTTTTGGACCAATACCTGATATATTTTCAAGCTTTGATGTAACACGAGCCTTTGATCTGCGATTACGATGTCCTGTTATAGCAAAACGATGAGATTCATCTCTAATATGCAATACAAGTTGCAAGGCAGGATCACTTAAATTAAGATGAAACTCTTCGTGAGTGTAGGCTTTAATTAAAGTCTCAAGACCTTCCTTACGCCCCTCCCCCTTTGCTACAGCTAAAATAAGCGGAGGTTTTACATTAAAATGCTTAAAAGACTCTAAAATTACCTCTTCTGCCTGTTTTAATTGCCCTTTACCACCATCTATAAAAATTAAATTTGGCATAATTCCCTCATCAGGATTTTTAAACCTGCGAGTTAATACCTGATGCATGGCTGCAAAGTCATCCCCTGGGGTAATTCCTTGAATATTAAAGCGTCTATAGTGAGTTAAATCAGGGCCCTCGCGATTAAAACAAACACATGATGCCACTGTAAGCTCACCTTGAGTGTGCGAAATATCATAACACTCAATATGCTCAATTCCCTTTACTCCTAAAAGCTTTTCAAGTGAATTTATGCGATTTTGTGCTGTTGTATGATCTGAAAGTTTTGCCTTAAGAGATGCATCTGCATTAGTTTTAGCAAGCTTTAAATAACGGGCTCTTTCTGATCTGACATCATTTAGAATCTTGACTTCTTTTTTTGAGAATAACTTAATACCCTCACAGATCTCTTCACTTGAGTTTATCTGCCTGTCTAAAATAATTTGTTCAGGATAAAGCTGACCTCTATTTTCACTTAAGTAAAATTGGGTTAAAAAAGCCTCTAGGATCTCCTCATCAGATGATTCTGAATCTATTTTAGGAAAATATGAACGGGTACCAATAATACGACCTTGCCTTATAAATAAAACATGAACACAGGCAATTCCTTGAGCCTGAGAAAGTGCCACTATATCCATGTTTGTCATAACATCGCCTGAAACAGACTGAGACTCCTGAACTCGTTTTAAAGTTAAAAACTGATCTCTTATCTTTGCCGCTTCCTCAAATCTCAATTCCGAAGAGAGTCTCTCCATTTCCTCTCTTAAATTATCTAATACTCTTTGATTTTGACCTTTTAAAAATAATCGAACGTATTCAACCTGATGAGCGTAATTTTTTTCTTCCTCTTCTGTCATCTTGACACATGGGGCTAAACATTTACCAATCTGAGCCATAAGGCAAGGTCTTGAACGATGAGCATACACATTGTCTGTACATTGTCTTATAGGGAAAAGATTTTGCAAAAGTTTTAAACTCTCTCGAGCTGCGCTTACGTCAGGATATGGTCCAAAATATTCTCCACTTATCTTGCGTGATCCACGGTAAAAATAAAGACCTGGATGTACATGAGTCGTTAATAAAAGATAGGGATAGGATTTGTCATCGCGCAAAAGAATATTGTAACGAGGCTGATACTTTTTAATTAAATTGTTTTCTAAAATTAATGCTTCAGCCTCTGAAAAAGTTACAGTGAACTCAATGTGATGAATATGCTTAACCAAAGCCTTGGTTTTAGGCGTTATATCTTTTAAAAAATACTGTGACAAACGCTTTTTAAGATCACGGGCCTTACCTACATATATTACAGTTTCCTCATCCTGATACATACGGTAAGAGCCTGGTCTATTAGGCACTGTTTTTAAAAAACTTTTGTAGTCAAATTTGGTATCAGCCATATGTCTTTAAAAAAATTGAGTAAATCTCATGTCGTTATCTTTTTATTATAAAATTTTTTTTATCATACCTCTAATTAAGGACTCATTTCCCCTTAATACAGATTAAGGCATCACAAACCTTTGTCTTGCTTTAAAAAGTTACTTTTACCTATGCCATGTTTTATGCTTTGAAACTATATCAATTAAAGTAATGCTTTTACAGTATCTTATGGCACTAAACTTACACAGCCTATTATGTGACTTTCAAAAAGTATATTTTATCTGCGTTTAAACTTGGAAAATAATTGCGCCTTTTGACCTTACTTAAAGTTTATTAAAATAAACTCTCTTAAAGCTTTGTAATAATTCTTTAGGGAATTCATACACGAGCCTTGTTTTGCTTAGACTTAGCATCAACCTTAAAGGCAACGCAGACTTATACACCTGACATTGAGCAGTAAATTTTAGGATTATTTTTCGGCCTAGTGTAACTTATTGAGTTTTGATCACTTTT
>CALFLJ010000216.1 GCA_937880335.1 uncultured Succinatimonas sp.
AATAAAAATTAAATCTATTAACTAATTTTTTTAGTGCAAAGATGAATTCTTTTTATGCAAAAATGTTAAAGCTTTGATTTATAGGTGTAAAAATATTTACGGTTTAATTGTGCTTTAAGATGTTTGCTATTCAGGTTAATTATCACAGAGAAATCTAAGTTGTTCTTTTTTAAACTAATTTTTATTATACTGACATTTATTATTTTAAAGATTAAAAAAAAAGCGTGATCTAAATCACGGGGGTGGGTAATCTTCTTTGTAGACAGCAATATCTGGATCTATACTCAAATTTAAGAGTTGTGAAAGTTGTAATTAGTTCTAATAACCCTAATTTTAAGCGTAACTACTCTTTGTATATAATATGTTATATACAGAATTAATATAATTTTTTAAGGAATCTTTTATGAAGCGTGCTTTGATAATTACTGGACTTGTAAGTGTTCTAGCTGGCGTATCATCTGTAGCACAAGCTGATACTGTTGATATTGCTCAGGTTAAATGCAGTGAATTTATTCAAGATAAACAAGGCATGGGAATGTTTTTAATGTGGCTTGATGGTTATGCCTCACAGCAAAGTGGCAATACAGTGTTAAGCGAGGAGTGGATTGAAAAGCTAGGTATGCACATGGGTACATACTGTGCTAAAAATCCTGATACGACAATCCTAGATGCAGCTCAGGCTTTGGAATAATATTTTAACGGAGTTTAGTATGAAAAAATTTTTTGCTCTAGCAGTTGTAGCTCTTGCAGTTTCGGTTGTAGCTAACGTAGCCTCAGCTGAGGAACAAGATATTTCAAAGATTAAATGCTCTGAGTTTGTACAGAGTGGTGATAATATGCCCCTTTTAATGATGTGGATTGATGGTTACCTTTCAGCTGCATCAGGAAATACCGTTATGGATGATGCCTATATTGAGGATCTTGGTGTCAAATTAGGTGAGTTCTGTGGTAAAAACCCTAATGCAACCTTGTTTGAGGCAATTGATGCTTACAGTCAGCAGTAAGTTTTAAATTAGATATTCAAGGTATTGCCATAAAACGCTAGATCCTAAATCAATAAATGCTATTACATGGTGTTTTTTGGCAGTGCTTGTGTGATGCTATTTGTATAGCGCAAAACTAATCTACCAATTCGTCTTCAATATTTTTAGCGCATTCTTTAATTGAGGTAACAATTTTCTCTAAATTTGTATCAGAAAATTGCACAATGGTTCCTACAGCCGATACGGCACCAAATAGCGTTTTGTCTTTGTGGAAAACGGGGAAAGCGATACTTCTAATACAATCATCATCTTCACTGTTATTAAATGACCATCCTCGGGTACGGATTTGTTTTAGATCTTCTAAAAGTTTATCTGCACTTGTAATAGAATTTTCTGTGATTTTAGTGAAATCAAGATGAGGAATTATCATTTTTATCTGTTTATCACTTAAATTAGCTAAAAGGCATTTGCCAATTCCAGAATGCACGAAATCGATTACCCCACCTGCAATAGATTTTGTTTTAATTTGCATGTCAGGATTTGATAGCTTTATTAAATAATGAGCAGTGTTATTATCCATAGCCCCAAAATAAACAGATAGACTACGAGTTTGCTCCATTAAAACTTTAAGGTAAGGGCCCATAAGCTCTTTTATATCTAAGCTTTCCTGAGCTCTGTTGCCAAGCTCTATAAGTTTGGTCCAAAGGCTATATGATCCGTCCTCGTTTTGCTTTATAAGACCATGATTTATCATGTCAGTAATTAGGGTATAAAAAGAACTCCTTGAGATATTAGTATCCTTTAGAAGATCTCTTGCAAAGCATCTTTTTTTCTCTGAAATAAAATTTAAAATCATCATCGCCTTTGATAAGGCTGGAACTTTGAAATCGTCTGTCATTATAGTATTAGGTAAAAGTTTATAGATTTTATATAGCCACTTACACAAATTAAAGTGGCTATAAAGATTATTTAAAAGACTGCTATTCGATTATATGGAATTTATCTATGTAGTCATAATTTAAGGTAAGACCTAATCCTTCCTTACAATCATCAAGGGATATACGCCCATTCTTTGGAATTGGATCACCTTTGAAGATGTAGTAGAACAGTTCGTTACCTACCTCAACGTTATATACAGGGAAGAACTCAGAGATAGGTGATGCAGTGGTAGCCATACATACGTGATAGTTATGCATCATGCCAGAGTGTGGAATTACTGGAACCTGGAAGGCCTCTGCTAAATGATTGATCTTTTGGGCAATGGTTATACCACCAACTCGATTGGTGTCATATTGAATTACATCAATGGCTTTGCGAGTTAACAGGTCTTTAAATCCAAACAAGGTGTATTCATGCTCACCTCCTGCAATAGGGATAAGATTCATTGCCTTAAGTTCAGCATATCCGTCAATATCATCCGGAATGACCGGCTCTTCAATCCAGCGTATATTGTATTCTGCAAGAATTGGTAACATGCGCTTTGCGTATTCAAGAGTCCATCCCATATAGCA
>CALFLJ010000217.1 GCA_937880335.1 uncultured Succinatimonas sp.
AGTTGAGAATTTTGATGCCTCGCCAAGACAGATGGGCAACATTCCTGAGGCAAGAGGATCTAAAGCTCCGGTATGTCCTGCCTTATTGGCTCTATACATTCCCCTAACTTTAGTTAATGCTAAAGATGAAGAAATTCCTAAAGGTTTATCTAAAAGAAAAACTCCATCTACGTTGCGACGTGGACGGCCACGATTTAAAAACTTATTATTAACCTCAGACATGACTCTAAATACACCAAAAAAAATCTGTTTTTTTACTTAAAATTTATTTATTGTATCAAAATAGATCTATAACTTTAGCAGAAAAATAATTCATACAGAAATTACATCGTAAAACGAATGCTGATTTTAACTAAATATGATCTAATATGGTTTAACGAGATACAAAAACTTGCAAAAGATTAAAATATTTCGTATATTGTACAGCGCAATGGGGAACATGCTGGTCCTCACGTACTTGTCTTAGGTAGAATTGGTCAGGTTCGGAAGGAAGCAGCCAGGATTTAAGTTCAAGGTACCGTGATGTGGTTGGTATGTTTCCCGCCAGATGGTGACAAGCTATGATGCTCTCTCACAGTTACCTGTACGCAGGCTTACAGGAACTCATTCTTTCTGATTATCTTTATATTGATAAATCCCGACGTCTTTTAGAGCTACTCTGTGAATTAGAGAATAGTCCTCGTTTTTATTCGCCTAATGTTTATCTTATGATAAGGCCTAGAGGCTTTGGTCTATCTCTTGCGGCCGAGGCTATCGAGAAATTATCTTCATCTGATCGAGGATTTTTAGATAAGCTCTCCTTAACCGATGAATTTAAACAATTACCGGTACACCACGTAATTTCTTTTGACTTCAAACATTTTACTGCGTCAACTCCCAAAGAGTTTTCCAATGAGCTAATAGAACATATTCAGAAACTTTACTGGAAGCAGCATATTGAAAGTCATATTCATCCATACGAAACTCCGCGTGCTTATTTTGCAAGTCTCTTAACAGCTGTAGCTAAGCGTCACAAGGAACCTGCGGTTGTTGTCATAGATAATTATGATCTGCCATTTCGTATTGCAGCTGATATGCCAAAACAGTATCAACAAGAGGCTATCAGTTCCTATCTTGATATGTTAAACGCCGTAAAACACTCTGAGGATAAGGTAAGCTGGTGTCTTTTAACAGGGCATACTAAATTTCCTTTGGCATCAGATATCTCAGAGGGACTCCCTTTAGTTACGGATATAAGTAATGATCCACGTTTTGAATCCTTATTTGGTCTAACCTTAGATGAGGTTTCTATTCTTTTTGACGACAAAATTTCTGAGTTTTCCAAAAAACTGGGCGTAAGTTATAAGGATTACTTAAATGCCCTAAGAGCCTGCTATGGTGGTTTTTGCTTTAGCGATAATTTAATCGAGGTTTTATGCCCAGCCTGCATTAGCCGTGCTATGGACAATAAGGGTAATCTTTACCCTTATACAGCAGGCGGTGACTACCGCTTTTTAAAGAATATTTTCAAGCGCTCAAATCCAAATCTGAAATGGCTTTTTGATAAAGACGGTCAAGATCCATTACACACCTGGCCTGTGGATATTGATCCTTGTGGAAAACAATTAGGAGCCCTACTTATTCAAATGGGTTTTGTGTCACGTAATAAGGTAACTGTTCATGAATATGAAAGTTACACCACGTGGCGTTACCGATTTGATTATCCAAATGAGGATATGAGACGAACCCTGCTTTATGTAAGAGATCAAATTAATGAGGAAAAAATTAATTCCCCTTTCACCATTGAAGA
>CALFLJ010000218.1 GCA_937880335.1 uncultured Succinatimonas sp.
CCGGTAATACCACCAACACGACCTAAGTCAGCCTGAATGTAGTCAGCGGCACCTTCCTCAATGTACATGGCAAACTGATTTAAGTTATAGGTATTCTCACCCATAGCAATAGGGGTATTAGTTCTCTCACGAAGGATCTTGTGACCTGTAATATCGTCAGATGGTAAAGGCTCTTCGATCCAGAGAAGATTTAAACTGTCGAACATCTTGAAGGCACGTAATGCCTGAGGTAAATTCCAGCCTTGGTTAGCATCAACAGCAAGACCAAAACCAGGAACTGCCTCTTGGATCTTGCGAAGACGCATAACGTCCTCTTCAAGATCAGGCTTACCTACCTTAACCTTAGCGCAAGCATAACCTTGAGCCTTCCATCTCTTAACCTGCTCAATAACCTCTTCTACACTTAAGTTTAAGTTAATGCCTGAACCGTAGAGAGGTACCTTGTCACGGCACTTACCTAACATATCGTAAAGGGAAACGTTTAAGCTTTTTGCTAATAAATCCCAGTAAGCAATATCTAAAGCAGATAAAGCATGGGTAGTAACACCAGCACCACCAACATCATGAACATATTTGTAACTTCTCTGCCAGAGTCCACGAGGAGAAACCTTAAGACCAATAACGTCAGGAATAATTTCAGAAATTAATGCGGAAATTGTTTTGCCGCACCAACCTGAGGTGTGAGAAAAACCTGTACCTACTAAACCGTTAGAACCGTGAACATCAACAACTGCTACCTCAATATCTGTTACATGGTGGATTTGATCTCCCCAAGGGCCCTGAGGTAATGGTACACGGCAGGTCATTAAATCGATAGATTCAATTGTAGGAACTTGAATTGCAGACATTTTATTCTCCTTTAAGTAAATTCTTATGTCTTAAAAAAATTTGATTAAGCTAAAATTTTGTTAACAGCTTCAATAATTGCTTTAGAATTGATACCAAAATAATCATAAAGTTCAGATGCAGCAGCAGATTTACCAAAACTATCTTGCATGCCAATTCTCAAAACCTTACAAGGGCAATTTTCTGCTGTAACTTCTGTTACAGCACTACCAAGACCACCTGTTATCTGATGATCCTCAACAGTGATAATTCCTTTAGTCTCTGTTGCAGCATCAATGATTGCCTGTTTGTCAATTGGTTTTAGGGAGTACATGTCAATAACACGTACATTCTTGCCATCTTTAGCTAATTCGTCTGCAGCCTCTAATGCAGCTTTTAAAACAGGACCGCAAGCTATAATGGTGGCGTCATTACCATCTCTTAGAGTCTTACTCTTACCAATTTCAAAGACTTCGTCTTCCTTATATAAGGCTTCGTTTTTGTCACGGCCTACACGTAAATAGCAAGGGCCGTCAATCTTTGCTATTGCCTTAACTAAGGCCTTTGTAGAAACATGATCAGATGGAACAATTACATGATTACCAGGAATTGCTCGCATAAGGGATAAATCCTCTAATGCCTGGTGAGTTGCACCGTCGGCACCGCAATCGATACCTGCATGAGTTGCCACAACCTTTACATTAAGGTGTGGGTAGCAAACACTATTTCTAAATTGCTCTGCAGCTCTTAAAGCAGCAAACATAGCAAATGTACTAACAAAAGGGATATAACCTACAGTTGATAAACCTGCAGCAACCCCCATCATATTTCCTTCAGCAATACCGCAGTCAAAGAATCTTTCAGGGAAAGCTTCCTTAAACTTGCAGGTGAAAGTAGCTTTTGCTAAGTCGGCATCAAGAACTACAACATTATCAAGTTCTTGACCTAGCTCTACTAAAGCCTCACCGTATGCCTCTCTATTAGCCTTCATGTGAAAGTTCCTCCAAAGCCTTATTTAATTCCTCTTTATTAGGGGCCTTGCCATGCCAACCTACCTGATTTTCCATGAAAGATACGCCTTTACCTTTGATGGTATGAGCAACTATTGCTGTAGCTCTATCAGTGCACTTGCTTGCAGCATCAATAGCATCGGAAATTTGCTTGTAATCATGACCATCAATCTCAATGGTATTTAAGTGGAAATCACTAAAACGTGTTGCAGGGTTATCAATATCCATAACCTCTGAGGTTGTGCCATCAATTTGTAACTTATTGAAGTCTAGAATAATTGTTAAGTTATTTAACTTGTACTGATTGGCAAACATTAAAGCTTCCCAAACCTGACCTTCTTCTAACTCACCATCACCAATAATGGCGTAAACACGTGCTTTTGAATTTTTCTTCTTAAGACCTAAAGCCATACCGCAAGCTGCAGAAATACCCTGACCTAAAGAACCTGTTGTCATATCTACACCAGGTGTGTGTTTCATTTCAGGATGACCTTGTAAAAAAGAATTTAAATGTCTTAAATTTTTAAGTTCTTCTTTATCAAAGAAGCCTTTGTAAGCTAAAGCAGCGTAGAGAATAGGGGCTGCATGGCCTTTACTTAAAACGACACGGTCACGGTCACATGCTTTTGGATTTTTAGGATCGATATTTAATTTTTCACCATAAAGCACAGCGAAAATATCTGCTAAGGACAAGGAACCACCAGGATGGCCACTACCCCCATTAAAAATTGCTTCAAGAACACTCTTGCGCAATTGTGTTGCGATTTCTTTAAACTTTTTAGACTCCATTGATTAGCTCCAATAACTCTAGATCAATAACAGAAACGGATGCTTGTAAAAAAAAACATAAAGCAATTTACTTCGCAATTGTTTCTGTATTTAACGCATGTATATATAATATTTTGCGCAAATTAAAAAAATATTTGAAGCACGTCAACTTTTTAAAACTTTTTTATAATTTTATTTAACACGTATAATGATATAAAAAATTTTTCAATGTTAAATCATACAGTTAAACTATTTAACCATAAGATCTTGAAAAAATAGTACTTGATCTTTGCATAAAACATTCGCAATAATTGCGCATGTTTTCAAAAGATTTAAAGAAACTTTCCATAATTCTTTTTTGAAATCTATTTAATAAACTTTGATTTTTTATGGTCAAGTAAGGAGTGTTTTTAAATGTCATACCGAGTAGTTTGGACTGATTGCGATCATGAATCTCTGGCTGAAGAAGAAAATGTTTTAAAAGCAGCAGGAATAAATGATTTCAAGGTGGAGCAATGTAAAACAGAACAGGATGTTGTAGAGAAATGTAAAGGTGCTGTTGTTCTTTTAAATCAATACACACCTTTAGGTGAGTTTGCTTTTAAAAACTTACCTGAGGTTAAGTGTGTTGTAAGATACGGTGTTGGCGTTGACAATGTCGACTTAAAAGCTGCTTCAAAATATGGAGTTCATGTTTGCAACGTGCCTGATTACGGTACTTTTGAAGTAGCAGATCAGGCTATGGCTTTAATGTTAGCTTGTATAAGAAAAGTTGTTAAATCAAACAATCAAGTTGTTGATAAAAAATGGGACTTTTCTGAGATGGCTCCTATACACAGAATGTCTACAATGACAATTGGTGTATATGGTCTTGGAAGAATTGGTAAAGCTTTTGCAAAAAGAGCTCACGCATTTGGATGCAATATCATTGGTTACGATATTGATCTTTCTTCCATAAAAGATGATCCTGATTACAAGTTTATAAAAATTGTATCCAAGGAAGAATTATTTTCTCAATCTGATGTTGTATCATTACATTGTGGGTTAAATAAAGACAACCAAGCATTCATGAATAAGTCATGCTTTAACGACATGAAAGATGGTAGTTACTTTATCAATGTATCTCGTGGTGGTTTAGTAAACGAGGAAGACTTAGCTGATGCTTTAATTTCAGGAAAATTAGGTGGAGCCGGCATCGATGTTACAGCAAAGGAGCCATTGCCAAACGACAGTAAATTACGCACTGCACCAAATATTATATTCTCACCTCACATAGCTTGGTATTCAATTGAGTCAGCATCAGATCTAAAAACAAAATGCGCTCAGGAGGCAGTACGTGCAGTTTTAGGCGAAAAATTGCGTTGCCCCGTAAATAAAATTTAGTAAAAATTAGGAGCAAAAAGATTGATTACTATAAAAGATATTGCAAATAAATGTGGGGTTAATCCTTCAACAGTTTCAAGAGCCCTAAACAATCAAAAAGGTGTTTCTGACGAGTTGAAAAAGAAGATCTTTTCTGTTGCAGAATCTATGTCTTATTTTAAAAATAACGACCGTAATCAATCTTTTGCACCTAAAGATATGATTGGTCTTATCCTACCGGACATTACTAACCCTTATTATGCATTTATTGCAAAAGGGGTTTCTTCCTTTTTCAAAGAAAAGAATTACAGCATTATGCTTTGCAACACGGATCGTGATGCAAATACAGAAAAAGATTATATAAAAATGCTTTGTGCATATAAAGTAAAGGGAGTAATTTTCCTTTCTGTAACAGCAAAAGAAGATGACTTAAATCCATTTTTAGATGCAGGCATAAAAGTAGTATGTTTAGATAATCCAATTTCAAAAAAAGTCTCTTGCGTAGCAAATGATAATTACTCAGGAACTTGTGATCTTATTAAGCATATGATCTCAGATGAAGTAGGAACTAAAAGATTAGCTTTGCTTATGGCAGCCCCAAACGTCTTCACAACAAAGGAAAGAATGAGAGCATGCATTGATGTACTAGAGGAAGCTGGAAAAAAAGACGTTTTTGTAGATGTTAAGCATATTATGCCTACATATGATGAGGCGTATAAAGCTGTTCCTGATTTATTAAGAAATAAGCCGGATACTATCTTTGCCATAAACGACACAGTGGCCTTAGGAGTAATAGGCTATTGTCATGATCACGGAATCAAAGTTCCTCAAGATTTAAAGGTTGCAGGTTATGATGATATAGCTGCAGCTGCTATTATGTGGCCTCCTTTAACTACGGTTCATCAAAGAAAAATATCTTTAGGATCTCAGGCTGCAAATTTACTTTATCAGCACATAGTAGATCCTGAAATGCGAACAAAGAAAATTGAACTTTTCCCAAAACTTATAAAACGAGCTAGTTTAGGAGAAAAATTTAATAATATTGATTAGTTTTTTTTTCTGATCTAACCCCTTACTAAACATAAAAATTTTAAGCAAGGGGATATATGTTACAGTCAAAAATTTCAAATATAATCCCAACTTATAAAGTCACTAAATTCATCATTTAAAAATAAAATCATCTATTTATCTCTGAAGGACTATTAGTCATTCAAAATACAGTTCTCTAATTACTTGATAATAAAGTCCAAAAAATTAAATCTTACAAAAGTTCTAGACAAAACACGATGGTTACAAAATAGGTAATAAAGCAAACTTAAATTAAGCCATTTGTAATTAGCAATCATAAAACTTACAAATCAAGTTGTGTATAAACAATCAATCATAAGTTGAAGAGTCAATTTAGCAAATAAAGTCCAAACCTAGTGTTTCTTATATAAAATTTAACATAATATAACTTATGCGAAGTTATAATTATTTTTTTATTGCAACTTTTTGAGCTCATCGTTTTGCCATTTTTATTTCTATAGTAATAATATCTAATCCTCAGATGACTTTAAGTTACGAAACTTTTGTTATAAGTTTCTAAATTTTTTTATCCTTACAAATTGATCTTGTTTTGAATTTTCGCAAATGTTGCGATTTTACGTAATGTTCTATAATTAAACTCAAATTAACAAAAAATAACATATGTATACTGTGCACTAAGTTAAATGTTACATAATAATTTAAATACATAGACAAGATTATATAAAACAAATAAATAGAGTTTGTTCATCTATATTTAAATTAAATTTAATTTAATAAATAGTCCTTTTCTCACATCTTTATACTTTATCAATTGACTAAATTTTCATTTAATATAGGATAATCTACGTTTGATTATTTGTTATATGTAATTTTTTTATAATAACTATTCTGAGAATTTTTATATGAACAAGTTTTTTGCTTTCCGTTATTGGTTAAAAGACAGCTATAACCTAAAAGGAACCCTTTCTATAAGAGAATTTTGGTCTTTTTGTATAGTTCAAGCATGTACCATTGTTTTGTTTGTCTTTATTCTAAATTTCCTATTTAGACTTGCAAATATCAATCTTTTTTATTTAATGTCCATGAACTCCGGCGGGTTCATATTTTACGACCTATTATTTGTGATTGTGTTTTTTTTAACCTGCTCTGTTCCCTTATATACAGCTATGGCAAAAAGACTTAAAGATTGTAATAAATCTGTACTTTTTATCTTTTTACCATATTTAACAATTTTTCTATCTGATCTTATTTTTAATCAATTCTTAAACATAAGAATAATCTTATCTCATAGCTTATTTGAATTTATCTCACTTTTAACAGCCCCTATTACTAGTCTTCCAGTAATACTTGGTATATTTTCATATATTTACTTAGGTTACTTATTGTCATTACCGAAAAAAAGTGATAATGAAATAAATAATGATGCGCCAGATAATAGCAAAACAACACTTGCAACTTTAGATAAAAATTCAGATCAAAATGCTAAAAATTAAGCTTCTTTAAAAGAACTCTGACTTTTTAGATTCTAATTAAAATCAGTATTTTAACTATACTGTTAAATATATACTCTATTTTTGTAGGCGTTTTTAAAAGACTAAACTCAAAATATTTATAAAGATATATTAAGTTTATAAACAACAATTGATTAAAAAATGGCTATGTATGGGATTTAACTCTTTTTGTCACAACCTAATTTTTAAGGTATGTAGTTATACTCAGTACAAGACCAAAAGAGTAATAGCCAT
>CALFLJ010000219.1 GCA_937880335.1 uncultured Succinatimonas sp.
TCGTGACAACGGAAATGCATTATAGACTTTTTTTAATCCTTGTCAAATTATTTTTGATCTTTTTTCAAAAAAAATTTCACAAATTCAATCACGAAGGCTTTGCTATGCGTTTTATACCTTAACTTTAACCACAACTTTAGTTACGGTCATTTTCTGTCCGTTATAGCAAGCTCTTGGCTGATGAACTTCCTCAGGAGGAACTACAACTAAATCGCCTGCTTTTAAATTTACCTGAGTGTAAAACTTTGGAGTGTCATAGAAATAAACGTCATTTTCTTTAACACTTTCATTTAACTTACAATCTTTGACTAAGGCCATACCAAAGCTTTCAAAACCTTCTGCTATGTACTGAATATCAAAATAGTCTTTATGAGATTCAAACCTTGCCTCGTTAAAATCTATTGTTTCATATCTTTGAACCATCGCAAACACACCATCACAAATGTCGTATCTGCCGTCTTCCATTTTGGCAGTGTCATTTGTTGCAAGCCAATGGTATGCCTTTTTAAATTTTTCTGATAAATAGTCGTATTTTGTTACAAGATCAATTGATGTAGCTAACATTTCTTTCTCCAAAATTCACATTAAAACTTGTAGGTAGCTATTACTTCCCCTTCAAGATCGTAAAGATCTATTCTTTCTTCTTCAATAACTGCAAATCCTGCCTTAGTACCACCTTTAGGAAGGGTAATTGAACCTGGATTGATATTGATAATGCCACTGTCTTTTTTAAAGATACCTGAAACATGTGTATGTCCTGATAAGACAATGTCACCTTTTTCAAGAGCTAACTTTTTAATTCCTTTTTCAGAGTCAATGTCATACAGGTGACCATGTGTTAAAAAGATCTTCTGATATTTATCTTTGAGCTTATGGTTAATATAGCCGTATGGTGCATTGCATGGAAAATCAAGAACCATTGAATCGACTTCACTGTCACAGTTGCCACGGATTGAGATTAAGTTCTGTTTATAAGAGTTTAAAAGTTCCCCTACCCTCATAGGATCATAGCTTTTAGGTACCGTGTTTCTTGGCCCATGATTTAAAAGATCACCTAAGAGGACAATGTAGTCACATTCTAATTTTTCAAAATAGCCTAAGGCCTTTTCAAGCTCTCTAGCACCACCATGAATATCTGATATTACAAGATATCTCATTTTACTTTCCTGTGTATTTAATCTTTTTACTTTCCATCTAGCATTTTAAGAAACTTTGTAGATAAAAGCATTAGTAGCACTTAATTATTCTTAAGAAGCTTACATAAACTGACTGATATCTTTTCTGTATGGAGATTTATCTTCAATTTTTTTATAGCTCTAAGCGTTTGTAACATAGATTTTTCGTAAAGATTTTTCAAAAAACTTACCACATATCAACATATTAAATTATCATATTGATTTTATTAAAATAATTATTTTAAAACAAATCTCAAAATAGTGAGCTTTATAACAATTACGCAAACGTTTGTAATAT
>CALFLJ010000220.1 GCA_937880335.1 uncultured Succinatimonas sp.
CGATGAAACGTTTTTCTTAATAAATCCCATAAAATAAATCCTTTTCTAAAATTTATGTAACTACTCATAACCCCTAGCCAAGAATAATCTCAGAATTGCCATCAATAAAGCTTAAATGCATTTATGCCGTGTTTATTGGCAGTGCTTATATATGACATTATCGTAAGGTAATTCTGATCTCCTTCTTTGCTCTGAAAACATCCGGAAACTTTCATTTTTTTTACATTGCCTTTGTCTCGCTCCGCTTGATTGTTGTCAAACGGCACTTCAAATTTTGTCAAAAAAGCATACAAAATCCTTGAACTTTATTAGACGTTCAATTAAATCTCTGTTTTTTTTTCCTTTTTTTCCGGCCTCGTCCTTCTTTCTTGATTGTTTGTGGGGGAGAAATTCCATATTAGCTGCATTCATTATTAATGTCATATTCTATATATATGCTTTCTAATGATTGTTTATCTAAGCCATTTTTATCTATTTTTATTGCTGTATCTTTAATCCTTTTCATATCTAAAAGCTGCTGTTTAAATCTATTGGCCCAGTTTTGATTTTCCTTATTTTCTATTACATCTTTAATCTCTCTTAACATGTGTACACAATATATACCATGCTCTTTTATGTTTTCTATTTTCCAATATGGGGCCAATCAGTCATGGATGTCTATACCAGTAAAGTTTGTTGAGACTTGATTTGACTTAATCCCTTCAAGCCCTCTTTTATTGTCTATGCTTTGATTTGTAAATTTAATGTTTTAGGCATCATGAACCTAGAGCTATAAATCCCATAAGCATTTATGTTCTTTCATATGTGTGGTTACAACATATCTTTTATCACCACATTTAAAGATATTTCCTAAGGCTATTTTATTTCTTCAAGATTTACTGTATCCATCACTTGATGGTAGTTTTGAGTTATTGTTAGAGTTTTGCCTTAACAGTCCTCTCAATTCCATAATGGTTTGCTTTAGTTCATCAATTGTTGCTAGAAGCCGTTCATTTTGTGATAACAATGAAGCCTGCATTTTAAGCATCATGGAGAGGTTTCAACAAGCATAAAAATCTCAGAGGAACACTTTGATTTTTTTGCTTCTCTTTAATTTTTTTATTTTCTTTTCTAGCTTGTCAAAATTTATAAACTACTTTGTAATTCTATTACTTAAATGGCAAATATATAATTTAGGTTTTGGCACTTTTATAAGATGTTTTCTGCAAATTTGAAAACGCTAAAAATCGAACAAAACTATCATTGGATCATCAGGAGAGAAAAATAACAAAACACACAAAAGAAAAAAAGCTTAGAATAAAGCTAAATATGCTAAAACACAGAATAATTTTTTTTCTTTGTATAAAAAAACTTTCTATATAGAATGTGATATATAGCACAATATAAAATTCTAAAGAACATACAGCCTAAAAGGCCAGTAGAAATATTAAAAGTTGCTCATAACTTAATTTGATGTTCTGAGTAATTACAAATTAGTATAATTTTATATATTAAAAAAAACAATGTTGTAGCAATTATAATATATAATTTTAAGCATGTATACTAAAAATACTACAGCGAAACTATCACCTGAGTAAGATCACAGATTTGTTTTGCCAATTTAATGCAAGTATACCTTGCAGTTGTTCTTTAAAAATATGCTTTAAGTTATTGTATCTTTATAAGTCAAATATCTTATAGATAAAAAACTATTTTGTTTGTGAAGAGTACAATGGGAATGGTTTTGTGCCAATCAGGCATTGGATAAAGTTTTTAGGTTTTGTCTATTCTATAGGTTGGCTTTTCTCTGGTGTGACACTGTATCTGGCAATGTATTCATATACATCAAATACCGATAAATCGTTGAGATATTCTTGTGTATATCTATAACTTACAGGGGCTGATTTGCAAAGAGCTTTTGTTATCTCCTGTCTAATCCCACCTAATATATTCACTCTTATCTTATTAAGTCCTGCATGATTTGATATGCTGTTCTCATCACAGCACTGCAGCTGATCCTGATTGAATAATGGGCCGTCCAGAGTATTATGAGCCTGCTCTATAAAATAGTAGTCCCTGACAGATGACCAAACCTGCTGCAATGTCTTATCGCCTTTAAATGGAAGTGAGCTTATGTAGTATCGTGTCGTAACTGTAAGCTTAGATGTAGGATTACCATCAATTATTTTTGTTACAGTTTTTGTATATTTAACAATAGTATTTAGATTGCTGTGAATATTTTTGATGCGCTCATCAATATACATCTGCGCCGGTAGAATCTCTATCAGTGACTCTTCAATACGCCCATAATCTTTACATGCTCGTTCTAATCTGTGAGTTCTTTGTGTTCCCTGTTAAAAATACCCTCTATGTGGCTTCTGAGCTCTTTATTGCCACGGTATGCTTTAACAGGCATAAGATAGAACGCTCCTTTCTCTGTTATGAGGTCTGTAACCTCTGCAGAGGTATTTAATGCATCACTCATAACTACAGTATTTTGAATGTAGGTATTAGCTGCAATCTTAAAAAAGGCTCTTGTTTCGTTGTTCTTTTTGTCTGTAACTTCATACGCTTTAGATATATGGTTACTACAATCAAAGAGAGTAACAATATTGCCACCTTTAATGTGTTTGTTACTTTCTCCACGCTTAAAGGATGAACGCATCTCCTGACCATCAAAGGCAAGTGTAATCATAGGATAGTCATCTAAGCTCTCATCACTGTTAGAGCCAACATCCTTGTACTTGTCGTCATTGTAGGTAACAAGCTTATCAATATTTTCCTGAATATCTGAAAAATACTCTTTTAACAGCTGTTCAATAAATTCTTTATCGATAAGTCTTAGTACAGTATTTATCGTACTTTCAGATAGCATATGCTCAACATAAGGAAGTACTGGCACTAAAAGCTGAAGAGCTAGATTATTCTTTCTATAAAAATTAGCAATAAGACTGGCGTTATCCTGCACATACAGATATGCAAGTAAAATGACTATAACAAGAGAGTCTAATGGATAAACTATCCTGCTTTTACTTCTTGGGTGTAGGCGATCACTAAGAAGATCTGACGCAATCATTTAAGATGATCTGAAGATTC
>CALFLJ010000221.1 GCA_937880335.1 uncultured Succinatimonas sp.
TAGGAACGTTAAATATGAGGAAAATAACCAGCCCATCAAAATTTTATAGTCTTAGTAAATAAATAAAAGGGAGGCGAGGCTTTGCCTCGCTATTCCAAGAACAAATTTAATTTGTCTATATGCGATTACTTCGTAATCTTTAGGATGATCCCAAGACATGAAATCAACTGATCCATTCCTGTGAAAAGGTATCTTATTTTTTTTGAACCACATGATCCTTTAGTCTCAAATATTCAAATTAAATATTAAGAAAGAGCATTTTTTTGTCGTTGACTATAAAAAATTTATCAAATTTAAATTTAGTTAGTAAGTAACTGGTTGGTTACTTTTTTAGTAAAAAACATGAGATTGATCACTGATAAACTAACTGGTTAGTTGATATTATAGAAAATAAATTTTGAGGTATTTTTTATGCGAGATATAACGTTTGATAGAAGCTTGTATTCTATAAATACAGCTACACTCGGTTTCAAAACGGATTTGGAAAAAATAATTAATATGTGTGCTAAAAGGGAAATTGGTTGGATTTCACCTTGGCGATCAGAATTAGAAAAAAATAATATAAATGATATTTCTAATCTATTGAAAAAAAAGAAAATTAAAGTAAGTTCGCTATGTAGAAGTTCTTATTATACAGCTTCTACTAAAGAAGCTAGGCTTAAAGCAATAGATGACAATAAAAAATGGTTACACATTGCAGAAAAACTTAATGCTAGTTGTTATATGCAGGTTGTTGGAAGTCTATATGCAGGTGAAAAAAATTTAGCTTTGGTTAGAGAGCAAGTAAAAGAAGGGATTAATTCTTTACTTGAAACATCATTTAATACAGGTGTGCCCATTTCTATTGAACCTTTACATCCAATGACTTGTGGTGATAGGTCATGCATTACAACTCTAAAAGAAGCTTTAGATTTATGTGACGATCTGGATCCATCCGGAAAATATCGATTAGGAGTTACAGTGGATGTTTATCACACTTGGTGGGATGCTTCTTTATTTGAACAAGTAAAAAGGGCCGGCAATCGGATACATGCATATCATGTTTCAGATTGGAAATTAAATACTTGTGATCTTGTAAACGATAGAGGAATGCCTGGAGAAGGGTGCATTGACCTTAAGCAAATTCGTAATCAAGTTGAGAGTTGCGGTTATACAGGTCCTGTAGAAATAGAGGTTTTTAGTAAAGATTTTTGGTGGAAAAAATCAACTGAAGAAATTTTAGATGCATGTATTTCAACTATTTCAAAGTATTGTTAATAATGGAGCTCTATATGGATAGCAAAGAAATATTATTAGAAAAACTTGACAGCACTTTTTACAGAATTATTTTAAATAGGCCTGATAAGGGAAATTCGTTAAATGAAGCCATGTTAGAAGGTCTTGAAGAATATTTATGTAAAATCGAAGAAGATCCTAAAGCTAGATTTATTGAAGTTACAGGAACTGGTGATAGATTCTTTTGTACTGGTGGAGATATAGTTGCGTGGTCTAAGTATAGCCCTATTGATATGGGGAGAGTTTGGATTAGAAAGGGAAATGCAATTTTTGAAAAGTTGAGACGTATGCCTCAGCTTACCGTAGCAAAGATTAATGGTCATGCAATGGGGGGGGGATTGGAGTTGGCTTTATGCTGTGATATTAAATATACAACTCCAAGGGCAAAATTTGCTACACCTGAAGTCACTTTGGGAATGGTTTCAGGTTGGATGGGAATGGAAAAGCTTGTTTCTATATTAGGTCCAAACATTGCTCGTGAGATGCTTCTTTTGGGAAAAATATTGACTGCAGATGAGGCAAATAATGTCCACCTTGTTCATGGGGTTTTTGATAAGGACGTTATTGATTCTAAAGTTGAGGAGCTTCATAAGAAAGTATTAACTTGTGGGCCTGTTGCTTTAGCTCATATAAAAGATTTTATAACATCAATCGAAAGCAGAAATGATCAGTTGTCTCATCAATTATTAGCAGGATTAATGTCTGCTACTAATGATTGCAAGTTAGCAACAGAAAGCTTCGCAAAAAAAGAAAAATGGACTTTTAATAACGATTAATAAATTCTGAGGACTTATTTTATGAATAAATTTTTTTCTCCGGATGATTTAGCCTCTCAAATTTACGATGGAGCAACAATTGCTATTTCAGGAAATGGTGGTGGTATGATCGAAGCCGATTATCTGATGGCAGCAATTGAAAAAAGATTTCTAGAAACAGGATCTCCTAAAAATTTAACATTAGTTCATTCATTAGGTATTGGTGATAGGAACTTTAAAGGTAGTAATAGATTTGCCCATAAGGGGATGTTAAAAAGGGTTATTGCAGGTCATTTTACATGGTCACTAAAAATGCAAGAGCTTGTTAAGAATAATGAAATTGAAGCATATTGCTTTCCTGGAGGGGTTATTCAAGGATTGCTTCGAGAAATTGGAGCTGGAAGACCTGGTTTGATAACTCATATAGGTCTTGGAACATTTGTAGATCCTAGACAAGATGGAGGTAAATCAAATGATATTACTAAAGAAGATCTTGTTGAACTTATGATAATTGATGGAGAAGAAAAGTTACGTTATAAGCCTTTTAAGGTAGATTTTGCTATTTGTAGGGGAACATTTTCAGATCCAAAAGGGAATATAAGTACTGAGCAAGAAGCTATAGATATGGATGCTTATACTATGGCGTTAGCTGCTCATAATAGTGGTGGTAAAGTTTTTGTTCAAGTAAGAGATTTTGTAAAGGAATGTTCTCTGAATCCTCGTCTGGTTAAAATCCCTGGAATTTTAGTTGATGGTGTTTGTGAATTTAACGATCAAGCTCAAACATATAAAGGGGATGGATATGATTTGTCTATTAGTGGGCAAGAAAAACGGTATGTGAAGAATAATTGTATTGATTTGCCACAAAATAAGTCAAGGTTATTAATTGCAAGACGTGCTGCAAAAGAATTAAGGGCTGGAGCATCTACTAATTTCGGATTTGGTATTCCTGGTGGTATACCTGCAATAGCAATACGTGAAGGGGTACCATTTGACTCATTATGGTTAAGTGTTGAGCAAGGCGTTCACAATGGAATTATGATGGACGATGTTTTATTTGGATGTGCTCAAAACGCTGATGCAATTATCCCTTCTTTAGATCAATTTGATTTTTATAGTGGTGGTGGTATTGATATTACTTTCCTTGGTATGGGAGAGATGGATAAAGAAGGAAATGTTAATGTATCTCATCTAAATGGAAGCTTGATTGGACCAGGTGGTTTTTTAGAAATAGTCCAAAGAGCCAAAAAAGTTGTTTTCTGTGGTACCTTTGATGCTAAGGGGGCAAAAGTTGATATTGATGAAAAAGGTGTTCATATTCTTAATAATGGATCAATTCATAAGCTAGTTGATAAAGTAGCAAAAATTACATTTTCTGGTAAATATGCAGCTAAATTTGGGCAGGAAGTTTTATACATTACAGAAAGAGCTGTATTTAAATTGACAAAGGATGGTGTTGAATTATCTGAGGTCGCTCCTGGAGTTGATATTGAAAGAGATATTTTATCTTGTATGGACTTTAAACCTATTATAAAAAATACAAAAATAATGGATTTGGAATTATTTACACCAATAAACTAGCATAAATAAAATGGTTAGCTTGCTAAACATGCTTAGCAAGCTATTTTGGTGTGCTCATCATGAGCTTTCTCTATAGGGCGTAAGTTTTGAAGATGCCTGCTAACGGTAAATCTTAGTAAACCACAAGTAGGTCACGGTGACGTGAGAGGAGTGAGAAAAATCTCATACTACTCGAATGTATATTATGCAACGGTTGGCAATTACTTAACTATGGATCTAGCAATGAAGTTTTAACGAATACACGGTAATAATATAATAAATGAAAGATAAAAAATAATTTAGCTGTATTCAGTTTTAAGGTTATTTTAAATAAAACTTTCACAAACTAGCGGACTATAAAAAACTCCTTAAAGTCCGCT
>CALFLJ010000222.1 GCA_937880335.1 uncultured Succinatimonas sp.
TGTGGATTATTTAACTAAAAACTGTAGCAGTTAAACTTAGCTATCTAGGTCTTAAATACAATAGTAATAAGTATGCAGTACTTAAGTTGAAAAATTAAGATATAAATTAAATGCTATAAAAAACTTAAAGCTGGATTGTATCGTTTATACGTACTTACAGGTGAACCTTACAATAGTTTAGCAAGGAGAAACTAGACTAATCTAAAAAAAATAGCTGTATTTTTAGTAGGAGCCATAAGTCTTTAATTCTGGATTATTTGATTTTGCTCTATAACTATTTTGTTGAGTTATTGTGAAAACTTTTCATTAGTCATATAATAAAATATAAGTTTTTGTTCTTTGCAAACCTATAGTCTTAATTTAGACTTAACTATGAAAAGGGGCATAATTTTCTTCTTTTTAAGAGAATAATATGATCTTTATCAAAGAAAAGCCCTGTTTTTTTGTAGAATTATTCTACAAATTTTGAAAAACGGGTCTAAAGCTTATAAATAATTTCTACTGTTGTAGATAATGGAGCCTGAAACTCTGCATTTTCATGTCTAAAGCTTATAAATAATTTCTACTGTTGTAGATAGCGGGGAAGTGAATTACATTGTTCTCAGTCTAAAGCTTATAAATAATTTCTACTGTTGTAGATACCCTCCCACCCTGCCTCTAAACAGTGTCTAAAGCTTATAAACAATTTTTGCTGTTTTATATTAAAATTAAAAACAATTAAGTTATGTTGAAGCTTTAACAAAAGAAGAACTCATATGATTTATACATTAACTGCAAGTCCTACATTAGATTTATTGATGACCTTGACATCCACTCTTGATGCAGGTGGAACATACAGAGCAGAAAGTGAAGAGATAAGGCCTGGCGGTAGAGGCATAAATATTTCTATAATGCTGAAGAATCTCGGCATTACATCAACTGCTGTAGGTTTTGTAGCTGGGTTCTCTGGCGATGAGTTAATGAGACTTACAAGTGCATCAGGAATTAAGACTGGTTTTATCAGGGTCAGAAAAGGCAGAACTCGCATAAATCTGAAATTAAGAGACAGTGATGGAGCTGTTACACGTATAAATGGTTTGGGGCCTGTAGTAACAGACAATGATGCAAGCTATCTGTACCGAAAGATGAGTAGCCTTGAGAAAGGGGATTTTCTTATTTTAGCCGGTGTTATTCCACCATCTATGCCACAGGATATGTACCTTACATGTATTGAACAGGCAAAGAACAAAGATGTTTCAGTAATTTTAGACTGTCCTCCTCAGATTTGGGATGAGGCTCTTCCACTTGAACCTTTTTTATTTAAAGCAAATTTAAGAGATATAAAAAACTACTCCAAATGCAATTTAGAGGATCCTCACTTAATAATTCAGATTGGCAATGAAATCCTAGATAAGGGCGCAAAGAATGTTCTTATTTCTTTAGGTGCAAATGGAGCTGTATTTGTTTCTCGTCATACAGAGGCAATTCATATTAAGGCTCCTGATTCTGATGTTATTGATAGAATTGGAGCCGGAGATTCTATGATTGCAGGATTTATTGCTGATTATCTTGAGAATTTAGATATAAAATCAGCTGCCATAAATGCAGTTGCCGCCGGCACTGCAACAGCTGCGACATTAGGTCTTGGTTCTCAGGTTCAGGTTAAGAACTTAAAAGAGCTCATTGCAACAAAACAGCTGTAAATTTAAATATGAAAAATTTTAAGGCAATTAAATGTAATTTAATTTTACATTTACTCTTTTTTGCCTTAATTTTTTTTATTTTGTTACAAATTACCAAAAACTGCTTAAAATAGGCGTGTTATTTTTTAGGATAAGTTTCCTCATTTGCCAATTTAAAATTTCGAGGCCATTATGAATTACAAGACAGATTGCCTAATTATCGGAAGTGGAGCTGCAGGTTTAACACTTGCTCTTGGAATTGCTGATAAGGCCAAAGTCATTGTGCTCTCTAAAGAAGATGCTTGTGCAGGCTCAACTAATTATGCACAAGGTGGTATAGCAGGTGTTTATAATCTTAAGGATGATGACGATTCTTTAAAATCACATATCCGAGACACTTGTATTGCCGGTGCTGGATTATGTGATGAACGAACTGTCGAATTTGTAGCCCATAATGCTCATGATTCTATTCAGTGGTTAATCGATGTTGGCGTGCCATTTGACCTTAAGGAAGAAGAGCAATCAGAAGGTCAGTCTCCTTATCATTTACATCGTGAAGGTGGTCACTCTCATAGAAGAATTTTCCATGCTGAGGACCATACTGGCCGCTCAATTCAGGAGACCTTAATTGCCCGTGCTAATGAGCATCCTAATATTACTATTTTAGAAAATCGTAATGCAGTTGATTTGGTAACAACAACTAAATTAGGTTTACCTGGTAATCGTATTTTAGGTGCTTATGTTTTAAACATTGAAACAGGTCATGTCGAAACAATTGAGGCTAAATTTGTAGCTCTTTGCACAGGAGGAGCAAAAGTTTATCAGTATACCTGCAATCCTGAGGTAAGTTCAGGTGACGGTATTGCTATGGCCTGGCGTGCAGGTTGTCGTGTCTGCAATATGGAATTTAATCAGTTCCACCCTACAACACTTTATTGCGATGCTGATCGTAATTTCCTTTTAACAGAGGCTTTAAGAGGAGAGGGAGCTCAGCTTAAGCGTCCTGATGGCACTCGCTTTATGCAAAATTATGATGAGCGTCTGGAGCTGGCTCCTCGTGATATTGTAGCTCGAGCTATTGATCATGAGATGAAGCGTTTAGGTGCACATTGCATGTATTTAGACATTAGCTTTAAGCCTGAGGAGTTTTTGAAAAAACATTTCCCGACTATTTATGAGCGTTGCCTTAAGGTTGGTATTGATATTACCAAACAACCAATCCCAATTGTTCCGGCAGCGCACTTTACCTGTGGAGGTATCATGGTAGATAAAAAAGCTCGTACCGATATCACAGGTCTTTACGCAATAGGAGAATGTGCTTACACAGGCTTACATGGTGCAAATCGACTGGCTTCTAATTCTCTATTAGAGTGTGTAGTTTACGGAAAGGCTGCAGCTCAGAATATAAGAAAGCATTTAGATGATGATGATTTTGAGAATGTTTCAATTCCAGATTGGGATGAAAGTCAGGTAGATAATTCTGATGAAGAGGTTATCATCACCCACAACTGGCATGAGTTGCGCCTTACTATGTGGGATTATGTTGGTATTGTAAGAACAAATAAACGTCTTGAAAGAGCTCTTCATAGAATTGAACTTTTAAAGAAAGAGGTTAATGAGTATTACTCTAACTTTAAGGTAAGTCGTAATCTGCTTGAATTACGTAATCTATTGGTTGTAGCTGAGCTTATTGTAAAATCAGCTCAATTACGTCATGAATCACGAGGCCTTCACTACAATTTAGATTATCCTCAAACAGATGATGTAGCAGTTCCTACTATATTGAAACCTGAGAGCAAATAGATAATTTTTGTGTAATTATCCCCAAAAACCGACTGCTAGTATTACCTAACAGTCGGTTTTTGTTACAATAAATACAATAATAATTAAAAGGGGGACTACATGAAAATAGATGTTTCAAAAATAAAATATGCTGTAGGTGGTGTTGTTGGTATTTATGCCCTGTATTTAGTAGCTGTAGGCATGTTCACCTCTCCATCCCCTGATTTATATAAGCCTGAGCCTCTTTCAGAACAGGCTACAGAACATGATAAGGCTGTGGTAATGGCTAATGCATTAACTAAAGCTTTATCTGATGAATTAGATGGTTTCTTTGGTTTTATTCCAAATGATTTAATGTTTGTTCCAAACATTATTGATAATATCACCGCCTATCAAAGTGGTGTTGTTTATGCAACAAGACCTGCCTCAGATATTTTAGCTAAAACACTGGCTCGTTATGGTAATAACGATACCTTAGATCCGCGTTTAGCAGATGCAACTTCCCGTTATTTTACATATAGCGAAAAAGTCTGGGGATTTTGGTTTGTTTATGATGCAGAGGCAAAATACAAAGCAGGAATTAAAAATTGGAGATCCTGGGCTGAGAGTATCGGAACCCCTGCAAAAAATGCTGGTATATACAACGTAAAATCAGATGATGTATATCTTATTATGCGTTACTGTGCCAATATGACTGATTATGCCTTAGGTATTTTAAATGATGAGAATATGGGGCATTTTAAAACAGATAATAATGTCTACTACGTAAAGGGTATTGCTGCTGTAGTTACAAATATTATGCGTGGAATTATTAACGTTGATTCATCTGTAATTGAAAGAGGTGGTCAGGAAAATATTGATGAGTGTTTAAAGCGCCTTGATTATATTGCTGAATTTAACCCGCTTTATGTATGTGCTGGTGGTAATGCTGTAGGTGATGCTATGTTACCAAACCATGTAGCAGCCTTAGCTCGTCATCTTGATGTAGCAAATAATCGCATTGAAGATCTTATGGAAGCTATGTCTAAGTAAGGTTTTTTATGGAAAAACTTTTACGGTGGTTTGAGCGTCTCATACCACCGTTTCCTAAGGACGAGACTACCCCCCCTCCTCAAGGTCTCTTTAAATTTATATGTTTTTACACCCACGGTTTGTGGAAGTTTTTAGTTGCTATTGCAATTTTAAATGCCACTATTGCTGTAGGTGAGGCAATGTTTTTTATTTGTTTGGGGAGTTTGGTTGATTGGACTACCTCGTCAACCCCATACAATTTTGTGCAAAAGCACGGAATGCAGCTTTTAGCTATGCTTTTAGGAGCGGGGGTTATACTGCCTATAGCATCAATTTTGCACTCACTTTTGTTACATCAAAGTGTATCGTCAAATTACACTATGCAGATAAGATGGAAATTCCATCGTTATCTTCTAAATCAGTCTTTAGCGTTTTTCAGTGACGAGTTTGCAGGAAGAGTTGCTAATAAAGTAATGCAGACCTCTATGGCTGTACGTACTTGTGTACTGAAGCTTATAGATGTGGTCATACACTTAATTGTTTATATAGCAACCATGCTTTGGATGCTATCTGATGCTGATATTATTCTTTGTATCCCACTTTTAATTTGGCTATTTTTCTATAGTCTTTCTCTGTTTTTCTTTATACCAAGACTTAGACGATCTGCATCAAAACAGGCTGATAGAAGATCTGATATGGTTGGTCGAATAGTTGATAGCTACTCAAATATTACTACGGTAAAAATATTCGGTGGTAAGGGGCGAGAGGTTTTATATGCTCAGGAGGCAATGGGAAATTTTATTGATACAGAGTATCAGGCGCTTCGTATTCTTACCTTATTTGATATATCAGTACAGCTTTTAAATTACACCTTGCTTATTGCTCTTATTATGGTGCCTTTATGGCTTTGGGCTTCTTTTTTAATTACCCCAGGCATGATAGCAATTGCAGTTGCAATTGCCATACGTATGATCAATATGTCTCGTTGGATTATGTGGGAAGTGGGGGCTATTTATGAAAATATTGGTACAGTCTATGATGGAATTAAGACAATTGCCAGGCCTTTAAGCCTTGATGATCCTAAAGATCCGAAAACATTAAGTGAATTTAAAGACAAAATTGAATTTAAAGATTTAACTTTTAGTTATCAGGACGGCAAAGAGGTTATCCATAATATAAATCTCTCTATAAAAAAGGGAGAAAAGATTGGTATTGTAGGACCTTCCGGGGCTGGAAAATCTACTTTAATTAGTCTTTTATTGCGCTTTTATGATCCTAAATCCGGGACTATTTTAATAGATGGTATTGATATCAAAGATCTTAAACAGGATGAATTGCATGAACTTTTTGGTATGGTATCTCAGGATGTAAGCCTAATGCATAGGACAATTGGTGAAAATATTGTCTATGGTTCTAATAAATGTGATAAGGAATCATTAAAGACAGCTGCAGAACTTACCGATGCTCTTGGTTTTATTGAAAACCTTTCCGATTTTAGAGGGGCCTGCGGCTTTGATACTATGGTAGGGGATCGCGGGGTTAAACTGTCAGGAGGTCAGAGGCAGCGTATTGCATTAGCTCGAGTGATTTTAAGGCAGGCTCCAATTTTAATTTTAGATGAGGCAACCTCAGCTTTAGATTCTGAATCTGAGAATATTATTAAAAATAATCTTGACAAGATCATGCAAGGCAGAACTGTGCTGGCAATTGCGCACAGGCTCTCTACTTTATCTATGATGGACAGGATTGTCGTAGTTGATGAGGGTAAGATTGTTGAAATCGGTACACATGATGAACTAATAAAGGCCCATGGACTTTATCATCGTCTCTGGACCTTTCAGACAGGAGGTTTTTTACAAGATTAAAAGAAATTGTTCTTAGGCAAATTCGATTTTTTCAGGATCTAAGCCACTCCAGCCTAGATTATTACCAATAGCGCTGAGTGTGGCCATATCCTCATCGCATATTACAAAATCATCAACATTAAGATTTTGTGCCATACGCTCTTTATGGGTAGACTTTACAAGAGCCACAACTTTGTTTTGTAGACAGAATCGTATACAGATTTGAGCTGCACTCTTGCCGTATTTTTGGGCAATATCTAAAAGCTCTTTAGCCTCTGTAAGTTTACCTCGGCCTAATGGACTCCAAGCCTCAACAATAATTCCGTTTTCCTGGCAAAGTTTTACTGTTTCAGTTTGTGTATAGCCAGGATGGTATTCAATCTGATTTACCATAGGAGTAACTTCACTATCAAGTAATGGTTTTAAATGAGGGCAGGTGAAATTAGATACACCGATAGATTTAACGAGACCATCTTTATAAAGCTTTACCATAGCCTTCCATGAATCGGCGTTTAGTTCATTAAAGTTTTGGTATTTAAAGCTGACCGCAGGCCAGTGAATTAAGTAAAGATCTAAATATTCAAGGTTTAGTCGTTTTAGAGTTTCCTCACATGCTTTTAATGTTTTATCGTAGCCTCGCTCTGTGTTCCAGACTTTAGATGTAACAAATAAATCCTTGCGGTCAACTCCACACTCTGCAATACCCTTTCCCACAGGAACCTCATTGCCGTACACAGCTGCAGTATCAATATGGGTATAACCGAGTTTAACTGCATTTATTACTGAATTTTTACATTCGTTTTCATCTGTAATTTTAAAAGTGCCAAAACCTATAGACGGGATGGATTTACCGTTTAAAAGTTTGAAATATTCACAACTTGACATAACAAATCCTCTCAAAAAATATATATAAGCTTATTTTTTCAAATATAACGCGTGAAAAGTAAAGGATAAATCACAAATTTGTTAAATTATGTTTCGCAAAAAAAATTTAAAGAACTATACTTAATTTTACTCACTAATAAAAAAATTTTTTATTAGTTAGAATTGGCTTATATATGCTGTTTTTCTTAATTGTGTAAGCAGCATTTTAGTAAAAATTAAAAAAAAATATAAAAAAAAGCTTGCAAAGCGGAAAAAAGAGTCTATAATGCATTT
>CALFLJ010000223.1 GCA_937880335.1 uncultured Succinatimonas sp.
AGTGCGGTCAAGGAAGATAAGACAAAAAATAAATATCGACCTATTAAAGACGCATATGAACTTTATAAGTTTCTTCTGCCTAGCACTTCTCTCACAAGGAAAGACTTTAGCGACAAACTGCTGTTAAATTTCTCTATCACATACAGAAAGAGAGATACACGGAACTTCACAACTACAGAACTAATTACCAGTGTTGAAGTTGCAGTAATTGACAGTTGTCATTTAACTATTATTAACAGCAGGGAACTTGAATACTGGTTTGATAATTATGAAATTATGAACAACAAAGGTGAATGGGTACCATTCGGCATGGAGGAGAAAGAAAATGATTAAGACTAAAACTATTGTAGAAATTACAGAGGAACACAACAGGGAAGATTTAGACGAGGATTTTCAAAAAATGTCATTGAAAGATTTGCGAAATTATTGTTTAAACAATATTTCAGAGCATGAGAAGGAGATTAAAGCTGCCCTTGGTCCTCAAATCAAAGTTCATATAAAAGACGTTGAGGTCTCGGAGGAGTAAAGAATGAGCAAGTTAAGTGATACACACAATATTCAGCTAACTAACTTAGAAATTCTTGTGCTGGAATATATCTTAGAAGACTTAGACGTGGACTTAGAGCTTATCTTAAAAGATGGTAAAAAAATATCTTATTCAGATATCATTGACGGCTTCGTGCAGAAATTAAAGGTTGAAGAGGAGAGACAAAAATGAAAAGAGTTACCTATCTTCTTATTGAAAAAGTGAACAGATGGAAAGACTGTTTTTATATTAAACGTGATTTCGTTGAAGATGCTGGAGAACCTTTACGTTACTTAGCAGCAACTGACCTTGATAAAAACGCCATCAAGATTACAAAGAATGTAGAGGAGGAGTTATACCATGTATTGTCGACATTTTCTTTCGACTGTGCGTTTATAGCTCCTATGTTTTCATCTGAATTATCTTTTGATGAACTCTTGAAAATAGCTCTACAAAAATGCTCTGATAAGTATCTGTTTAGATACTTCAATAACAGTGCGCAATGCTACGATAAAACAAAGCAGACCTGGTATAACATCAGAGCTGAACGGAAAGTTTTGGACTATCTAAGGATCGCTAGTAACTACGGCAACTTTATTTTAGCGATAAACCCTCTCGCAATCGATTGGATGTTCAACTGCGATGACTTAAGGTAGAATGATTAAATCGCTGGTAAATGGGTGCCTTTTGGGGTGGAGGTTAAAGATGAAGATTGAATTATCAAAAGATGAAATTGAAACAATAGATTGGGCTGTATCATATCTTATTGAGGACATTAAAAATAACTGTTTAGAGTGGCTTGATCTTCCAGATAAAGATTTTACCGACTTAAAAAATATTGAAAATAAATTTAATATGCTTTGCGACAAAATGGATAAAGAGAATGAAGCTCAAGAAATTGGCTAAAGTCCTAAACTATGCTTTTGTGCGTGTAACTATAAAAGGCGATGAAGCTAAAAATGTCTACTGCGACACAGGATTGGATCACGATGGAATTAAACAGTACGGAGAATA
>CALFLJ010000224.1 GCA_937880335.1 uncultured Succinatimonas sp.
AGCTGCTGATATTGCTACTACTGCACCTACAGAAATATCAATACCACCTGTTGCAATTACAAAGGTCATTCCTAATGCAAGTATGACTAGTGATGAGGCTCTATAGAGAATATCAATGGGACGACCGTATAAATTACCATTGTCCATCATCTCAATTTTAAAGAAATCCTCAACAAATAAGGCATTAAATAACAAGAGCACAGCTAAGGCTACAAGTGGTAAAGCCAAGGAACTCTTGAAAAATTTTCTATAAAGATTTTCCACGATAATCTCCTGCAATAGCCTGCATAATATGTGCAGTTGTAATTTCCTCGTCGTTAAGTTCAGTTACCTTTTCATGATCACGAATAATTAAAACTCTAGAACAGGTTCTAACCATCTCTCCCATTTCGCCTGAAATAAAGACAACTGACATGCCTTGTTCCTTAGCTAAGGAAACAGCTAAACGCTCAATTTCAGTTTTGGTACCAACATCAATTCCTCGTGTAGGTTCATCTAGAATTAAGAGCTTAGGTTGTGTTGCAAGCCATCTTGCAATAATTACCTTCTGCTGATTTCCTCCCGAAAGGTTTTTTATAAGCTGTTCGCGATCTGATACTTTAATGCGTAAAAGATCAATGTAATAATCAGCAAGTTCATTTTGTTTAGCACGAGGAATATGTGTAAACATTCCTTTTTTAGCTTGCATAGCCAAGATAATGTTTTCACGTACTGAAAGATCACCTATAATCCCCTGTACCTTACGATCCTCAGGACAGAAAGCTATGCTTTTTTTCATCATGTCCATTGGAGATTTCACAGAAATCTCAGTACCATCAATTTCTATAGTTCCATTACTCTTTTGTAAGGTTCCAAATATGGTTTCAGCAATCTCAGAACGTCCTGAACCTAAAAGGCCAGCAAAGCCCATAACCTCACCTTCTTTAATATTCATGGAGAGACTTTTAACCTTGCCAGGTACAGTAACGTTATTTGTATCTAAGAATATTTTCTCGTGAGCTATCGATTTATCGACATTACTCTCAATCTCACCTTCTTTAATTTCTTTTCCCATCATTTTAGAAATCAAAGAAATGCGCTCTAAATTCTTAATTTCATACTCACCTACATAGCTTCCGTCACGTAAAACTGTAATTCTGTCGCAGATACTGTAAATTTGCTCTAGGAAGTGGGAAATAAAGATAATAGAAATACCTTGCTCTTTTAAGCTACGCATAATCATAAAGAGACTTTCTGTCTCTTTATCAGATAAGGATGAGGTGGGTTCATCTAAGATTAGGATTTTACATTTAGTATCAATTGCTCGAGCAATAGCTATCATCTGCTGCATTGCAACAGGATAGAAATTAAGTTCCTTATTAACATCAATATCTATCTGAAGCTTATCTTGCAGTAAAGTTTTAGCCATTTTAGACATAGTAGCCCAATCGATACGACCAAAAGAACCACGTGGCTCACGACCAATATAGATATTTTCTGCAACAGATAAATTTGCACAAAGATTTACTTCCTGATAAACAGTGGAAATACCCATCTTTTGACTTTGCAGAGGGGTTTGAGGATTTATGATCTTGCCATCATAAATAATCTCACCTGATGTTTTGTGGTAAACACCTGTCAAAACCTTGATTAAGGTTGATTTACCAGCGCCATTCTCCCCCATAAGGGAGTGAATTTCACCTTTCTTTAAATTAAAAGTGACATCCTTTAAGGCTTTCACACCAGGAAAAAACATATCAATATGTTTCATCTGTAATATGCAGTCATTGTCACTTAAGGCCATAAAGCCCTCCTGAATGCAGGTTCTATGAATTATAATTCTTATGCTTTAAAACAATCAGGATGCCTAAAGCATCCTGATTTAAGACTTAAGTTTAGTTTAAAATAAAGCTAAACTATTAGTACTTACGAGTCGGGAATACTTCCTTAGCTGTTTCAGCAGGATAAACACCTTCCTCTACGAATACACTCTTAGGTACAGCCTCACCGTTTAAGATCTTCTTGGCTGTCTCAAAGAAGAGTTCGCCTTGTAGAGGATTGCATTCAACAGTAGCATTGGCCTTACCTTCAATCATGGCCTGGCAAATACCCTTAACGCCGTCAACAGAAACAATTACGATATCCTTAGCAGGTACCAAGCCTGCAGCCTCAATGGACTGAATTGCACCTAACGCCATATCGTCATTCATAGAGAACAGGACATCAATATCATTACGGTAGTTCTTTAGGAAGGATTCCATAACCTCCTGGCCCTTTTGACGGGTAAAGTCACCAGTCTGAGATGCTAGGATATTGTAACGATCCTTATTAGGTGATGCGTTCAATGCCTCGCTAAAGCCCTTACCACGGCCTGTTGCAGCAGATGAACCTACTGTACCCTCTAAGATAACAATGTTAATCTTGTCACCACCATTACGAGGCTTTATGTTCTTCTCTGTAATGTAGTTATCAATCCAGTCAAAGGCTTTCTTACCTTCGGTAACAGAGTCTGTACCAATCTTTGCTACATAGAGATCAGGATCTGAAACAGTTAAATCACGATCCATTACAAGTACAGGGATCTTAGCGCGTTTTGCCTCACGTAAAATATTGTCCCAGCCTGTTGCAACAATCGGAACGAAGCCAATTAAATCAACCTTTTGAGCAATGAAAGTACGGATAGCTTTGATTTGATTCTCTTGCTTTTGCTGAGCATCAGAAAACTTTAGGTTAACACCGGCTTTCTCTGCATTTGCTTTAACATCATTGGTATTAGCAGTACGCCATTCAGACTCAGCACCAATCTGAGAGAAACCAATAGTGATCTGCTTTGCATAAGATGCACTCATGGTAGAGGCAGCAATAACAGCACCTAGGCTAACGGCTAACATTGCTTTAACTAACTTCATAACGACTCCTTAAGAAATTAATACTTCCTAATCATTAAGATGGAAGCTTTTATAAACGTTTACGTAAATCAACGTTTACGTTTTACGTTATATTTATTCTAGTTAAAATTTATTATTGTTTAATATTTAAACTTAAAAGATGTGAATACCATGTCATTTTTTTTTAAATAAAAACAAAAAAATAGATCTAAATCACTATTTATATTAAAAATATTAAGCTGTTAAAACCTTAAATAACAAACATACCTAATTTGTATTAAAGCTTATAAGGTTCAGAGCAACTCTATCACAAAAGATAGAAATAAATTATTGCTAGTATTTTACAAACGGTTGTAATAATGTAATTTTTAAGCGAAGTTTTATAAGTAAGTTTTGCGTTTAAAAAAATCAGAAACTTAAAATTTAGAACAAAATCAAATATTATTACTGTAGAAAAAATCTTTACACTATGATTTAACTTAAGATTTTTCCCTATGTTTTAGGACTGTATGAGTCAATACTTTATTAAAGCTTGGTATTCATTCACTCATACAAGACAATTAAAAATAATTTGATGCAATTGGGGATAACAATATTTCTAACGAAGAAAATTTGCATAAAAGCTTTTATAAGCTTTTAAAAATTTTTGAAGGGGGTTAAAGGAGTTTTCTTTATCTTTATTATTTAATCATATAAAAACTCACAAAGTTCGAGTTTTAAAGATCAAAATTTCCTCCATAAAATATTCAATTAAAAGCTAAAAAGTCGCAAATGGATTTTGTTATATTATTAGGTGATCTTAGAGACTAAGAATAGCGTAATAGTCAAAACTATTAAGGGCAGTTAATCTGCCCTTAATCATAAATTAAAATTCTCCGCCTAAGGATGACTCTAAATCCTCACATTCACGCAGAATCCTTTCATACTCGTTTTTCTTTTTCAAAAGTGCATCACTATCTGATCCTTGACGCATTTTTTCAACTTGACCTCGAGTATTTGCAATCTTAGCCTGTAAATCTTTATTTAAGGCTTGTTTACTTTTAAGACGCATTTCAAGATTATATAGCTCATCATCTATATTATCTAAAGCTCTTTGACGCTCAGATAAATTACCGTAAACTATCTTGTTTTCATCTAAGAGCTTCTCAAACTTTTCATTAAGATAAGTTTGCTCTTGACGCAGTGCTTGCAAATTCGCCTTTTTATCATCTACACGCTTTTCATAAGATCCAGAAAAAACACATCCCATCTTATCTAAAAGACTAGGATCACTTATTGATGGATCACATTCCTCAGGAGTTGTAGTACAAGCATTAAGGCTCAGACATAAAGAAACCCCTAATACCATTACAAATTTTTTCATATAGCTCCTTAAATTAAGCCGCTAATCCAACATTATATTTTTGGTAACTGTCAATTGCAGCTAAAAGATCAGCTCTTCTTTCCTTTAACTCTGCAATCTTTTTATCATAGGCTTGAAGCTCAGATTTATTAGCTCCTTGTTCACCCAACTCTTTTCTAGCATTTTCATGAGATACGATCTTGTCGTCAATATTCTTTAAAGTATCCCTACAGTAAGCAATATTAGCATTAACATCAGCTAATTTCTTATTAAGATCTTTCTTTGAAGCTGTACCTTTTGCAATATTACTATTTATCTTAGCTAATTGAGCCTTATCCTTTTCCATGACTGATTTAGTTGTTTCAGTCATGTTCTTTATCTCATCAACATCCTTTTGCGCAATATCAATTGCCGCATTTAATTGATCCTCAGTATTTTTATAATTATTTTTTATATTATCAAAAACGTAGTTTGCAGAAATACCTACAACAAAACCTGCAGTGCCGGCGATAGCAGAACATGCTAATTTATTGTCAGCGTTTGAAACAAGACAGGCTAAAACACCAGCACCTGCACCAACTAAGCCTGCAGTAATACCTGATTTTGAAAAGAAATGAGATGAACTTTTTTCAAGTTCAGGATCAACCTGACCTTCTTGAGAAGAAGATGTAGAAAGACAACCCTGTAAAGCCAAAAGAGCAGAAAATGCTATGGTTAATGCTGTTTTTTTAAACATAAACACCTCTTAATTATTTTATATATATAATATATAAGTTTATATTTTAATATAAATTTTAACCACAATACAATGTAAAAGGTTTTATTTTACACTCTCACTAACAATTGTTAGATTAATGTCTAATTTCAATTCCAAAACTCTCTTCATTGCCACTTTCATCTACATAGCTTGCCTTACACTTATTCTGCCCTCCATTCCCAGGCTCACAGCTAACATTTGGCAACACATATACACTACCATTATTACATTTAGCATTCTGTGATAAATTGTTAATTTGCAACTGTCCATTTTGCATTACAGCTTTAATATCGCCGACACAATTTACGCCATCATGTTGCTTTATTACAACCTTACCTTTTCCATCCTTGTTAAAACTATAAGATAAGTTAACAGGACGTCCTGTATTTTTTGATACCAAAGGAGATTTTACAAGCCAATTACCATAAAGCTTTTCTACAGCGCCACTATTTATATCATCCTTTGAAATACTCATAGGTTTGGTGTTTAAAAATCTATTATTATCTGCAACATATGGAGCATCAACTGGATTATTTACTTCATTATTATTTAAATTATTTTCATCAGAAACTAAGGGAGCACTCTCGCCTAGAACAGGTGGATTTTTTATATTGTTATTATCTCCATTTAAACTAGTAGCTCTTACATCAGGATTATTTCCTTCATTTACATCCTCATTATCTGAGCCTAAGTTTTCCATTAAATTCTGATTACCTTGAGGCAATTCTTCTTTACCATTAGGTGAATCTGATGTAAGCCCATTATCTTCACCTTTTGCATTTTCAGATAAAGTGTTTAAATCTTCTTGATTTATTACACCATCTAAATTGGTATCAGCTTTTTCTAAATCTTTTTTATCCAAAAGACCATCATGATTTAGGTCAATTAAAGCCTTATCATTATCATCAACAACTCCATCATGATTTAAATCAATAAAGCCAAGATCGTTAAGATCAATTATTCCATCTGAATTTAAATCAGGAAGTTTTGTAAGACTTTGCTCTAATGGTTTATCAATATAAATTTCTGGAATTTCAAGACCTAAAGCACTGCTGTTATTTAAACCTAAATTGACTCCATCCTCCTTATTATCTATAGTTTTTTCTGCAACTACTTCATTTTTAGGAGGTATAGGAGATATATGAACGTCTTTTGCAAATAAACCTAAAATCCATGGTAAAAGGAATTTCCAGAACAAAAATCCCAAAAGAATAAGTGCTAAAAGAGCGATTAAAAGCCACAGTAAGGGTAAAAGACAACCTTTATTGTTTTTTATAACCTCAACTTTTGATGAATCAACCCTACCTGCAGCTTGAGAATTTACATTTTCATTCTTTACAGTAGAACTTTCATTAAACGTAAAATCCTTATATAAATTGTTACGTAAACGTGTAAAAGGGGCTCCTTCTAGAAATTCTCCTGCTAATGTAAATCCCCAGAAGGTAATTACAGGTGTCCCGTCTACTATAAATAAACAGGATTCATCTGGGTAATGTAAAGCCGGCAGATCTTCGCCACTATGCGATCCTTTTAAAAAATGATAAAAAAGACGATCATTGCTGTTTGAGATTTTATTTTTTAGTGAATCTGCATAAACATCAATTTTCGCATAAATATCCTCTAAGGTTACTAAAGCACGACGCTTTTCATCCTCTGAGGCACTGCTCCAACTTACAATATCGTAATCCTGACCTTTGCGAGGTTCAAATGGAACATACCAATCGATATGATTTGTACCAATAGAGGAGCGAGGAATGGCTAAAATTCTAGTAACATCCTCACCTAAGCTAGTTTCATTTTTTAAAGCATTGATAAAAGACTCGGCATTACGCCATACTAAAACTCCGTCCTCACCAATAGCTGAATATTTATGCAGTTCACCGCTGTTTAAAATAGTACTTTTCATACAAAATGGAACTTAGAACTAATTCAAATCTTAAGTTCCCCTCCTCTTTATTGATCTAGTTATTCTTTACATACTGTTTTAAGACTTGCTCCAGCCTCAACAATAGTCTTAGTAATATCTTTGGCATTTTTAGGACTATAAACCCTACCTCCGGTTTCTTTTGCTATGCAAGCTGCTCTTTGAGCATCATTTCCAATTAAAACAGTGTGTATTTTCAATTTAGGCTGTCTTTTATGTATACGCTTTGCTATTTGACACACATCCATTTTATAAGTTTGAGGACAGGTATCCTCACCATCTGAAACCAAAACACCTACAGCATCTACATTTACTCCATCAACCATTCTTGACAAAGAGTTAAGCCCATGGACTAAAGATGTTCCCTCTGCAGCTCCGAAGAAATTATTAGGATCAATATTATTGATTTTACTAAATAAAGCATTTCTTTGAGAGTTAGAGAAAAAACCGTGATTTCTTGACATAGGACAGCCATTTATTTCAACTAAACCTATATCGACATTTTTATCTGTAGCCTTAACCAAGGATGATGCAGCAAATGTTGCAGCCTGTAATCTTGTCTGCCCTGTCCCAACATCATCGCGCAACATAGAAAAAGAACCATCTAAAGCTATAACAAGCTTAGGTAACTTTCCTGCAACTCTTAAAGTTTGACATTTAGGCAAGTTTTTTACACCTTCATCTTTTTGAGTATTTAAGTTCTGCTTTCTTTGAAGTTCTTCTTTACGTTTTAATTCACTCTCTTTTTTGATTAACAACTCATGCTCTTTTAATGCTTGAGCTTTTTGTTCCTCAAGCAATAATTTTTCTTTTAAAAGAGCTTCCCTTTGGGCTAATAACTCTTGCTTTAATTCCTCCTGACGTTTTAATTCATCCTCCTGAACTTTTAAAGCCTGCTCTTTTAAGGATTTCTCTTTATCAGCTAAAGTTTTTTCATCTTTTTTATAATTCAACAGCTTATCTATATCGTAGATAATATCTTTATGCCTTTGCACCTCTTTCTTATATCCTAAGAAAGCTTGATACCTCTGCATAAGAGTACCTTCCATAGGCCAAGGACGTAAATAAAACCACCAACAAAGACCTAAAAGTAAAAATATAATAAAAAAAACAAGCAAAGAAAGAATACAAGGAATATGGGATGAATTTTGTACAACATGACTATTTTGAGTTAATAATTGCTTAAAAGATAAGGAATTAGTATAACCTTTTCTTTATCAACTAAAGTTATGTGCTTTAAATACTCTAAAATCAACACAAAACTCTTTCGAGAGTTTTCAAGATCCTTGTTTTTTAGAGGAGTATCGCTTTTTAAATAATCTAAAAGTTGTTTCTTTATTTGAGTTAGGCTCTCTTGAGCCTTAGGAAATCCCCATATTGAATTTTTATCATCTAAATTAAAAAACTCGCCTTGCAGATTGCTTTTAAAATTAATATATTCG
>CALFLJ010000225.1 GCA_937880335.1 uncultured Succinatimonas sp.
ACCTAAGCCCTGAGCACCAATACCAAGCTTATTGATCTTATCGTAAAGCTCTAAGCGTAATTTTTCCTCGGCAGTCTTTGCACCACGAGCTTTAAGTTCTTCAATATCGATAGGGTCGTTTAAGGCTTCCTTAGCTAAAATTGCAGACTTCTCAGGGGTGCCACCAACACCAACACCTAAAATGCCAGGAGGGCACCAGCCAGCACCCATGTGAGGGATCTCTTGTAAAATCCAATCAACGATAGAGTCAGATGGATTTAACATCTTCATGTGGGTCTTGTTTTCGGATCCACCACCCTTTGATGCAATAGCAACTTCGACCTTATTACCATGTACCATTTCAATGTGTACTACAGTCGGAGTATTATCCTTAGTATTTACACGGGTATCGAGAGGATCTACTAAAATAGATTTACGCAGAGGATTGTCAGGATCGCAATAAGCGCGACGAGTACCCTCATCTACCATTTCCTGAATGGTCATGTCACCTTCAAAGCGAACATCCATACCAATCTTAACAAAGCAGGTTACAGCGCCTGTATCCTGACAGAGTGGACGATGGCCGATTGCACACATTCTAGAATTAACTAAAATCTGAGCAATAGCATTTTTTGCGGATGGATTTTGCTCAATGTCATAAGCATGCTTCATGGCCTTGAGGAAATCCTTTGGATGATAGTAAGAAATATATTGAATAGCTTCATAAACTGATTCAATAAAATCTGCGGTCTTAATGAGTGTGGTCATCGAAAAAAATTCCTTATAATAAATTTCGACTGCGCAAGGCATAACCTTACTTTAAACTTAAAATATAAGTTAGGATAGTCCTTTCCTTTTTAAGCAAAGATGAACTTATATTTAATAATATGATTTTAAACAAAAACATATTATTAAAAAAGTCATCACGACTTAGCTTAATTATAAATAAAATTTTTCAAACTAAACGTGATAAGTTTATTTTTTTAAGTAAATTTTAAAATAAAAATACTATTTACCTCCGCAAATTTAATCAAACTAAAGAAAGATTATGCAATACCGTTATATAATTGTGTATTAAAAGAATTTTTGTAATATTAAAATTGAGTTTCAATTTGTCTCAATAATTTGCCCTTTATAAATGGACAAGCAATTATGCTAATAACAATTGCCATTATTTTCGTGGTGTTAGCAATGTTCTTGCTTATCATCATAAATATGTATACCGACTATACAGCCCGCCGAGAGCAGGATTTGCGTCTTATATCATCGCGAACAAATAATATTATTGGAGAATGTGAAGAACTTCTTTTAAATCAGGCTCAAATTTCCTTTTCCCAGACAACTTTATTAGTTTTACATTACCGTATCATTCGTGCTTTAAAAAGGCGCTCACAAGTAGTGTCAAAAAAAGAATTCGAACTTATAGCAGAAAGAATTTCAAATGAGGAACGTACTGTATCTGAGCTTGCCACACAACGCATGACAATTCAGCCTTTTAGAGCACCTGAAAACGACTATCAGGCAATCATACAGCTTAGGACCCTAAGACGTCTGCGTAATATCTTAAAAGCAGAAATACATGCAGGAATACCAGTTAATGTAACTGACATGCAACGAGAAGATCGCCGGCTTTACCTAATGGTTTTAAGAGTCAATATTTCAAACTTAGTCCAAAGAGTAACCGAGATGAAGCGCCTGCGCCAAAACGGTTCTTGCCGACAACTTATTGCCAAAGGTCTTGATGTAATAAATAAAGCAGGTCTTAAAGACAACTGGCTTAATGAAAAGGCCGAATATTTAAATAATTTAAGGCAAACAATCGAACTTGAGGCTCGCCGTGGAAATACAGGAAAGGATGGTAAGAGCGCGGCATTAAAACAAAAGAAAGACGATTTAGACGCTTTGTTTGGAGATAAAAAGAAATGGTAATTAAAGCCTGAAAAGCTTTTTAATACCATATAAAATAAGACTATCAGGTAAAAGCTTTAAGAGACAGGCTGTAGCATAACCTTTTATTCCAACATAATAGTGGGCTTTTAAGTGCCTACTTTCAATTGCTCTTATAACAGTATTTGCAACTCTCTGTGGCGTATCTGCATGCCTTAAAGATTTTACATTAAGTCTTTTTATATAGTCTGACTTAGGATCTTCATCTATACCTACGTTTTTTCTATTTACAGAAAAATTTGTAGAAGTAAGATTTGGAGATACCACCCCCACCTCAACCCCAAAACCTGATAATTCTACTCTTAAAGCTTTAGCCAAAAGCTCAAAAGATGATTTTGCAGTTGCATAAGGTGCGTAGTAGGCTAAGGGTATATTAGCCATAATTGATCCTATAAATATAACTTTTTTTATCTTAAAGGATGCGACTAAAGCTTTAAATAAAGCTAAATTGTTAAACACATTAATCGTATAAAGATCTTCAAGATCTTTAATTTTTATATTCAGGATACTATCAGGATTAAAACCAATTGAAGCATTTAAAACAACTATATCAATGTTTTGATACAGTTCTTTTAAACGCTCAACGCAGTTTTCTACAGATCTCCTGTCTAAAAGGTTTAATTCCAGAAGCCTAATATCAGATAAAATATGCTCTTTTGAGGTAGAACTACCTATTACCTTGTGCCCTTTATCTTTGAGACTTTGTGACAAAACCTTACCGATGCCCTGTGAGGCACCGGTAATAAATACAGTGTACAATTTAGAAGACAATCTTAGTCCTTGAAATATTATGACACTGAGCTTTGTCTAATAGATATGCATCTAATAAACACAGAGCTAACATAGCCTCTGCAATAGGAACAGCACGGATACCAACACATGGATCATGACGGCCTTTCGTTACAATATCCACACTCTGACCATTTACATCAATAGTCTTACCAGGAACTGTGATACTTGATGTTGGTTTTAAAGCCATGCGGACAATTATATCCTGTCCTGAACTTATTCCTCCTAAAATACCACCACTATGATTAGCTAAAAAGCCTTTAGGGCTTAACTCGTCACGAGCATCAGATCCTCGCATTGATGCCATATCAAAGCCGTCCCCAATCTCTACGCCCTTTACCGCATTTATACTCATCATAGCATGAGCTATGGTAGCATCTAATCTATCAAATACCGGATTACCAAGACCTACAGGAACATTCTTAGCATGCACTTCAACGACGGCTCCTATAGAGTCTCCCTTAGATGCCAAATCTTTAAATAACTCTAAAAGTTCAGGTAGTCTATCTTCACAGGTAAAATTAAATGGATTATTTAAAGCACATTGAGCATCAAAACCTGAGGCCTTAATATCACCTATTTGAGTAACACCACCTAAGATCTCAACCTTTGATAAATGCTTTAAAACCTGTTTGGCTACGGCACCTGCCGCCACGCGCATGCAGGTCTCTCGAGCAGAGGCTCTGCCACCTCCCCGATAATCACGAATACCGTATTTTTGAAAATACGTATAATCAGCATGACCTGGTCTAAATGAATCTTTAATCGCACCATAGTCCTGAGACCTTTGTGATGTATTTTCAATTAAAAGGCCTATAGGTGTCCCCGTTGTCTTTCCCTCAAAAACGCCTGAGATAATCTTAACCTTATCCCCCTCGTTGCGAGGAGTACCATAGCGTGTAGATCCTGGGCGTCTTCTGTCGAGATCCGGTTGAATTACAGATTCATCTAACGGAATATTAGGAGGACATCCATCAATGATAGCCATAAGACCTAAGCCATGGCTCTCGCCACACGTTGTGACTCTAAAGACCTCACCAAAGCTATTTCCACTCATTATTTCACCTTAGAGGCTGCACTTTCGAATAAATCGTG
>CALFLJ010000226.1 GCA_937880335.1 uncultured Succinatimonas sp.
TTAATAAAAATCCTAAATCATTTACATGATTTATGGCTTGTTTAGTAAATTTACCTTTATTTATATGATGCCCGCAAAAGAATTTAGAATAGTTTTTAGCTATAATAGCTAAACTAGTTCTCTTTTACGGTAACAGTTTTATGACAAGTCATAATTTTGAATTCTTAAAAGATAAATTCCCGTCTCTTGCTCTAACAGGTTTAAAAGCCGAAGAATATGTTTTCTCTGACTCAAATGCATCTCTTATAAAATCAGGCATGCTATGCGAGAACATAGTTAATCAAATCTATTCTATAAACCATTTACCTGAACCATCAAAAGAAGATAATAACTTTGCCTACAGAACAAGAAAACTCTTAAAAAACGGGTTCATATCAAAAGATCAAAAAATTGTTATAGACAAAATACGACAAATGCGCAATCAAGCAGCGCATGAAGGCTTTTCATCTGAAGCTGTCGCTAAAGTAATATTGAATGCAACTTTTGGCATTTCCCAATGGTTTATGATGGTTTATGGCGATCAAAACTATAAACCTAAAAATTTTGTATTACCTGACAATAAAAATACAAACTTAGAAACAAATACACAATTACAGAGTAAAAACTCTCCTAAAGAAAATCTAAAAACAGAAAATGATTTAAAAGTTAATGCAGAGATAAAAAAGCTTAGCGATAATGAGATAAAGACAGCCAAGGCAACAAAAGCGCCTGATCCTGAAGTTATTAGAAAAAAATCAATAAAAGCTCAAAATCAAATGCCTAAAAACGAGGCGGAAACTCGTATCTTAATTGATGAGCAATTAAGATCCTTAGGCTGGGAAGCTGACACTGATACAATAAAATATTCTAAGGGTATAAGACCTAAAAAAGGTCATAATATGGCTATAGCTGAATGGCCTACAAAACCTGTTACCTCTCAAAATAAAAGAAACTGTTATGCAGATTACGCCTTATTTATAGGAGAGAAGCTTTATGCTTTTATAGAAGCAAAAGCTTGCTATAAAGATATTGCTGCTGTAATTGATAATCAATGTAAAGACTATTCATCAAATGTAAGGGATGAAGACTCTGAATATATTATAAGCACCTATGGTAAATACCAGGTACCTTTTACTTTTGCCACCAATGGACGTCCCTATTTAGAGGAATATAAACAAAAATCAGGAATTTGGTTTTTAGATTTCAGGGCAGTAAATAATGCTCCACAAGCTTTAAAGGGATGGATGAGTCCAAATGGTCTTGAAGAGCTGTTAAATATAAAGCCTGATCCAAACTTTCAGCGCTTACAACAAGAACCTTATGATGTACTAATAAATCCTCGTGGATTAAATTTAAGATATTACCAAGTAGAGGCCATAAAAGCTGTAGAGGAGTGTATAAAGCAAGGTCAAGATAAGATCTTACTTGCCATGGCTACAGGTACAGGTAAAACTAGAACAATATTGGGTCTTATTTATAGAATGCTTAAAACTAATACTTTTAAGCGTATTCTTTATTTAGTTGATAGAAACTCATTAGGTAAACAGACTCTTGATGTATTCAATGAAGTTGAACTTGAATCTTTTCTCCCTTTAGGAAAAATATATAACATAAATAAGCTTACAGATCTCAAAATAGAGAAAAGCACAAAAGTACAAATTGCCACTGTGCAAAGTATGGTCAAACGCATACTTTACACTAGCGCATCAGATTATGACAAACAAGATAATAATACATTCATACCTGGAGTTAATGACTTTGATCTAATTATTATTGATGAGGCCCACCGAGGATATATTCTTGATAAAGAAATGACTGAAGATGAGGCAATGTACAGCAATCAGCTTGATTACCAAAGTAAATATCGTCAAGTTATAGATTACTTTAAAGCTACAAAAGTAGCCCTTACCGCTACACCTGCTTTACAAACTGTAAAAATATTTGGCAATCCTGTATACAACTATTCTTATAGAAAAGCTGTATTAGATGGTAACCTTGTCGACTTTGATGCTCCTCATATTATAAAGACCAAGTTTAATACCCTCGGTATAACCTATGATAAAGGCGATGAAATAAAATATCTTGATAAAGAAACATCTGAGATAAAAACCTTTACCTTAGATGATGAAATAAACTTTGATGCTGAAAGCTTAAATCGTGATGTAATTACATCAAGCTTTAATCGTACAGTTCTAGAGGAAATAGCTAAAGATATTGATCCCTCAACTCCAGATATTAGTGGAAAAACTTTAATCTATGCTGTAAATGACACACATGCAGACTTGATTGTCTCTATATTAAAAGATATCTACACCCAACAAGGTATTGATAATGATGCCATTATGAAAATCACAGGTGCAAGTGAGGATGGCAATCGTGACAAAATACAAGAGTGCATCAACAAATTCAAAAATGAGCGTTATCCTAGCATTGTTGTAACAGTTGATCTGCTAACTACAGGTATTGATATACCGTCAATTACAAAATTAGTGTTTCTACGCTGTGTAAAATCAAGAATACTTTACGAACAGATGTTAGGACGCGCAACCCGTTTATGTCCTGACTTAAATAAAGATCATTTTGAAATCTATGATACAGTAGGAATTACAGATAAACTTGCAGACTTCACAACCATGAAGCCTGTTGTAGCCTTACCAAAAGAAAAATTTTCCAATTTATTTTCTGAAATTAAGACATGCTCAGATGATAAAAAGCTAAAATTCTTTGTTGAAAAAATCGTAGGAAAACTGCAAAGAAAAATTAAAAGCATGGATGATCATGCTAAAGAAAACTTTAAGACTTTATCTAATGGACTAAGTCCTCAACAATTTATCGATAAAATAAAAGGACAAAAAGATCTAAAAGATACTCAAAACGTTATTGTAGAAAACGAAGAGCTCTTTAATAAGATTGATAGTCTTAAAAATAAGAGTGAAAACATTGTCATAATCTCAAACAAAAATGATTCCCTACAAGAACATATCAGAGCTTATGGCGAGCAAAACAAAACAGCTGAGGATTATCTTGAGGAGTTTAATCTCTATATAAAAGAGAATAAAGATAAAATAGACTTGCTAAACTTAGTCTGTACTAGACCTTCTAACCTTACAAGAAAAACACTGCGTGATCTTATAAGTAAAATTGAAATTGATGGATTTACTAAACAGCAACTTGTAAGTGCGGTTAAAACTGTATCTAAAAGTAATGCAGATTTAAGCTTAGATCTAACAACTATTATAAGAAACATAGCCTTAGATGAACCTTTAGAAGACCACAAAGAAAAAATTGAAAGGGCCTTTAAAAAACTTATACAATCCCACTCTTTCTCTAATATCGAGCTTAACTGGCTGAAAAAATTTAAAGAATACCTAAAAAATGATGAGGAGACTGTCTTAACATTAACGGTTTTAGATGAGGATTCTCGCTTTAAAAAATCAGGCGGTTCTAAGCGCATTGATAACTACTTTAACAATAAGCTTGATGCTTATATAAAAGAACTTAACGATTATATTTATAACCTAAACGGAATTAGTATTTAATGAAAACCGCAGAAATTGTACAAAAACTCTGGAATCTCTGTAATGTTCTTAGAGACGACGGTATTACCTATCAGGATTATGTTACTGAGCTTACATATATTCTCTTTTTAAAAATGGCCCAGGAGACAGGATCTGAGGACAAAATTCCCCAAGGCTATAGATGGGAAAATCTCTTAGATAAAAGCGGTATTGAATTAAAAAACTTCTATGCAAATCTTTTAGAAACATTAGGTGGCAGAAATCAAGATAAATTAGAAGCTGAACATATATATATCCCATCTGAGCTTTTAGATATTTACAGAGGCGCTAACTCAAAAATAGATGAGCCTAAAAATCTTGAAAAGATCATAAAAGATATAAATGAACTTGATTGGTTCTCTGCAAAAGAAGAAGGCTTAGGTGATTTATACGAAGGCCTTTTGGAAAAGAATGCTAATGAGAAAAAATCTGGAGCTGGTCAATACTTTACCCCTCGCCCTCTTATTAACGTTATGACAAAGCTTGTAAAACCACAGGCAGGTGAGAGATGTAATGATCCTGCTTGCGGAACCTTTGGTTTTATGATTGCAGCTCATCAGTATGTAAAAAATAATACTAATGACTTTTTTGATCTTGATTCAGATCTTGCCGAATTTGAGGAAAAAGAGGCTTTCACAGGATGTGAGCTTGTACCTGAAACGCACAGACTAGCCCTAATGAACGCCATGCTTCATGACATCAATAGCAAGATTACTCGTGGCGATACCCTCTCAAGTATTGGCGAAAACTTTAAGAACTTCGATGTAGTTTTAACCAATCCACCTTTTGGAACTAAGAAAGGTGGAGAAAGAGCTTCACGCTCTGACTTATCTTTTATGACAAGTAATAAACAGTTAAATTTTCTACAGCATATCTATAAAAGTTTAAAAGCAGACGGCAAAGCTCGCGCTGCTGTTGTGTTGCCTGACAATGTTTTATTTGCTGATCATGATGGTGAAAATATTCGTGTTGATCTTATGGACAAATGCAATGTACACACCATTTTGAGATTACCAGCCGGCATTTTCTATGCTAAAGGTGTTCAAACTAACGTAATTTTCTTTACCCGTGGCAAAGAAGATAAAAACAATACAAAAGAAGTTTGGTTCTATGACTTAAGAACTAATATGCGCACATTTGGGGTTAAAACACCTTTAACAGAGGATGATTTTTCAGATTTTATTAAAGCCTACACTGCAGATGACCGCCGTAAAGTTGAAGATCCAAGATTTTCTGTATATTCCCGAGAGGAAATTGCAGAGAAAGGAAATACTCTTGATTTGGGCTTAATGAAGGAAGATACCTTAAAAGAACTCTCATTATCTGAAATTATAGAAGAAAGTGAGAATCTACTCTCTGAATTTAAAGATACTATGCTATCACTTGAAGAAATCGTCTCTGAATTAAAGGAGCTTCAATCTAATGATTAACTTAGAAAAGCTTAAAAACTTAAGAGAGCAAATATTAGATCTTGCTATAAGAGGCAAACTTGTTGAACAGTTACCTGAAGATGGAACTGCAGAAGAACTATTTTCTCAAATTCAAGAGGAGAAGCTTAAGCTTATATCAGAGGGCAAGCTTAAAAAAGAAAAGCCTTTACCTGAGA